>CACYCR010000001.1 GCA_902772935.1 Oscillospiraceae bacterium
ACTTGTGCACGCGGAACGGATTCCCACAAGGCAGACGCCGGCGATCACAGACGCGCCGATGATCTGGCGCTATTTTGCTTCGCCGCTGCAATCTGCCGTTGCTGCCATGCAGGTGGACGAAAAGGAATATGTCATGCGCGCGGTGATGGAGATCAATACAAAGCTTTCCGGCTCTTACGTCTTTTCCAGCGGAAAAAACATGGGCTCGTTCAAAGCTGTCGGTTATCCGGAGGACGTCGGCACGTTTTACCGGCTCGACGAATACGAAGGCTACTGCTGGACGGCGCACGGCCGTTATCCGACCAATACACCCGGCTGGTGGGGCGGCGCGCACCCGTTTTCGCTGCTTGATTATTCCGTAGTCCACAACGGCGAAATCTCCTCCTACGACGCGAATCGCCGTTTTATGGAGATGTTCGGTTACAAATGCACGCTGCAAACCGATACGGAAGTCATCACTTACATTCTGGACTACCTTGTCCGCAGGCAGGGCTTGACGCTCCGGGAAGCCGCCGCGGTAATCGCTGTGCCGTTCTGGAACACCATTGATGCGAAGGCGTCCGCGCGCGAACGCGAAACCGCCGCCTTTTTGCGCAAGGTGTTTCCGAGTCTTCTGATCACCGGTCCGTTTTCCATTGTGCTCGGGTTTTCCGGCGGCCTGATGGCGCTGAACGACCGGCTGAAGCTGCGTTCCATGGTCGTTGGCGAACAGGACGACAAGGTGTTCATCGCCAGTGAGGAAGCTGCCATTCGTGTGATGGCGCCGCAGGTGCAAAACGTCTGGTCGCCTGCCGGCGGTGAGCCGGTCATCGTCCGCGTAAAGGAGGGTGCATATTGATGAATCCGTTGTATCTGACGCCGGAATTTGAAGTTGTTCGCAACGAAAGCCGCTGCATTGCCTGCCGCGTCTGTGAGCGCCAATGCGCCAATGACGTGCACGCCTTTGACGAAACGCGCGGCGTGTTTCGCATGGACGAAAGCAAATGCGTCAACTGTCAGCGGTGCGTGTCGCTGTGCCCGACCCACGCGCTGAAAATCGTGAAAAGCGACTGCCGCCTGCGTGAAAATGCAAACTGGCAGAACGACACCATTCGTGAAATCTATAAACAGGCGAACACCGGCGGCGTGCTTCTGTCCTCCATGGGCAATCCCAAGGAACTGCCCGTCTATTGGGACCGCATTCTGATCAATGCGTCACAGGTGACCAATCCGCCGATTGACCCGCTGCGCGAACCGATGGAAACGCGCGTGTTCCTCGGTAAAAAGCCAAAGAAGATGCAGCGTGACGCACAGGGAAACCTTGTTTGCAGTCTGGATCCGCAACTGGAACTGTCCATGCCGGTCATGTTTTCCGCCATGAGCTACGGCTCCATCAGCTATAACGCGCACGCCTCCCTGGCTCGTGCGGCAACCGAATCCGGTATTCTTTACAACACCGGCGAGGGCGGTCTGCACGAGGACTTTTATCCGTTTGGAGCGCACACGATCGTACAGGTCGCATCCGGTCGTTTCGGCGTACATGAGGACTATCTGAACGCCGGCGCTGCGATCGAGATCAAAATGGGACAGGGCGCAAAACCCGGCATCGGCGGACATCTGCCGGGCGCAAAGATCGTCGGCGACGTATCGCGCACGCGCATGATTCCCGAAGGTACGGACGCGATTTCGCCCGCGCCGCACCACGACATCTATTCCATTGAAGATCTGCGGCAGTTGGTCTATTCTTTGAAGGAGGCAACAGATTACCAAAAGCCGGTCATTGTCAAGGTCGCGGCCGTTCACAACATTGCGGCCATCGCCAGCGGCATTGCGCGTTCCGGCGCGGACATCATTGCCATTGACGGCTTCCGCGGCGGCACAGGCGCTGCGCCGACCCGCATCCGCGACAATGTGGGTATCCCGATTGAACTTGCGCTTGCCGCAGTGGATCAGCGCCTCAGGGACGAGGGCATCCGCAACGACGTTTCGCTGGTCGTGGGCGGCAGTATCCGTTCGGCAGCGGATGTGGTCAAGGCTGTGGCGCTCGGTGCCGACGCCTGCTATATTGCCACAGCGGCGCTGCTTGCCCTCGGCTGTCACTTGTGCCGCACCTGCCAGAGCGGCAGATGCAACTGGGGCATCGCGACGCAGAGACCGGATCTTGTGAAGCGTCTGAACCCGGAAAACGGCACAAGGAGACTTGTTAACCTGATGACGGCCTGGCAGCATGAGATCAAAGAGATCATGGGCGGCATGGGTATCAATTCCATTGAAGCGCTGCGCGGCAACCGG
>CACYCR010000002.1 GCA_902772935.1 Oscillospiraceae bacterium
CGCGCCCCGCGCACGGCGCAGCCGTGCCGGAGGCGTTTGCCCGGCAAACGCCTCGCTGCGCAAAGCGCAGGCGGGGCGCGCCGCCGTCCGGGCCTGCAGAGCAAAAAAGGAAGACGATACGGGAGACCGTATCGTCTTGTCAAGTTCACATTCAGACTGTCTTCGCAAGCGCCAGCATATCCGCATACGGTTCATGCGCATTGATCGAGTACTCGTATACGCCGTCGGGCATTGTATCAAACCACTGCAGCATCACGGCGTCGCCGTAATCGAACACATACACCGTGCGGCCGTTTGCGTCCACGGATTCGGTGTTTTGGACGCCGGGATACTTATGCCCATGCATGATTGCCGAAGTGTCGCTGCGCAGCACCAACAGTTCATACGTCTGCGTACCGTTCGTAATCGTTACACCCAGCGTAGCGATGCGTTCCGGGTCGAACGGCGCTTTCACCTTGGCGCGCCACACATCGCCGATGAAGCACATCGGCAGGCGTACATTCGGAAAGCCGTGTTCCTGCATATAGGTTTCCAGCTGCTCCATCGACATGGTCAGGTCATCCTGCTCCCGGCCGAATTCCACGGAAAGAACGCCCTTTTCATCATAACTGACCCGCGCGTGCAGCAGACGGATCTCGTGCTTGGTTGCTATGGTGTAGCCGCCGAGCAGCAGCGCCAGCAGCACGGCAGCCAGCAGCACCGCGGCAATCCGTTTTCCGGTACGGCGGCGCGGTTTCGGCTTTTTTTCGGCGGCGAGATGCAGCGTTGCAAGCAGCGCTTTCTGCTGCGCCTGCAGCGCCTCTTCGGAAAGCTGCGGCAGGTCGGCTGTCTTTTCATCCGCGATCCGATCCAGTTGTGCCAGCAGCTCGGCCGTATCCATTGCGTCCAATGTCCGGTTCAATTCTTCGCGGTCCATCGTCTCCGGCGACTGCGGGTGGTCTTTGTCCATCGCGCCGCATCCTCCTTTCATTTTCGCCCTCATATGATATATGTCACAACGGGTGCAAAAGTTACATCTTATTTTTCCGGAACCGGAAGATCTTCTTCGATGATCCGGATCACCTTTTTCTTGAGCCGCGTAATTCTTGTGCGCAGTGTCCCCGGCCGGACGCCCAGTTCTTCGGCGAGCGCTTCCGGCGTTTTGCCGAGGCGGAAGATCTCCCAGTAGAGCTGCGCTTCGCTTTTGCTCAGATGACGGATCAGCGCCTTGTGGTACACATCAAAGCAATCGCCGAAGCAGCGGGACTCCAACTTCAGCAGCAGGCGATCCGCAAGCTGTTCATCCATCGCGTCCAGCGAAACGACCGGGTGGCGCTTGTTCTTTTTGAAATAATTCTGGATTTTCCTGTGCGCCGTCGCGTAAAGCCACGCATCCAGGCTGTCGTCCGTCAGCCTTGGCGCTTTTTCCACCAGCGTCAGAAACGTCTCCTGCGTCAGCTCTTTTGCGGCGTCCTCCTCGCGGACATATTGCAGGCAGAACTTGTAAATCGGCAGATACAGCCGCGCAACGAGCGCATCGAGCACCTCTTCGGAAAGCATTCGGATCACCTCCTCTCAAATCTCTGTCATTCTAATCTATTTCCCGAAGGATGTCAATTGTTTCAAAAAAATGTAAGAAATTTTACGAACGGTGTAAAAATCGGGCGCTTCGGGACATATATTATATAGCGGAAGATTTTCCGCGCGGCCTTCCCCAAAAAGCGCCAAGCTTCTCCCTTGCGGCGTTCGGCGGGGAAGGTTGTCTCCGGATGCGGCTGCCTGCACTGTCTGCCGCACAACAACGAAAGGAGCGATTCCAATGTCAGAAACGACAAACAATCCCCTGTATATCATCCGTTACGGCTTCCTTGCGATCCTTGCGCTGCTGCTGATGCTGCTGCCGGCAAAACCGGACAGCGTCACACTGCGCGTGCAAACGCCCGTCACGAGCGATGACCTGAGCATCCGCTTTGAAATCGAAAACCATACCCGCCGCACCATCCGTTACCCGGAGGAATCCTATCTCCTCGAACAGCAGACCGACACCGGCTGGGCAGCGCTCGACGTCCTCGACCACGCGGTCATTGAGCCGATTTACGAACAGATGAACGGCCTTGCCGTGACCGAGAAGATTCCGCTGGTAATACTTTACGGTGGACCGCTGCAGCCGGGCACCTATCGTCTGACGTTCTTCTACCATGTCGCAGACGCACGTCACAGTGCACAGACCACATTCACCGTTTATCGCAGCACGAGCCCTTACTTTGACGAAACCGCCACCTGAAGCATTAGCGAATCGCCTGTGACCTGACATTCTTTTGCCATGTCACAGTGTGCAGACCACGTTTCCCGTCTCCTGCCGCGTGACCCGTACAAAGCAAAACCGCCGCCCGGCTTTTGTGTCGGACGGCGATTGTTTTTTCAGAAGTTGAAGCGGTTGTATCCCCAGTGGTCGATCTCCTCATACTTGACATAGATGAACTCCGGATCAATGCCGAGCTCCTCCTCCAGAATGTCGCAGACGGCCTTGGTCATGTTCTCGTAACGGTCGGCACCCGCTTTGCCGAACAGTGAAATCTCCACCATCGCCATGGCGTCGTCGTTCTCACCGCGGAACCAGAGCCGGCAGTTGTCTTCGAATTCCAACATCAGCCACGCCTCGCCCTTGCCGAGCGTCGTGATCGCCTTGCCGAGCTTTTCCTTGAGCGAAACTTCCTGCGCCTTTGTGATGGGCGTTGAGGTCTTTGTCTTGATATACGGCATAAAAATGTCCTCCTTTTTCTTTTTTCACCGCAGTATTATAGCACATCCTTGCAGAAAATTCCATATTTTATTTGACCTTTTCAATAAAATGTAGTATAATATTTTGGATTTGTATGCGTAACCGCACGGCTGCGCACTGCAATCCCCACCACGGCGCACCACGGGCAAACCGCTGTTTGCTGCTTTGCGGCGCCGAATTTGAAAGGAGGAATCATCCGCCATGGATGACCCCGGCAGTCTTGTTCTCAAACTCGTCTTGTTATTTGTCCTCATCATCGTCAACGCCTTCTTCGCCATGAGTGAGATCGCTATCATTTCCCTCAATGACAACGTGATCGACAAGCTCGCGGAGGAAGGCCACAAAAAAGCGCGGCAGATCAAAAAGCTGACCGACAATCCCAGCAACTTCCTTTCGACGATTCAGATCGGCGTCACGCTCGCCGGCTTTCTGACGTCGGCATCGGCGGCAACGAACTTCGCCGCCATGCTCACGTTGGCGTTCATGAAGCTCGGTACCGGCATCCCGGCAAGTATTGTCAGCGCCGTCGCCGTTGTCCTGATCACCATCGTCATCTCCTATTTCTCGCTGGTTCTCGGCGAGCTTGCGCCCAAGCGTATTGCCATGCAGAAAAGCGAAAAGATCGCCTACGCCGTTGTCGGTGTGCTGCTGGTGTTCAAAAAGCTCATGGCGCCGTTCGTCCGCGTGCTGTCCGCCTCCACGAACCTTGTGGTACGGATCCTCGGACTGGACCCGAACGCAAACGAAGATGTAGTAACGGAAGAGGAGATCCGCATGATGGTCGACGTCGGCCAGGAAAAAGGCGTCATTGAAGACCAGCAGAAGGAAATGATCGACAACATCTTTGACTTCGACGACATCGACGTTTCCGACATCATGACCCACCGCACCGACATGACGGCGGTTGAGGATACCGATTCGCTCAAGGACGTCGTCAAGATCTCAATTGAAGAGGGCTATTCGCGGATCCCCGTGTTCCACGAGGACCCCGACAACATCATCGGCATCATCTATATCAAGGACCTGCTGAAATATATCTCCTCCTCCCTGCCGAAGGACAAGGGCCCGAAGGATGTCATGCGCAAGGCATACTACGTGCCGTTCAGCAAAAACTGCGGCGAGCTGTTCAATGAGATGGGCGAAAAGCGCATCCAGATGGCCGTTGTCGTTGACGAGTACGGCGGCACGGCGGGCATCGTCACCATGGAGGATCTGCTCGAGGCCATCGTCGGCAACATCCGCGATGAATACGACACGGACGAGGACGAAGAGATCGTCGCCGTAAACGACAACCTCTTCACCGTGGACGGCACAACAAACATTGAAGAAGTCAACGAGCTTGTCGGCGACATCATTCCCGAAGGCGATTACGAAACCATCGGCGGCTTCATCATCAGCCGGCTCGGCTATCTGCCGAAGAACGGCGGCATGGACGTCGTGGAATACGAAAACCTTAAGCTGACCATCCTCAACGTCGAGGACCGCCGCATCGGCAAGGTGCGTGTGGAAGTACTGCCGAAGACGGAGGAGACGGAAGATTGAACAACCGGGCTGTAAAACCAACGGCAAGCCGCTGCACCGCCGCCCTGCTGGCCGTGCTGTTTCTGCTGCTGACCCTGCTTTGCTGCAGTCCTTACCGCTACCACGCCAAAGACGCCGATCTGCAGTCGGATGCGTCCGTCACGGTACAAGCCGTGCGCGGCGGCGTGCTGTTTGACGGACCGGGCGACGCAAACGCGCTGGTGTTTTACCCCGGCGCGCAGGTGGAAGAGACCGCCTATGCGCCGCTGCTGCGTTCGCTGGCGGCTGCAGGCGTGGACTGCTTTGCGGTAAAAATGCCGCTTGGCTATGCCTTCCTCGGGATCAACCGGGCAAAGACGCTGATGGCGCAGTATGACTATACGCGCTGGTTTCTTGCGGGACATTCTCTCGGCGGCGCGATGGCTGCATACTTTGCGGCAACGCACAAGGATGCGCTCAGCGGTCTGATCCTGCTCGGCGCCTATTCGGCAAACGATCTCTCCGACGCCGCGTTCCCCGTGCTTTATGTCTACGGCAGCAACGATAAAGTGCTCACACGTAAGCGGCTTGACAAGGGGCTGCAAAAATCCGCAGCCGACACCCGTGTGGTGGAACTGGACGGCGGCAACCATGCAAACTTCGGCGCCTACGGCAAGCAAAAGGGCGACGGCACAGCGACCATACCGCGTGAAACACAGATTGCGCAAACGGTAAAAGAGATTTTGCGCATGGTGAAGAAATAATAAAAAGCATCAGCAGGCGATCCGACAAAGGGTCGCCTGCTGTTTCATGTAGTAACCTGGGGCTATTTCCCGCAAGAAGCGTGCCCCTTACCGATAGTCCGGCTCCACCGTTGTCACAACGGGCTTGCCGTCCGCGCCGAGCAGCGGCGTCAGTCCTGCGCCGTAACCGGATTTGACAAAAAAATAGTTCACGCCGGTTTCCTTGTCCACGTAGATCATCCGCAGCACGCCGAGCTCGCTCCCCTCTTTGTGTGTCATCACAAAACGCTCGTCTTTTTTGCTCATGGCAATCTCCTTTCGTTCAAAAGCGGCGGATACCGCACAGGTACCCGCCAAATGTATGGATCAGTCTTTATACACACGCTTGATCTTGAGCGTCGTTGTCTTCGGGAATTCCGTGTCGCGGGTCTTGACCTTGAGAATGCGCTTGTAGGTCGGGAGCGTACGGTTGAGCGCCGTCACATCTTCCTTGATGCGCTCTTTTGCGTCCGGCTGCGCGTCCGTATCCAGATAGAATTCCGCGGTGATCATGTTGTCCTCATCGGAAACCACAACCTCCTTGACGTACGGGATCGTGATCATGATCTTGTCTTCGATCTCCTCCGGCGAAACGTTCTTGCCGTTGGAGAGTACGATCAGATTCTTCTTGCGGCCGACGTAGAACAAAAAGCCGTCCTTGTCAAAGCGGCCGTAGTCGCCGGTCTTGTACCAGCCGTCTTCGAACACGGAAGCGGTCGCTTCGGGGTCATCGTAATAACCGACCATGACGTTGTCGCCCTTGACCCAGATTTCGCCGACGCCTTCTTCGTCCGGCTCATGGATCTTGACTTCGCAGCAGGCCATCGGCTTGCCGCAGGAGCCGAGCTTGTGATCCTGCAAGGTGGAAAGCGTGATGCCCGGCGAACACTCCGTGGTACCGTAGCCGGTGAGAATCTCGATGCCGAAATCGGACATGCCCTTTTCGATCTTCGGATCCAGATAGGCGCCGCCGACCACGAGGTACTCCAGATCGCCGCCGAGGCCGTCGATGATTGTCTTGAAGATCTTGCGGCGACGGTCGATGCCGATCTTGCGCAGCGCGTTGCTGAGCTTGATGCCCTTGCGCAGCTTTTCCGCCTGACCGCTCTTTTCCGCCTTGCGCCAGATGGTCTTGTAGATCGTTTCCACAAGCAGGGGGACGCCCGCGATCTGGTGCGGATGATAGGTGATGATGTCATTCGGGATGTCCTTCAGACTGCGGCAGATGTAGCCCCAGCCGGTCATAACGTTGGAAGAGAACAGCGCGCTCGCCCAGGCAAACGTGTGGTTCATCGGCAAAAAGCCGATACCGTGGGTGCTTTGCAGCACACGCAGCGACGCGACAACCGACGCGGAAACGTTGCGGTGCGACAGCATGACGCCCTTGCTGCGGCCGGTCGTACCGGAGGTATAGACGATCGCGGCAAGCGTATCCGGCGTGGGCGGATGATCAAGATAGCTGTCCTCACCGGCATCAAGCGAAGCGTGGCCTTCGGCGATCATGTCATAGAAGTCTTCGATCTTCATATAGAGCGAGATATTAACGCCGTCCGTCTTCTTCATCTTTTCGATGGTGCCGGCAAAGTCCTTTGAATAATAGATCGCGTCGCACTGCGAGCGGACCATGATGTCGATGATATCGTCATCCATCAGCTTTGCGTCGAGGGGGATGGCGGTGTTTCTGCCGGTCAGGATCGAATAAAAGCAGATGATCCAGTAATAGCTGTTGTCGCTGAGGATGGCAACCTTCTTTTCAGCCATTCCGTGCTTGTACAAAAACTGGCCGAGGCCCGTTGCGTCGTACCAAACCTCATTGAAGCTCTTGGTACGGGTATTCTTTGCCGTTTCCATATAGATGTACTGCTTCTGATCGCCGCCGTGCACATGGCCGTACTCGATGAACTCACGCGCGGTCTTGTATTCCGGCACATCCATGAATATACCTTTGGGGTACTTTTTCTTGCCCATGGGAATCGTCTCCTTTTCGCTCTTCGGATTATGAATCTTTCATTAAAGATATTATACACGCGAAGGAAGAGCAGGTCAATACTTTTGACAAATTCATAGATAGATGTCCGTCATTTGTCGAAAAATGCCGCAGCGAAAAAAATCAGAAAAATAATTTTCAAAAAGTCATTGACAATTCCGGCAACATAAGCTATAATATCAAAGCTGTCAAGAAACAGTGTGCTGCTATGGCGCAGTCGGTAGCGCGCATCCTTGGTAAGGATGAGGTCACCGGTTCAAATCCGGTTAGCAGCTCCATGAACCCCGCAAGGCGAACGCTTTGCGGGGTTTTGCTTGTTGTAAAAAGGCAGACAAACAGGCAGGAGGGGTCTCCTGCCTGTTGTGGTTGGGGTTTTGTTTCTGTCCTGTTTTTGTGCGCTGCTGCATATGCTTTTACAGCCGTGCGGTGCAGAAGATTACTGCAGCGGATTTGCCGCTTCGGGCTGTGCTTCTGTCTCGACTGCCGGCGCGGGGACATTTTGCATCATCGCATCATACGGCGCGTCCGGTTGTTTCGCAGGTGCTGCAGGCACGTCGGTAACCGGTGTATACATGGGTGCCTCCTGCTGCGGTACAGCAGGCGAAACCGTTTCTGCCGGCGCAGATCCTTTTTTCTTCGGACCTGCAAACGCAACGCCGAATCCGCAAAAGCCAAACAATCCGAAAAAGATCATCAGCAGACCGCCTGCGTATCTGACAAGTTCGGTCAGCGCTGTCACCCTGTTCGCCGTGGCGGCGCTTGTGCGTGCCGCTTCATACGCATTATTCGCGGCCACATAAGCATTATTCGACACATAAGTATAGAAATCTGCGCCGAACTTCGCATAGCCGTATTCAGAAGTCGCGCCGTAACGTTCCGCCGTGACCGAGCCGACAGCATCACCGCCGAACGTACCCGTGAGGAAGAGAACACCAACAACGATCATACCGATTCCGGCGAGCATACCGATAACAGAGAAAAACTTTTTCATAAATAGACCTCCTGATTTTTTACCCTCTCTTTTTTTGTGGACGGGACGCGCCCGCATAACGTAGCATACACAGCATACCACACTTCCGATGAAAAGTCAATTCACACGCCTCGCAAAAAACAACCCCGGTAGGGTGCGCAGATGCGCTTTGCATCCGCCATAATAAGTTAGAAAAGGCATTGACAAACGCCCGGAAAGATGATACACTTCAATTGTACAAAATATTATTGCAAAGGAGCGAACAACCTATGTTTACAAAACTCTGCGCATTTTTCATGGCCCTGGCAACCGTTTTCTCCACCCTGATCGGTATGGCAAAGAAGGATTACACCGTGTACACGGATGTGGCGTACGGCACCGAAGAACGGGAAGTCATGGACATCTATGTTCCCAACAGCGCGCTCGAACGCGAGGACAACGCCTGCCTGCTGTTCATCCACGGCGGTTCCTGGTCGGGCGGCGATAAGAGCCAGATGGCGCCGTTCTGCCAGATCGCAGCCGCCAACGGTTACATTGCCGCAACCATGAGTTACACCCTCTTCAGCCGGGAGAACGCCGATGCCTTCGACGTGTTCATCACGGTGGATGAAATCGGCATGGCGCTGCAAAAGATCAAGGACTTCTCCGACGAAAAGGATCTGCACATCACAAAGGCCGCCACGTCCGGCTACTCCTCGGGCGCCCACATTTCCATGCTGTATTCCTATGCCCGCACAGACACCTTCCCGCTGGAGCTGCCGTTCACGATGAACATGGTCGGCCCCTCCGATCTGAGCTATTCCGTCTGGGGTGACACCGGCTACCGTCTGGCATCCATGCTGTCCGGTACGCAGATCACAGAAGCGATGATCGCCGACGGTTCCGCACAGGCGGTTGTGGATTCTGTATCGCCCGTGAAATATGTGAACGCGAACACCATGCCGTCCCTGTTTGCTTACGGCGGTCAGGACAATACCGTTCCCGCCGGCAACGCGCAGGCTGTGAAGGACGCCTTTGACGCGGCGGGCGCACCGTATGACTTCATCCTCTTCCCGCACGCCGACCACATCATCTTCCTCAGAGATCCGCACAAAACGGTGGAATTGCTCAACGCGCTGCTGGATTACTGCAAAACGTATTTCGGCTATTGATGCCCCGCTTTGCGATTCTTCACACTTTTTTCAATTTTTCTGTTTTTCCCCTTGATTTCTCTGTGCATCAGTGCTATAATACCGTCAATTAAAAATGAATCCGTGTGATGTTTGCAGGAGATGCGTTTTACGCGACCGAAGGAGTCAAACTCTCAGGTGCTGCTGTGCGGGCTTTGCCCGCAGTGGCCGGACTGCAAGCGGACGGGACTTTGGAGAAGCTGCGGTTTGCCCGCAGTGCCGAAGGTGAAAGCGCAAGGCGTGAATCTCTCAGGCAAAAGGACAAAGTTTATTTTTCTGCTGCAGGACTGCCCTTCGGCTGCCTTCGGCAGGCTTTGACCGATTTCTGTACGAGCCGCGCATTTCGCACGGTTCGTTTTTTTATCTCTGCGCTGTTGCGTATCAAGAAAGGAAATGGTTCCCATGCAAAACTTCTTCGAAAACCTCGCCGCATTCAACGACGCCGTCAACGGCTTTGTCTGGGTCAAGATCGGTCTTGTTCTGCTGATCGGTACCGGCGTCATCATGACCGTTGCCACCCGCTTTTTCCAGGTCTCCCACCTTGCGCACTGGTGGAAAGAGACCATCGGCAGCATCTTCGGCAAAGGCAGCGCCTCGCGGCAGAAAACCGACAAGAAAACCATCTCGCAGTTTCAGGCGCTCTGCACCGCCCTCGCCGCAACGATCGGTACGGGCAACATTGCGGGCGTTTCCGCCGCCATCGTCCTCGGCGGCCCGGGCGCCGTCTTCTGGATGTGGGTCGCCGCGTTTCTCGGCATGATGACCAACTATTCGGAAAACGTCCTCGGCATCTATTACCGCCGCCGCAACAAGGACGGCGAGTGGTCGGGCGGCGCGATGTACTACCTTGCGGACGGTCTCGGCAAAAAGAAGGGCATGAAATGGGTCGGTAAGATCCTCGCCGTTCTGTTCGCCGTCTTTGCCATCCTTGCCTCCTTCGGCATCGGCAACATGGGGCAGGTCAACAAGATCACCCTCAACATCCAGTCCGCCTTCATTCCGGACCCGCTCGCGCTCGGCAGCGTCGGCGGCATCCCCGTCATCAGCATCCTCATCGGCGTGGCGCTCATGATCCTTGCCGCCCTCATCATCCTCGGCGGTCTGCAGCGCATCGCCTCCTTCGCGGAGCGCGTGGTCCCGTTCATGTCGGTCATCTATGTCATCGGCGCACTCGTCATCTGCGTCATGAATTTCCGCAACGTCGGCGCCATGTTCGCCGCCATCTTCAAGTTCGCCTTCGGCGTGAAGGCTGCCGTCGGCGGCGCGGTCGGCATCGCCGTCAGCCAGGTCATCACCCAGGGCTGCAAGCGCGGCGTCTTCTCCAACGAGGCCGGCCTCGGCTCCTCCGTCATGGTCCACTCCTCCTCCAACGTCAAAGAGCCTGTCCGTCAGGGCATGTGGGGCATCTTTGAGGTGTTCTTCGACACGTTCGTCGTCTGCACCATGACCGCCATCGTCGTGCTGTCTTCCGGTCACATCGACCTGCAGACCGGCCTTGCCA
>CACYCR010000003.1 GCA_902772935.1 Oscillospiraceae bacterium
CCGGGACGCTGACTGAGCACAACAATTTGATCGGACATGCCGATGGCTTCGGAAATATCATGCGTCACCATCACGGCCGTTTTTCCTGTTCTGCGAATGATTTGCGCAATGTCGTCTGAGACTGCAAGGCGCGTTTGATAATCCAGCGCAGAAAACGGCTCATCCAAGAGCAAAACCTCCGGCGCAAGCGCCAATGTGCGGATTAGCGCGCAGCGCTGCCGCATTCCGCCTGAGAGCTGTGAGGGCTGCTTTTGTGAAAAGCCGCGCAGCATATATTGATCCAGCATGGCACGCACTGCATTCTTCACATCTTCCGTCTTTTCTTTTCGGATTTCCGGCCCTAGCAGAACATTTTTCCAGATCGTACGCCATTCAAAGAGTTGGTCCTTTTGCGGCATCAGTCCGACGCTTTTTGCAGGACCGGAAACGGGAACGCCGTTAAGAAGAATCTGTCCTGCGGTTGGCTCTTCCAGTCCTGCCATCAAAGACAACAACGTGGATTTCCCGCATCCGGAAGGACCGACAATGCTCAGAAAGGCGCCCTCCGGAATCGTGAAACTCACGTCCCGAAGGGCTTCCACTTCTCCATCCGGGGATTGGTACGTCATCGAAACCTTTTGTATCTCGATGTGCAAAACCGCTCCCTCCCTTCCAATAACCTTAAGCGCGCTTCGGGTCATTCTATGGAAGAGACGAAATATACGTGAAAAGGCGATGTCCGAATAGCGGACATCGCCTGTATCAATCAAAAATACGATCGTATGCAATCGGCGTCTGAAACAACCTTCGAATGCTTTCGCTGTCTTCAGTCTGACCCAAAATCCACTGCAGCTTTGTGACCACCGCTTCCGTCGTCATGCCAAAGGCCTCAATGAGGCCAAGCTCCCGTTTCGCCTTCTGGCCGACCTGATAAACCTCCATGTCGCTGCCCTCGAACGGGACTTGCGTAGTCATGATAATGACTCGGCCGGAACGAATCCAGTCCTTCACAGCATCGTAAAACGCCTGCCCGCCGTATTGCGGAAGTCCGCCGACGCCGAAGCCCTCCAAAACGAGCGCGCGGCAAAGCGGCTTAAGCGCCTGAAAGACATTCGCGTCAGAACCGGGAACGAGTTTCCACACAAAGACGCCGCAACCCATGGCATCATAAAACCGTGTTTCTGCATTTGGCCGACTGGGAAGATAATAAACCAGCTTTCGATTGCGGATGATGGCGGTCTCCGGCCAATCCACGCTCTCAAATGCGTTGTAGCTCTTGGTGCGCATCTTTCTGGCGCGCGTTCCGAGAATGACTTTGTGATCGAAAACGATATGCACACCGCAGGCCTGATCATCGGACGCATACAGAAACGCATCCCGCAGATTCTCTCTCGCGTCCGTGTCGCGGTTGGAAATGCTTTGCTGCGCGCCGGTAATGACAATCGGCTTTCGGCTGTTTTGAATCAGATAGCTCAGCGCCGCCGCGGTATAGGCCATGGTATCGGTGCCGTGTGTAAGCACAAAACCGTCATATTGATCGTAGTGCTTTTGAATGCAGACAGCCATTTCAAGCCAATGAGTGGATGAAATGTTTGTACTGTCCAGATTCATCAGCTGAACGGCATCTGCCAGACAGATCTGATCCAACTCCGGAACAAGTGCCATGAGATCCGAAGAAGTGAGCTGCGGCGTAAGCCCCTCCCCTGCGTCTTTGCAGGCAATGGTTCCGCCGGTTGCAATCAGCAAAATTCGCTTCATATCAGCACCTCATTTTTTCTGCAGGAATGCAGGTTTTGTTTCTGAAATCAAAACGGCAAGAAAGATCAGCACGAATCCGCAAAACACCTGGAATGTCAGTTTCTCATGGAAGAACAGCACAGAGATGGCAGCGCCAAAGACCGATTCCAACGTGAGAAAAATCGCGACCTCGTTGGCGGGTGTGTATTTCTGCCCGATTGTTTGCAGCAAAAAACAGACTCCGGTACACATGATGCACAGATACGCGATGCGGAGCCATGTGTCAGATGGCACCTGCGCCGGAAACGGCGAAACGAACGGCGCTAGCGCAAAACAGATGACTGCCGCTGTCAGAAACTGCACCATGCTTAATAGGACGGCGTCACGGCCTTTTGCATAAACGGAAGTCGCAATGATGTGAAGCCCGTAAAACATACCGCAAAAGAGCGTGATGAGATCACCCGGATTGACCGTCAAATGCTCCTGCAGGGAAACAAGCCCAATACCGACAAAACAGATAACGGCGGCAATCACATGGGAGCGTTCCGGCTTCTGGCGTCGAATGACCCACCAGAGAAACGGAACCAGCACACAGTAGGTTGCCGTCAGGAACGCGTTTTTGCCCGGTGTGGTATAAACCAGACCATAGGTCTGAATGATATAGGCAGCCGTGAGAAACGCGCCCATGACGGCGCCGCCCTTCCAGTAGTTCTGATCCAGTTTTTTCAGCTTTCTGAATCCCAACAGCGTCATCAGCAGAGCGGCTCCGAGAAAGCGGATCGCGAGGATCCAGAGTGTCGGCATTGTATCCAGCGCGCTTTTGAGCACAACGAAAGAGGTTCCCCACAGAAAGGTGCATCCGATCAGACAAAGGCGGCCCAAGGCGGATTTGCGC
>CACYCR010000004.1 GCA_902772935.1 Oscillospiraceae bacterium
CACGCGGATCTGCGCGTCATAGGCGGTGTTGCAATGGAACCAGAAGCAGCCGAGGATCTCTTTCATAAAGTCTTCGCTCATGCCGTCGGCGATGGACTTTTTGTAATAGGGATAGAGATACTGGTCGATCCGGCCGAACGAGACGCCCGGGCCGGGATACTTTTCGTCCGACATAATCAGCATGTGGGTCAGCCACAGCGACTGCACCGCTTCATAAAAGTTTTCGGCGCCGTTCCAGGGCACCTTTGCGGTGTTGGCCGCCATCACAAGCAGTTCTTCTTTGCGTTTCGGATCCTTGCAGGTTTCCGCCTTTGCCTTGCAGAAGGCGGAATACTTTTCGGCCAGTTCCTTCGGCATGGTGCAAGCGGTCATCATCGCCCGCAGCTGGGCGCCCTTGCCGCCGTCTTTGTCGCTTTGCGGCAGCGCGTCATACAGGCCCTGCAGGTATTCATACTCCGCCTTGAAGCCCTTGTCGATGATCTTTTTGTAATCGGGGATCAGGTGGCCGCTGGTCGCGCCGCTGTTGCCGTAGCCGTGGTCGAACAGCCAGAGCATGCTTTTGCGCGCTTCCAGCACCAGCTTGTCGCGCTCCTTTTGCTGCGCTTCGGTCAGGCACATGGAATACATCATGTTGAACCGCGCGCCGCACAGCAGATCGCCGGGCAGAATTTCCATCGGCAGATAGTCCACCACGCACTTTTTGGTGAAGTCCGCCTTGCGCTCCACCAGCGATTTCTTCCAGAACGCGTCGTCCACGGGGACGACCTGCGAGATCTGCTTGAACGACTGGGTGAACGTCGGCAAGAAGGTGTAGGTTTCCGGCACGATGTAATAGGTCAGTTCATCGAACTGGGTGTCCCAGGGCGTGCCGGTCGTGTAGGGGTTATACTCGTTGTTCCATTTGCGTCTGGTGCCCGCGAAATAATAGTCGCGCAGCCACTTGACGCGGGGGCTCAGCTTGCCGGGTTGTTTCACGGCGTTTTCATATTTTGCTGCCAAGTTCAGGACCTCCTTTGCAACAGCTTTTTTAAAATGCTTTCTCCGTGCTCCAATAAAAGCCGCATTTGAGTTTCGGCTTCGGTTGCCTTTTTGTCTTTGATCGCCTGCGCAATCTGTTTGTGCTTTTCCAAAACGAACCCGGATACCGCGGGGTCGTGATAGAACAATTCGATCAGCGGAAAAGAACTGTCTTCAAACGCGTTCATGATAATGCCGTAGACCATGTTGCCGCTCATACTGCAGATCATATAGTGAAACCGCAGATCATAGCGGCTGCGCGTTTTCGGGTCGGTTTCCGTCTCCTCTTCCAGAATCAGGGCAAACAGTCTGCCGATTGCCTCCGGTGAAGCGTGGGCGCACGCCTGTCTGACGCATTCCAGCTCCAGAAAGCGGCGCGCCTGCAGCAGATCGTCGAGCTGCTTTTTGTCCAGCAAACCGAACCGGACCAGATCCGACAGAATCGACAGGTTGCCCTCGGCTTTCCAGTCGGCCACCTCAATCCATTTGGTCGGCACGATTTTGATGTAGCCGTTGCTTTCCAGCTCGACCACCGCCGCGTTGACAACAGAACGGCTGACTTCATACAGTTCGGTCATATCGCGCAGCGTCGGCAGCCGGTCGCCCGGCGCGTAGGCACCGGAAAGAATGGAAAACTTGAGCTTTTCAACGACCTGCTCGGTCAGACTTTGCTTCATAAGGGTTCCTCCTCGGTGGTCATACCACCAAGGCAATTGTAGCATAACAAGCGCCGGATGTACAGCAGCATTTTCCACAAAAAAGAACGAACGCATTGTACGTTTCGTCCAAAGGCACCGGAACGGTTGGCAGGCAAAAACACCGTCCGAAATCGCGCAGGAACGGAAGGTCCTGTCCGTCCAAGGTCTCCGGACAGCGCAAGCGTTTATTGTACCTGTTTTTATGTAATAATCTATCCCCTTCTGTTTACACGGAAAGCTGCGTTTCACAAAGCCAACGTCATGCCGGTGCCGCAGGGACGGTTGACGCAAAAAAGCCAGGAATCATATGCGCCTTTGCGAGTTGAAAAATCATTGAAAGCGGTGTATAATTATAAAAACAAACAGGAAAGGGATTTGCGCATGATACAAAGGTTACATAGCTTAAGAAAGAATAAATCGGCGACCCTGCGTTCCTTAAAAAAGCTGGACGACAACATCTGTCTGCTGGATTACCGGAACGATTATCATCTGCCGGAGCTTCTGAACAGGGGCGTGTCTTCCATCGGCGAATTGACGGCCTTTGCGGCGGATGCTCTGACGCTCGGGCTGCGCCTGTTCAAGCCCGGCACGGATCAGGGCGCGGGCTGCACAACGTTTGAAGCGTATACGCCGGAAGGGAACCATCTGCTGGCGAGGAACTTTGATTTCAAAACCGCGCCCTGCTTTGTTGTCTGGACGCATCCCGACCGCGGATACGCTTCCGTTTCCGTCGTCGACACCAATTTTATGGCTTACGGCAACGCCCTGCGGCTTCACCGCCTCAACAGGTACCGGGCGCTTCTGGCCCCCTACTGCTGTGTGGACGGCATGAATGAGAAGGGACTTGCGATTGCGGTTTCGCAGCTGAGAGCAAAAGCCACCAACCAGAAGGAACCCGGCAAAAAGGACATCACAACGACCGCGATGATCCGGGCCGTACTTGACACCTGCGCCGATGTGGACGAAGCCGTGGCGCTGTTTCAAAAGTACAACATGCATGATTCTCTGTGGACGAATTATCATTATCAGATCATTGAC
>CACYCR010000005.1 GCA_902772935.1 Oscillospiraceae bacterium
GAAACCCCGGAGCTGGACGGATAAATAGAGACGAGGCGGAGTGTGCTTCTTCCGCCTCGTCTCTTTTCTTATGCTGCGATCGGCAGCTTGCTTTTTACTTTTGCCGTAAAGGACCCGTCCTGCGTCCGCGGGAAGTCGCGCTTGTTCCAGCCCAACAGTCTGGCCAGCCGGCGCGGAATGGTATAGTTTGCAATTCTTTCGCCGCGCTTGAACAGGCCGGTTGCGCCGAAGACAAAGACGGGAACGTTCTTGCAGGTGTGTTCGTCGGTGTGGTAACGATATACGCCGTCGGAATCCTTCATCAGGTTGCCGGTCTCATGGTCGGCGGTGACGAGAACCGCGGTATGGCCGTCTTTTCGCGCAAAGTCGACGACTGCACGGACTGCGTTGTCAAAACCGACAACAGCGTCAACAACGGATTCCCTCTTGTTGTCAAAATCCGCTCTTCTCTTTTGGGAACGATGGGAGCTTTTGTCAATGTGCGCGCCTTCAATCATCAGGAAAAAGCCGTTCGGGTTGTCTTTGTTGAGCAGTTCAATGGCTTTGACGCTCATCTCGGCAAGACTGGGCGCGTCGCTTTCTTCCGGAACAACCGCACGCCAGAATTCTCCGCTGAACTGTCCGAAGCTGCGGCTGCCGGGCTTCAGCGCTTCCATCTCTTCCTTGTTTGAAACGAAGGTGAAGCCGTGTTCCGCGGCGTTTTGCGGGGTGACGTAACCGTCTTCTGCGCCCCAGATCAGATCAAATGTCGTGTTCAGCTGCTGCTGTGAGATCTTTTCATACTGCTTGCGATACAGCACATGGACGGAGAATGCGGCGGGCGTTGCGCCGTTGTTCTTGTCTGTTGTCACAATGCCGGTGCGCATGCCGTGCTCGGCTGCGACCTCGGTGAACGAAGCCGGACAGACAAACGCGCCGAGCGGGTCGGCGCCGTAAACGCCGACCGTCTGATTGATAATGCGCACACCGCAGGCAAGCGCCGTGCCTCCTGCGGCGCTGTCTGTGATGTCGTGGGACATCGACCGGGTTCTGGACTGCCCGCGCAGATCAAACTGCGTATTCATAAACAGGGTGTGTCCGTATTGCTCGGCGAGATGCAGGTGGTTTTCGCCCATACCGTCGCCGATCATGATGATGACGTTTCTGTAGGTCTTGTCGGCGGCGCAGACGGGCAGGAGCGCTGCAAAAAGAACGGCCGCGGCAAGCAGGATCGAGCATATGCGCTTGGCTTTCATCGTCATTTCCTCCTGAATCGTTTGATTCATTATAACACCGCTTTTTCCGCTTGTAAACCATCGTTTGCAAAAAAGACGCAAGAATCCGGCCATATGTGCGGCAACCGTCGTTTATTCCCGCCCGCTCCGGCGCATACTGAAGATGTCTTTTCCCCGCATCCCGGTCATAGAATGGACCGAGGTGGTTTTGATGTTTGAATTGTTCCGGCAGATCTTTTCCCAGCTTCTTTTTTTCACGCTGCATTTACGGCAGCAGTCGTCGTTTCCGCCGCCGCTTCCCGCTGAAAAGGAACGCGCGCTGCTGCAGCAGCTCAGGGCGACCGGCGACAAACAGGCGCGTGCGCTGCTGATCGAGCACAATCTGCGCCTCGTGGCGCATATCATCAAGAAATACTACGCCGCAGGGGGCGACCAGGACGATCTGGTTTCCATCGGCACGATCGGCCTGATCAAGGCGATCGACTCGTTTGACCCGGACAAGGGCACCCGGCTGGCGACCTATGCGGCGCGGTGCATCGAAAACGAGATTCTCATGCATTTCCGCGCGCTGCGGCGCACGGCGGGCACGGTCAGCCTGACCGAACCGATGGAGGCCGATAAGGACGGCAGCCCGCTTTCGCTGATGGATCTCATCAGCGTGGACGACACGATTGCGGACGATCTGGACCTCAAGCAGAAGTCGCGGCAGCTGTACGCCTATCTGAGCGAGATGGAGGATCCCCGCGAAAAGGAGATCCTGATCAAGCGCTACGGCCTTTATCAGACGCGGGAGATGACCCAGCGCGAGATTGCAAAGGAGCTCGGCATCTCGCGTTCCTATGTGTCGCGGATCGAGAAGAAGGCGATCGGACGGCTGCGGGAACGCTTTTCCCTGCCGCAGCGAGACGAAAAAACTTAAGTTTTTCTATATTTTTCCGTTTTGTTCTTGATTTCATGCGCCGGTTTTATTATAATATATGCTGTATATATA
>CACYCR010000006.1 GCA_902772935.1 Oscillospiraceae bacterium
ATTTCGGCATTTTGATGCAGACGGCATTTGGCAGGAGGAACCGTTTGAGATTCCTTTTTCGAGAATTACATCTGTTACCTTTGATAGCCGATACGTAAACGTTTTTTCAAAATACGTTTGATTTCCTTGAATATAAGTGCTTTTCAGCGTTACGAAATTTAACGATAACCCAGATTTTGTTGAAATAGCAATCTTTAACCAAGGAAAAAAGCACGCGGAAGCGTGCTTTTTTCAACGATATTCGCCTTCGGCGAGCGATATTGCTTCGCAGCGATATTCGGCTGTTGCCGAGTGATATTGCGCTGCGCGCAGTTTGGATGGCGAATATCATATCGTTTTGCGGCATCGCCGCAAAATATCGCTGATCCGAAGGATCAATATCACTGTGCCGCAAGGCACAATATCACTTGCATGGGCTTTATTCCTCTGAATGGTTGAAAAGTTCATGCTTTTTCGATATAATCAATTTGTAAAATAGGAATTTTAGGAGTATTTTACAGGAGGAAATAAACATGAACCCGAAATATGAACCGCTGTTCCAACCCTGGAAGGTCGGAAACGTTGAAATCAAAAACCGCATCGTCATGCTGCCGATGGAAGGCACCAACATGATCCAGTGGGAGGCCAAGCGCGGCTTTGTCAAGGGGATCGACGCCTTTTACCGCGACCGCAAGGACAACAATATCGGCCTGTTCATTCCGGGGCTGATTCCGCTGATCAGCATTCTCGGCGAAAAGTGGATCTATAAGCATCCCGCGGTGTTTGAACCGGTCAAGCCGCTGATCCGGGAAATCCACGACAGCGGGGCAAAGATCTTCTTCCAGCTCAGCGCCGGCGCCGGGCGGTCGATGATTCTGCCGCAGCTGCTCAAGCCCTTTGTGAAGCCGGGGGTTCTGAAAACGCTCTCTTCCAAAGTGGTTATGTCCAGATGGTGGTGGTCCGCGCCCGATCCGGACGAACCCAACGTCTGGGCGCCGGACGTCAAAATGGACCACATGACCGAAGCCATGATTCATCAGTTTGTCTATGCCTTCGGTCAGACCGCAAAGCTTTGCAAAGATGCAGGTGTCGACGGCGTGGAAATCCACGCAGTGCACGAGGGCTATCTGCTCGACCAGTTCGCCATGCCCTACACCAATCACCGCACGGACGCCTACGGCGGCAGTCTGGAAAATCGCCTGCGCTTTGCCTGCGAGATCGTGCGTGAAATTAAGAAGGTCTGCGGGGAAGACTTTCCCGTTTCGCTGCGCTATTCCGTCTGCTCCATGACGCGCGGCTTCAATCAGGGCGCCGTGCCAGGCGAAGATTTCGAGGAGGTCGGCCGCACGCTTGCGGAATCGGAACAGGCGATCCGCATTTTGGAAGAAGCGGGCTATGATCTGTTCAACTGTGACAACGGCACCTATGACGCCTGGTACTGGGCGCACCCGCCGGTCTACGCACCGCTGAATCTGAATCTCTCCTATGTGGAGCACATCAAGCAGTTCACGACAAAGCCGGTCGTCTGCGCGGGGCGGATGCAGCCCGACGCGGCGGCAGCGTCGATTGCCGCCGGCAGAATCGACGCCATGGGCGTGGGACGTCAGCTTCTTTGCGACCCGGCGTTCATCACGAAGATCAAGGAAGACCGTCCGGATGATATCCGGCCCTGTATTTCCTGCCACGGCGCGTGTCTGCCGTTCAACGGCATGAACGGGCAGGGGACCGACATCGACCCGCTGCACGTGGAAATGGGCCGCTGTGTGCTGAACCCCTGGACAAATAACGAGACGAAGTATTCCAAAGCGCCTGCCGTGCACCCCAAGAAGATCGCCGTGGTCGGCGGCGGCATCGGCGGCATGGAGGTCGCCATTCAGGCGTCAAAGCGCGGGCACAAGGTAGCGCTCTATGAAAAGACCGGCCGCCTCGGCGGCGTGTTCGTGGCGGCTGCCGCCATGTCGTTCAAGGAGAAGGACAAGGAGCTGCTCGCCTGGTATGAGCGTCAGCTGAAGGCGACCGACACAGTGCTGCATATGAACACTGAAATCGCCGATCTTGACGCGCTCGATGTCGACGTCGTGGTAGTTGCAACCGGCGCGTCGGCGCGCACGCTGCGCATCCCCGGTGCGGAACGCGCGGTGACGGCAACGGATTTTTTGAGCGGAAAGACGGAAGCCGGCGACAAGGTGGTCATCGTCGGCGGCGGACTCACCGGCTGCGAGATCGCCTATGAGCTGGCGCTGCAGGGCAAGCACCCCGAAGTTGTGGAAATGACGAAGTACCTTGTCGGCGCAAGAGGCATCTGCATGGCGAATTCCACCATGCTGCGTGAGCTTCTGCGTTATCACAAGGTGCCCGCCCATCTTGAATCCACGGTCGAAGCGATCACGGACGAGGGCGTTGTGATCCGCTCGCCGCAGGGACAAAAGACGCTGCCCGCCGATACCGTGATCCTTTCGGTCGGGTATACGCCGGACGGGCGCTTCAACGCGGCGGACGGCAAACATTTGAAGAAGACCGGCAGGGGGGCCGCCGTGTATTTCGTCGGCGACTGCGACAGGGTCGGCAGTCTGAAGACGGTTGTCAAGCAGGCCTACGAGCTGGTTCAGAAGCTGTCCTATACATGATTCATGCAAAGGGAGCGCCGCGCCGACGCTCCCTTTTTGCAGCCCCGAAAACTTTTTTCACTTTTTGCGAAAATCGCTTGCTTTTTTCAAAACACTATGCTATAATACCTCTCGCAATCAGCAAGCAAGCATAGCTCAGTTGGTTAGAGCGCTGCGTTCACATCGCAGAGGTCGAGGGTTCGAGTCC
>CACYCR010000007.1 GCA_902772935.1 Oscillospiraceae bacterium
CAGACTCACGAATACGCTGGATGCCGGTGAAACCTATTATTACGGCGTGCGGTTCTATCAAGAAAAAGCGTCCGGCAGTTTTGACGTTTCCCTGATAAAAGAAAGTGTGCATTCCGGTCAATGCGGTGACAACGCCACCTGGAAGCTGGCCTTGCCGTCGGGTGAGATGCGCATTGAAGGTGAAGGCGCTCTTTGGTCTGACGACGAGAGCAATGCACCGTGGGCAAATTATATGTCGGAAATCAAAACCGTCAAAATAGATGACGGCATCACAAATATTCCTGCTAACGCCTTCTTCGGCGCCTACAAACTGAAAAGAGTGGAATTTCCGTCGGCGCTGAAAACCATCGGCTCGTATGCCTTTTTCCTCTGCGTCGAGTTGAAGAGCGCCGTTCTTCCACAAGGTCTTGAAACCATCGGACTCTGTGCGTTTGAAGGCTGTTGTGACTTGTACAACCTGTCGATTCCGAACAGCGTGACAAGCATCGGCGAACTGGCGTTTGCAATGTGCGCGTCGCTTGAAAGTGTCGTTCTGCCGGAGGGCTTGACCACGATTGAACAAGGATTGTTCATGCAGTGCTTCCGTTTGGAAAGCGTGACAATTCCCGCGTCGGTGACAGCCATTAACGGAACGGATGATCTGAGTCCCTTCGCGCTCTGCTTCCATTTGAAGACCGTCACAAACCTGTCTTCGGCTGCGGCAGCCTCTGCAACCACCTTCACCACGCTGTCGCTTCCCGAAGGGTTGAGCGAATCCGATGTTTTGAACTATTTGGATGTTTATACGAAAACAACGATCCTCTACCGCACGCTCCAAGTGATGACGGACGAGGAGGCTGAGGCATACCAGACGAAAAAGCTGGAGGAGGCCTTCGGGGACGATTATGAGAATATCGTGAACACGATTCTGGACACCTTCAATAACAGCGACGAAGACGGCTTCGCTGTGGGATATCCGGCAGATCTGGTGTTCCGTTGCCTCTCCGACAGTGCGGAATATGCCTATTGCAGTGAAAACAGCGTTCCGTATGTGCTGCTGGATCGCGGCCAGTGCGGCGACGACGTATATTTCTTCTTTGACCGGCCGACGGGCAAGCTGACCATCAACGGCACGGGCGCAATGTGGGATAGCAACCCGAATTACGGTTATGTCCACGGATGGCAAGATGCTTTTCAAGATTCATATAAAAACGAAATTCAAACCGTTGTGATTGAAGACGGCGTGACAAGCATCGGCGCGATCTCCTTTAGCGGTTGCAGCAGTCTGACAAGTGTGACGATCCCCGCCAGCGTGACGATGATCGATGACATTGCGTTCTATGAATGTGACGCTCTGACCGACGTCTATTACCTTGGAACGGAAGCACAGTGGAACCAAATTGATATTCATAACGACTTTGAAGGAAACGCAGCGCTTCTGAATGCTTCCATCCACTTTATCGTTACCGATGACGACACCGATGTTTCGCTGAACTATGATGAAGATACCTTTGATCCGGATGTGGAAATCGATATTTCCGAGATTCCGACCGGCGACGACCACAGCCGCGCCTGGAACATCACGCCGACACTGAACGGCGAAAAGGTGCAGCCAAACGCACCCGTGTTGGTGAAACTGCCGATCCCGACAGGCTGGGACAAGACCAAGATCGTGCTCACGCACATCAAAGCCGACGGTACCGTGGAATATCCGGAATTCACCATCGAAGGCGACTTTGTTGTGTTCTGGGCAACGGAATTCAGCGAATACGCGCTCAAACTGCAAACGCCGCACATTCATACCTATGATGACGGTGTGGTCACGAAGGCAGCAACTTGCAAGGAAGAGGGCGTGAAGACCTTCACCTGCGTGGACGGCGATGACAGCTACACTGTACCGATCCCCGTGAACCCGGATAACCACGCGGATTACGGCACGCACGTCGTGAACGCATCCGATGCATCCTGCAATCGTGCCGGCTACACCGGTGACACCGTCTGCAACGGCTGCGGAAAGACGGTTGCGACAGGTTCGGCAATTCCGATGACCGATCACAGCGATTCGAACAACGACGGTCACTGTGACGCCTGTGGCAGACAGATGGAGGGCGGCGACCATTGTCCGCAATGCGGCAAGGTACACAACGAATTTCTGATCGGCTGGCTGATCAGCATCATTCATCGGATCGTTTATCGCCTGACGCATTTGTTCGGCTGAGAAAACCAAAGCAGCGGCAGGAGTCATCTTGCCGCTGCATAAGACTTTTCAAAGGGGGATTCATTTATGAAAAAAACAAACGTCCTGAAGCGCTCCTTTGCGGTACTGCTGAGCGTGCTGCTGCTTTTGAGCGTTGCGCCGGTGGCGGGTATGAGCGACCTTTTGCCAAAGTTTGATTTCGGTATGGTTGCAAATGCGGCGGGTGAGACCACCCTGCCAGACGACACTGAAAGCCCCGTCTGTGACACACAGGGCCACAGGTTCACCGGATGGTATTATGGAAACGGGGTTTATTATCGCGTTTGCAACGTCTGCGGTTATCAGGAAACAAAGAGCCGTACAGAGATGGAAGTCACTTATTCCTGGAGTAAGACGGCATGGTCTGACGGCAAGATGATTATGGATCACTGCTATGTCAACGCATTGACAAGCTCATCGGCACAATTCTATGTTCGATTTGTCCAAAACAATAATTACAACACAACTGCTTCGGAAACCGGGTATTATTTGGGGACATCCGAAGATCATCTGGTCAAGCAAACGGCGAAGCAGACCAACACCATCGTCAACACCCAGAAGCTCACAGGGTTAACGCCCGATACCGTTTACTATTTCAAAGTATATTACATCTACAGCGGTGTGGAGTACCAAAGCGCAGTCGGTTGGCTGAAAACCAATATGGATCCCACAAACAAATACAGCCAGAACGATACAGCTGCATCAAACGGAGAATTCCATATTCATCAGGCGCGATTCATTACCCGGACATCGGCGCATGTTTCCGCACAGATTGCTACAGATCAGCGGTATCCGCAAACGATTTACGGAACCGGTATCAAGATCGGTACCAGCGAATCAAATATGGTGGAGTATATTCAAAACAACAGCGGAAATGCGGATGGAAAAGACACCAATGCAATCGGCATCGGCTTCCAGATTGGTGACGGCGCAGATGATTACGTCGGCAAGCTGACCTGCAACACGAAGTATTATTATCAGCTGTTTTACTTTACAAATGAAGCCCGCACGGCAAGAAAGACCAGTTATACCAACTGGTTCATCACAGACGACCACGAATACGGCAACTGGATCGACGACGGCAACGGCACAACGCACACAAAATATTGTATATTTGACAACAGTCATACCGTTACCGACGATCACCATCTCGGTGATTGGTACGTGGTTGAGCCGGCAACCTGCACAGAGCAGGGGATGGAGCAGCGCGTTTGTGCGGATTGCGGCTATACCGAGACACGTCCCTTGTTGTCCCTCGGCCACAATTGGGGCGACTGGACAGACAACGGTGACGACCACATCCGCGTATGTCAAAGGGATGCATCTCACGTCGAAACCGATTCGCATGTTTTCCTGTTGGCTTCGGTTAAAGACCCCACCTGCCTGACGACGGGTGAGCGCGTTTCCTTCTGCTACGGATGCTCCGCAATGAAGACTGAGACGATCCCTGCACTGGGACACAGCGAACACTATCAAAAGGGCAACACACTGACCTTTGGTTCCTATCCGCAGAGCAGAGTCACTGATGAGGCGCTGCTTGAAGAGTTGAACGCATGCACGTTGACGTGGACGGTTGTAGATACCGATCCGAAGACGCCGGACGCGACTCTTGGCAAGGAAATCTTCAAGTATTCCGACGTGACACTGAACGGTAAAAAATACCGAGCAATTCAAATGCTGACGGCGGATGATTATTATGACTATGCATATTCAGAAGACGACGGTGTGGTTTGGTTCCGATTTGAACCGATCAAATGGTTGGTTGCTGATCCGCAGAGCGGCTTGATTGTCAGCAGAAATGTCCTCGATGCAGTTCCGTTTGATGATATTTATACGCAGAAAGAAGAAAGCGGGCTAGACGATTTCAGCGCAGTGGTGCTGAATTGGGAGTCGAGCTATCTCAGGGAATGGCTGAATAATGACTTCTATAATCTTGCATTTACAGATGCGGAAAAAACAAAAGTTTTGCCTTCAACCGTTTCCACCGCATCAATCAATGCAGATTCGTCCGTTGAAACAACGGATTACATCTACATTCTTTCTGAGGCGGAATTTGATCAATATCATACCCATAAGCCGGATCAATACTATAAAGAGTATCTGTTCAAAGAACTGACCAGCTTAGATGATCATGTTGAAAAGTATTTGGATATGTGGGGTGTTCCGGCGACAGATTACGCAGCTGTGGGAAGCTATTTTGTTGGATATCAATGGAATGAAGACGGAATTGACTATCAGGGCTCTTACTATGATTACCGTACCAGAAATTTTAAAACATCAGAAGATGAAGTCTTAACAATGGTTCTTGGAGCCATTCCTGCTATGCGCATCACGTTGCCGACAAATGAAGCGGCCGAGATTGTACCGACCTGTACCGAACCCGGTGCTACGGCAGAAGTCGATTGTATGAACTGCGGTACAGTGCTTACACCGTCAGAAGAGATCCCTGCGCTCGGCCACGATTGGGGCGACGGCGTTGCTGATCCGGACGCGGATTGCACAAATGCAGGTGTGCTGCGATACACCTGCAAGCGCGACAGCAGTCACACAAAGACGGAAGCAATTTCGCCGAAGGGACATACGCCCGGTACAACCCGACAGGAAAACTATGTTGCAGCGACATGTGAAACCGGCGGCAGCTATGACCTTGTGAAACGCTGTACGGTTTGTGATGCTATTCTTGAGAGTACACACAAAGAGACAGAACCTCTTGGTCATATATGGGGAAGCTGGACGGATGACGGCAGTGAAAACCACATCCGCGTTTGCGAAAGGGATGCGTCGCACGTCGAAACCGAGCCGCATATCTATTTGGTCGAATCGGTCAAACGGCCGACCTGCCTGTTAACCGGTGAGCGTGTCTCACTCTGCGGTGAGTGTCGGAGGGTGAAAACCGAGACGATCCCTGCGCTGGGACACAGCGAACACTATCAGAAGGGCAACACACTGACCTTTGGTTCCTATCCGCAGAGCAGAGTCACTGATGAGGCGCTGCTGGAGGAGTTGAACGCATGCACGTTGACGTGGACGATTGTGGACACGGATCCGAGAACACCGGACGCGACTTTGGGTGAGGAAATCTTTAAGTACGCCGACGTGGCACTGAACGGTGAAAAATACCGCGCGGTTCAGGTGCTGGTAAATAAAGATTACTATGCTCATGCAGGAGAAGGCGTGGTTTGGTTCCGATTTGAACCAATCGAATGGTTGATCGCCGATCCGCAGACGGGTTTGATTGTCAGCAGAAATATCCTCGACGCAGTTCCATTTGATGATGTTTATTCGCAGAAAGAGGAAAGCGGTCTGAACGATTTCAGTGCTGTGGTGTTGAATTGGGAGACGAGTTATCTCAGGGAATGGCTGAATGATGACTTCTATAACCTTGCATTTACAGATGCAGAGAAATCAAAGATTTTGCCTTCAACCATTTCCACTGCGGCGGTTAATGGAGACGCGTCCGTTGAAACAACAGATAACATCTATATTCTTTCTGAAAGTGAATTTGATCAATATCATACGCATAAGCCGGATCAATACTATAAAGACATTTGGTTTTCTGTAATTGCCAACTTGAATGACCATCTTGAAAAGTATATGGATATGTGCGGGGTCCGCGCATCGGAATATGTGGCTTCAGTCAGTGACGTAGTTAATTATACTGAGACAGAAAATGGTGTCGAGTTGAATGAATCTTACTATTATTTTCGCGCCAGAAATATGAAAACCACGGAAGCTGAAATTCTGATGTATAACATGGGAGCTATTCCGGCTATGCGCATCACATTGCCGACAAATGAAGCGACCGAGATTGTACCGACCTGTACCGAACCCGGTGCTACGGCAGAAGTCGACTGCATGAACTGCGGTACTGTGCTCACACCGTCAGAAGAGATACCTGCGCTCGGCCACGATTGGGGCGACTGGACGGACAACGGTGACGGCAACCACATCCGCATCTGCAAGCGGGATGACAGCCATATCGAAACGGCTGTTCACGTCTGGAATGGCGGCGTTGTGACCAAAGAAGCGACCTGCAAAGAGCAGGGCAGCAAGCTCTACACCTGCACGGTTTGCGGCGCAACAAAGACAGAGCCTATCGCGATAAACCCGGAGAATCACGCGGACTACGGTACGCACTTGGAAAATGTTGCCGACGCCACCTGCCTTGAAAAGGGGTACACCGGCGACACGGTCTGCAACGGCTGCGGCGCGACGCTGACAGCAGGTGAAGACATTGACCCGCTCGGCCACGACTGGGGCGACTGGACAGACAACGGCGACGGCAACCACATCCGCATCTGCAAGCGTGATGCAAGCCACATCGAAACGGCTGTCCACGTCTGGAACGAAGGCATTGTGACAAAAGAAGCAACCTGCAAAGAGCAGGGCAACAAGCTCTACACCTGCACGGTTTGCGGCGCAACAAAGACAGAGCCCATCGCGATAAACCCGGAGAATCATGCGGATTACGGTACGCACACCGAAAATGCCGCCGACGCCACCTGCCTTGAAAAGGGGTACACCGGCGACACGGTCTGCAACGGTTGCGGCGCGACGCTGACAGCGGGTGAAGACATTGATCCGCTCGACCACGATTGGGGCGACTGGACGGAAACAAAAGCGGCGACTGAAAACGAGTGCGGTGAAGAGACACGAATTTGTAAGCGGAATGCTTCCCATCGGGAAACCCGCCCGACACCCGTTTTGACGCCGGACAGCAAGAATAACGAAAGCATCCAAACCGAAAAAACGGCGACCTATGATGCTGCGACCGGAGAAGCAACCATTTCTCTTTCGGCGGAGTCCAAGGGCCAAACCATTCGTACCAAAACAACCACACCGCTGGATATTGTACTCGTGCTTGACCAGTCCGGTTCCATGGGCTATCAGATGAACAGCGACACGCGGCCGTCCGATATCTCGAAAAACCGAAAAGCAAAGCTGAAAGATGCTGTGAATGCCTTTGTTGCAAAAATGGCACAGGATAACAGCGATCATCGGATTTCAATTGTCGGTTTTGCAATGGGCAACACAAGCGGAAAAAGTACTGATGAATACGGAAGAACAAGAAGTTTGTCTGCCTATGACAATACAAACATTCTGACGGTACCGAACGGCGCATCTGTGAAATTTGATCCGACGCCGAGCAGCATCCCGACCATGAACGACGCCTATCGGCAATCGCTGGTTTCTGTTGCGGTCAACGGCGGCATCAACCCGGTCATCACCAACGCGATCAATTCGATCGACGCTTGCGGCGCAACGGCAGCCGACCTCGGCTTGCTGATGGCGTGCAAGGTCTTTGAACAAAATGCGGACACCGACGGACGTAAGCGCGTGGTGGTCTTCATGACCGACGGTGAACCGACATATGCCTCGGATTTCAGTGATACAGTTGCAAATTATGCCAGAAGCAACGCAGCCTTGCTGAAGAACGCATATGGCGCAGATGTATACAGCGTCGGTGTCATCGGAACAGGCATTTCGCAAAAGTGCGAGCAGTTCCTGAAGGATGTTGCCAGTGGCGCCGACTATTACTACAGGGTCACAAACGCCGAAGCGCTGATGAACAGTTTCAACGACATTGCCGTGGAATCTGTGAAAGTCGAAACTGCGTTTGACGATGTCACGCTGGTTGACACGGTTACAAAGGAATTCACCCTGACACAAACGCAGGAACAAACGCTTCGCCTTTCCGCGGTGGAAACGCTTGGCGTGGAAGACAAGGATATTGCAATTGATCGCCTGGAAGACGGCACCACACAGATTCGCATTGCACACATTCATCCGAAGATGGAACAGCGCGGAGAAGATACATACTTTACCATCGACTTTTCCTTCGCTGTCAGCGCCAACGAAAACGCGCTGGACAATGTGGCTTACGCGACCAACACGGACAATGCCGGCGTAAAGATAGGTGAAGAAACCGTTTTTGAACAGCAGTTCCAGCCTGCGTCAGTGATGGTGGAAGCGGCAGAGGGCGTCGTTTGCTTCAATCTGAACGGCACACCGTTCCATATGGTTCGCTTCCATGCGGGAGACAATGTCATGGCGCCGACACTGACGCTGGAGGGAACGCATACCTTCTCCGGCTGGACGATTCCCACGCCTTTGACCTTTACCAATGGAAAAATAGAACTGGAAGCAACTCTGACGCAGCCACAATATTCGGTTACATGGAATATTGACGGAACACAGACGGTGGAACACTACCGGGAGGGCGCAATTCTGACTGCACCGCAAGTCGGTCTGAGCAACGACGGAAAAGTGTTTAGCGGCTGGACACCTGCGGTTCCGAGCGTTATGCCGGCCCGGGATCTGACGTTCACTGCACAATATGCAGCGCACACGCACAGATATGAAGAGCAGATTGTGAAGACGGCGTCCTGCGGCGTGGCGGGCATCAAACGGTATGCCTGTGCATGCGGCGACAGCTATGATGAAACGATCCCGGCGCTTTCTCACACATGGACAACTTTTGCAACAGAGGCAGCAACCGGTCATGGAAACTTCTCTTATATTGTCTGTGCAAACTGCGGTGCGACGCAGGAAATGAGTTTTGCCTATCAGGTGGAAGCGTCCAGCAGCAAAACGCAGCCTTACGATTTGTCCTTGCGCGATCTGAACAACGCGACGGTTCAGCCGACAGCCGGCGAAATCACCATCACGCTGCCGATTCCGAGCGAGATGCGATATGCCAAAGATGTCAAGGTCTACCGGATTGAAGCAGATGGAAGCAAGACAGACATGGGCGCAACCAAGACCGGTTGGAACAGCGTTCAGTTCACAACAGATCACTTCAGCCCATATATTCTTGAAGCTGTTTATGCGTGCGAAACAACCGGAAACCATGCCTGGAATGACGGTGAAGTCACGAGGGCAGCGACCTGCAGTGCGCAGGGCGAAAAGACATTTGTATGCACGGATTGCGGCGCAACGAAGACAGAAACAATTCCGGTCAACGCGAATGCGCACAGCTTGACGTTCGTTCCGGAAAAGAAAGCAACGACCGAAGAAGAAGGCAACATGGCGCACTACCACTGCACCGGCTGCGGCAAGAACTTCTCTGACGCAAGCGGCAGGAACGAACTGACGAAAGTCACGACCGACAAACTGCCGAAGCAGGATGAACCGCAGCGCGATCCCAACGCCTGCAAATGGTGCGGTAAAGTCCATAAAGGCTTCTTCCAGAAGATCGTCGGCTTCTTCCACAGCATTCTTGCGGCGATCCTCGGCGCAAAGTATTAACCCACAAAGCGCCTTTGCCGGCGTATAAAAACAAAAAGGTACAGCTTAAGGGGTGCCCTGCGTAAGGATGTACCGCCCGCAAAGTGCCTCTTTTCCGTGAATAACTGTGTTAAAAAATGAGCAAGGCATCAGCCTTGCCCATTTTTTTATGTCTTGTTCTCACGAAAAACAGTCTGCCTTGCGGGTGTCTTGCAAGAGATTCTTGAAGGAATAATTCTCATTGTTATACTGCGATTCAGGCGATCTTTGTTGAAACAATTTGAATTCTATGTTATTATATACAGGAAACACCGACGATTCGCTTTTGAATGCAAAGCAGCATGGTGTATAATACCAAATCATTCAGTGCGTTTCTTGCAGCAGATCGGGTGATATACATGAAAAGAACATAAACGTCAGAAGGGAGCATACCTATGTCGATTTCAAAAGGACTCAAACTCGTTATTCCCGCGGCGCTGGGCATTCCCGCCGCACTGTGTACAGCAAAGGCAGTTGCCGTAAAAAAGACGCTGCCTGATGTGCCGTCTGCCGTCTCCTGGACAAGTGAAGAGGAGCGGCAGTATGCCGAAAAGCTGTCGGCCATGGTCAAGGTTCCGACCATCTCCAAAAAAGAAGATGAGCCGTACGAAACATTTCTCCGGTTTCAGGAAACCTTGTCCGGACTGTTTCCGCGCGCGTTCAGTACCCTCGAAGTGCACGATGTGAACGGCAATCTTCTGCGCCGCTGGAAGGGGACCGACTCCGCCAAAAACGGAATATTGCTGATGGGACACCAAGATGTGGTCCCGGTGGATCAGGTCGGCTGGACAAAGGATCCGTTTTCGGGCGCGATCGAGGACGGTTGCGTCTGGGGCCGCGGCGCCATGGACTGCAAAAGCACAGTCTTCTGTGAGCTGCAGGCGCTTGAAGAGCTGCTGGAAGAGGGCTTTGCGCCAAAGCAGGACATCTGGTTCTTCTCTTCACGCAATGAGGAAAACTCCGGCGGTGGCGCCGAAGCTGCAGTGAACTATCTGCAATCGCAGGGTGTGCGGCTCGATCTGGTCATGGATGAGGGCGGCGCGATTGTCGGCGGCATGTTCCCGGGACTCAAAGCGCCGGTTGCAGCGATCGGCGTTGTGGAAAAGGGCTTTTGCAACGTGAAGTTTACAGCGAAAAGCGACGGCGGTCATTCTTCCACACCGCCGAAAAACTCGCCGTTGGTTCGCCTGTCCAAACTGATGGTCGAGGTGGATAAAAAGCTGCCGTTTCAGGCAAAGCTGGTGACGCCGATGCCGGAGATTCTGGACAATGTGGCGCCCTATCTCAGCTTTCCGCTGCGCTTTCTGCTGGCCAACCATAAGGTGTTCGGCGGACTGATCAAAACGGCGTTCGTACATCTTTCCGGGCAGACCCGTGCCTTCGTGCAGTCCACCGCAGCCTTTACCATGGCGGAGGGCTCCACGGCGCCGAACGTGCTGCCGGACGCGGCGTCGGTCATCTGCAACATCCGCCCGTCGATCCAGCAGAACGCACAGCAGACGGTGGCAGTTTTGCAAAAGATCGCCGCGAAATACGACGTGGAAACCGAAGTGCTGTTTTCGCGTGACGCGTCAAATACCTCCGCGCCGGACAGTGCGGAATTCAAAACGCTGGAAACCAACCTGCACGCGTGTCTGCCGGACTGCGTTGTCACGCCGTACCTGATGACCGGCGGCACGGATTCCCGGCAGTTTGAACGCATTTGCAAAAATGTGCTGCGTTTCACGCCGACACGGTTGACCAAAGCACAGCTGGAAGCGATGCACGCCGCAAACGAAAACGTGTCGGTCAGCGCCATTGCCGAGGGTGTGAAGATCTATAAATATCTGTTGCAGCATCGGTGAGTCTTTCGCTGCGGAAAAAGCAAAATACAGAGTGCGGAATCACCGGCTCAATCCGGCAGCCGCTCATACATTTTTTAATCGTAACAGAACAGGGGATCAACGTATGCTGACAACGATAACAAACAAAGATTTAAAGGTGGTCATCTCGGCGCGCGGTGCGGAGCTGCAGTCGATCCAAAGCAGTGACGGCACGGAATATCTCTGGCAAGGGGATCCGGCGTACTGGACATCTCATGCGCCGAACATTTTTCCGTATGTCGCAAGACTCACAGAGGGCAAGTTCATCTATCATGGCAAAGAATACGGTTTCGGCAATCACGGGCTGGTGCGGTATGCCGATCTGACGGTGATTGAAGAAACGCCGGACAGCGTGACCTATCAGCTCGTTTCCGATGAAAATACGCTGCGGCAATATCCCTTTCCCTTTCGCTACACCATGCGTTATCAGGTGATCGGGAACCGGCTCATGATGCAAACGACCGTGGAGAATACCGGCAGCGCGCGGATGTACTTTGCCGTCGGCGGACACCCGGGATTCAACGTCCCGCTCGAGGCGGGTCTGGACTTTTCGGATTACGTTGTCGAGTTCGACGAACCCGCCGACCCGTACCGCATTCTGCTTGCCGACTCGGGGGCAGTCACCCCGGCGCAGGAACGCTATGCGCTGGAAGACCGCAGACGCATTCCACTTTCACACCGTCTGTTTGACCATGATGCGATCGTGCTGCACCATATGGCAAAATCCGTCACGATCAGAGCCGAAAAGGGCCGCAGAAGCATCACAGTGTCTTATCCGGGCTTCCGGTATCTCGGGCTTTGGCATAAGCCGAAAACCGATGCGCCCTATCTGTGCGTAGAGCCGTGGACGTCACTGCCGTCAAGAGAGGGGATCGTTGAAACCCTTCCGCTGCAATCCGACCTGCTGGTTCTTGACCCCGGCGGGCAGTATCGGACCGCGTGGTGGATCGAGATTACAGCATGAAAAACGCAAAAAAGCAAATCATCCATTTGTTATATACTAAAGGAGTATCTCCATGCATTCAGAACCAATGAAATCCGTCAACATCATGAATTTTGTCCGGCAGTGTGAACCGCGGGACGCGGAGATCGACAGAATTCTTTTTCAAACGACGAAAAAGCAACTGGAACTGCTGCAGGCGCTGCAGGTGCCGCATACGTTTTTGCTGCAATATGACGCACTGTGTGACGAGCGGTTTGTTACCCTTTTCAAAGAGGGGGCGGATGACCATACGGAAACAGGCTTCTGGTACGAGATCGTGGAGCCGCTCACGACGGCCTGCAGCATGAACTATGAAAGTGCGAACGGCTGGACATGGGACTGGCATATCAAGCCGGGCTTTTCCATGGCGTACGCACCAAAAGACAGGGACGTCCTGATTGACGAGGCCATGCGCAAGTACAAAGAGGTCTTCGGCAAGTACCCCGAGGTCGTCGGTTCATGGCTGATCGACACGCGCACCGCCTGCCGTCTGGCGGATGTCTACGGTGTGAAATGCCTTTGCATCTGCCGCGATCAGACAAATACCGACGCCTACTCCCTTGTCGGCGGCTATTTCAACGGGGCGTATTATCCGTCGCGCAACAACATTTTCACCCCGGCGCAAACGCGGGAAAACACGCTGGACGTGCCGGTGTTCCGGCTGCTCGGACCGAGCCCCATCCATAACTATGACGGCAAAAAGTTTATCGCGAAAGAGACCGCGGAGAAAAATGTGATCTTCTGGACATTGGAGCCGGTCTGGTTTGCCGGCGAAAGCGAAGCGCTTGAAAGCGCTCTGCTGGACTGCTTTTTCGGCAGCGACGTGCTGAACTTCGGCTACGCGCAGATCGGACAGGAAAACAGCTTCGGCGGCAGTGATATTCTCTCTCCGCTGCGCCGGCAGATTGAAACGCTGCGGCAGAACAAAGATGTGCGCTTTGAAAAAATGAGTGAGACCGCTGCACGTTTTCGTGAGCGGTTCGGCAGCGAAACACCGCCGACTGTTACCGTGGGACTGAAAAACTGGGACACGGAAGACTTGCAGTCTGTTTATTATCAATGCAGGAATTATGTCGCCAACCTCTTTCGGGACGGCAAGCGCATATTTCTGCGGGCGTTTTATCTTTTCGATGAGACCGTGCCGGAGCACTACCTCAATGAAACGTGCAACTCGTTTTTTGCATTGTATGAGAATTTACCGCTGGTCGACACCGTTGTATGGGCAGAAGGCGTTCGCGAGAACATCGGTCTGACACTGGATGAAAACGGCGGCAGCATATCCTTTGAGCCGCTTTCGGACACTGCGGTTCGGGTTTCATGGAACGGCAAAGCGGTGGTCTTCACGGAAGACGGCATCGAAACGACCGGTATTCCGGTGATGACGTATGACCTGATGCACAAGGAAGCCGAGCTGCAGGCAGAAGGCTCCGCGGTGCATTACCTCTACAAGGGCACACCGTACACGTTGGAAACGAACGGCAGCGTGACGCTGGAGGGCAATGTTCTGACGATTCGTGGGGAAGCGCTCACGCTGACGCCGAAACGCGCGCAGACGCCCTGACCGCACCGGAAAATTTCGTTCTGGTATTATGGGAAGACAGTGCAGCGGGAGCTGACAACTGCACGCTTTTGCAAACTGCGGATTGCTTTTGCCGGATACGCCCGCAAAAAAGCCTTTAACAAAAACGGGTCTTGACCGACTTGCAGATGATTGAAAAAGGAAGGAACATTTATGATCAAAAATATAGCGATTGTCAGCCTTTCCAGCGGGATTCTGGGCGAACCCGATGCGCGGTTTGAATTGGAGATCGGGCTTCGCAGGCTGCAGGCATTCGGCTTGCAAGTGACCTTCATGCCGCACGCGCTGAAGGGCCTGGACTACGTAAAAGCACACCCGGAAAAACGTGCCGCAGATCTGCTGCAGGCATTTCGGGACCCCGACATCGACATGATCCTGTGTGCAATCGGCGGCGATGACACCTACCGCTTGCTGCCGTATCTGTTCGATCACAACGAACTGGCAGAGGCGGTCACAAACAAGGTGTTTCTGGGCTTTTCCGATACCACGATCAATCACCTGATGCTCCATAAGGTCGGCTTGCGTACATTCTACGGACAGGCATTTCTCGGGGATCTCTGTGAGCTCGGGCCGCAGATGCATCCCTATACCCGAAAATATTTTGAAGAACTGATCCGTACCGGACATATCCGCGAAATTACACCGAGCGAAGTCTGGTACAATGAGCGGGAAGCTTTTACGCCGGAGCAGGTCGGCGAGCAACTGTCCGCCCATCCGAATCACGGCTTTGTGCTGCTGCAGGGGCCGCCTGTATTCTCGGGCAAGGTGCTCGGCGGCTGTATCGATACGCTCTATGATCTGTTCAACGGTGACCGGTATGGCGATATGCCGGATCTCTGTAAGAAGTATCATCTGTTTCCCGACCCGGCGGACTGGGCGGGGCGTATTCTGCTGCTGGAATCGAGCGAAGAAAAGCCATCGCCCGAAAAATACCGGCGCGCGCTTGCCTATCTGAAAGAAGCAGGCGTGTTTGACGCTGTTGCCGGCGTACTGGTCGGAAAACCGATGGATGAAACCTACGCCGAGGACTATAAGCGGCTGCTTGTCGAAGTCATTGACCGGCCGGCGCTTCCCATTGTGTTCAACGTCAACATCGGACACGCGATGCCGCGATGCATCATTCCTTTCGGCGTGGATGCTGTCGTTGACGCAGAAAACCAGATCATCCGATTCGGTGACTGAAAGTTTGTCCAAAGCCCAAAACAGTTACCATCCCATTTGAGGAGAAACAACATGGTTGAACTCAGACCCATTACAGAAGAAAACTTTCTTGACGCTTTCCGGCTCAGGCTGGCACCGGGACAGGAGGCTTTCGTATCGCATCCGATCCGGAGTCTTGCCCAGGCGTATGTCTATCGAGCGCAGTGTCAACCCTTCGGCATTTATGCGGACGGGGCAATGGTCGGATACGTCATGGTGATTTATAACGACGACGTTCCCGAATACGACATCTGGCACATGATGATCGACGCATCCATGCAGGGACGCGGATACGGCAGTGCCGCGCTGGATCTTGTCATCGACGAAATCGAAAAAAAGCCGTTCGGCGCTTCCGACAGGATTGCCCTGACCTGCAACAAGAACAACCCGGTCGCAAGAAAGCTGTATGAAAGATACGGCTTTCGTGCAACGGGTGTTGAAGATGAAGACGAGATCGAGTTGGTTTTCATGCGCAGCGAAAAATGATATCTGCTTTCTTGACAAATTTTTGCGGATTTGATACAATATATTTGTATCATTCACAAATACGAAAGGGGAATTCACATGCAGACATCTATAAAAGAAATCATTCGCAGCCGCAGGAGCGTGCGCACCTTTGACGGCAAAGCGCTCAGTGCCGAAGACAACACCGCGCTGGAAGCTTATATCGCAGAGCTGCAAAATCCATTCGACGTGCCTGTGACGTTTTGTCTGATGAACGCCGAAGAACACAGCCTTTCCAGTCCTGTGATCGTCGGCGCACAGGCGTACCTTGCGGCGAAAGTCGCACGGGTGCCGCATTACGAACTCGCATTCGGCTACAGCTTTGAAAAGGCGTGCATTTATGCGTGGTCGTGCGGCATCGGCACCGTCATGCTGGCGGCGTCTTTGAGTCGCAGCACGTTTGAAAAGGCGATGGACGTACAGGCGGATGAAGTGCTGCCCGTTGCAAGTCCGGTCGGTTATTCTGCGGACAAAAAATCCATCCGTGAAACGCTCATGCGCAAGGGCCTGAAAGCAGACAACCGCAAAGCGTTTGAGACTCTTTGCTTCAAGCAGTCCTTTGACACCGCACTGCACAAGGCAGATGCAGGTGTGTTTGCGGATGCGCTGGAAGCGGTGCGCTGGGCGCCGTCTGCCACAAACGGTCAGCCCTGGCGTGTGGTTGTGGATGGTGACACCGTGCATTTTTACGAGGCAAAGACGATGCGCGACAATTCACTGGGTGACATTCAGAAAGTGGACATCGGCATTGCGCTGGCGCACTTTGATCTTGTCCGCGAAGAAGACGGCATGAAAGGCCGCTTTGTGTTTGACGATCCAGGACTTGCATCACCGGAGAACACGCACTATATTGTAAGCTTCCGAAGGGACGTATGACCGACACCAGTTTTTCCTCAGCAATCCATACGCTGCTCAGATCGCCGGATCTGAAACGCCGCTGACTTCGGCGCAGATTGCAAGCAGCGTCGGCACCAATCCCAGCTACATCCGCAAGCTGACGGCACTGCTGAAAGAAGGCGGCATCATTGAAGGCCGCCGCGGCGTCGGCGGATTTCTGCTGCGTGTGGCACCGGAGGAGCTGACACTTTATGCGATCTACCGGGCAATTTATGAAACCGTGCAGGTACATGTATTCGATCTGCATCAGAACGCAAATGACGCTTGCATTGTCGGCCGGCATATCAAGCCGGTACTTACGCGGGCGTTCCAAAGCATTGAAGAAAAGGCAGAAAACGAACTGAAATCGCAGACACTGGCCGGACTGATGACACAGATGCGCAAAGAGATCGCGAAAGAGGACAGCAGATGAAAGCAGACTTTTTAACAGGATGCAAAAAAAGCCTTGAAGTTCGGGCAATGTCGAAAATGCCTGATGATGAACAAAGCAGCCGTGATCCTGACGGGTCACGGCTGCCTTGCTTTATGTGGAAATAAAAATTGTTTTGCTTTGTTTTGTTTTTTATAAAGAGATCCCCTCAGGCGTCCTCCATCAACGGCACGTTTTGCCAAATTTCCTGCGGCGTTCCGTCTGCCGTGATGCAGCCGTTTTCCAGCAGCAGACACCGGTCGGCGATCTGCGCGGCAACGGCGCGGCTGTGGGTGCTCAGCAAAACGGTGCAGTTTTGCGCCTTGCGATAGCGCTGCAATTCCTGCAGCAAAAGCGCCGCCGCATGGGTGTCGCAGGCACTTGTCGGCTCATCTAAAAGCAGCAGCTTGCAGTCGCGCAGCACAAGGCGGCAAAACGCCAGCCGCTGCAGTTCCCCGCCGGACAGGGAACGCGCCTGCTTTTGCAAAAGCGGCGTCAGTTCCATGCGGTCGAGCAAAGAAAGCGCATCTTCTTTTTTGTTTTTCATACCGATCAGAATGTTCTGCAAAACCGTGCCGCGAAACGCGTACGTGCGCTGCGGCAGGTAAAGCACCGGCTGCGGTGCGGAAAAGGTACCTGCGGTGGGCTTCAGTTGTCCGGCAAGGATGCGCAACAGCGTTGTTTTTCCGCTGCCGTTTGCGCCGACCAGTACGGTGCAGGCGCCGTCATCCACAGAAAGCTGCGGTACATCCAGCACAGTGCGCGCGCCGTACTGCATCCGAAGTCCCTTTGCTTCAAGCATAGCGCACCTCCTTGACAATCAGCGACGCGGCGACGTTCACGAGAAACGCAAGCAGCAGCAAAATGAAGCCGAGCGCCAGCGCAAAGCTGAAATTACCTTTGTTGGTTTCCAGCATGATTGCTGTGGTCATCACGCGCGTTTTCCATTGGATGTTGCCGCCGACGATGCTCACTGCACCGACTTCTGCGATGGAACGTCCGAAGGCGTTAAGAACCACGGAGAGCAGGGAGGTGCGGCTTTCCGACAGGCACAGCAGCAGCACACGAGAGGACGGCAGCCCCATACCTCTTGCTGTCTCGAGAATACCGGTGGCGGACTGTTCCATATAAGACGCGCAAAGGCCGGTGACCACGGGCGTGATCAGCAGACACTGCGCGATCACCATCACGCGCACCGTAAACAGCAGGTTTAGCGTGCCGAACGGGCCGTAATGCGTGAACAGCGCATATACAAGCAGGCCTGCCACCACCGGTGGCAAGCCCATGAGCGTATGCAGCAGTTTTTTGAGAAATGCCTTTCCGCGGAAGCTGTGTGTGCCGAGCAGTGTGCCGAGCGGAAGCCCGATCAGACACGAGATCGTCGTGCTGAAAAAGGACATCCGCATCGTCACACCCAGGATTTGCAGCAATTCAGGATCCAGCGTAATCAGCAGATGTATCGCCTGTCTGAACGCGTCCATCCGATTTATTTCTCAAGCAGATAAAACAGCGAAACGCCGTATTCTTCCTGGCCGTACTTTGCGATCAGTTCGCTCGCTTCGTCGGAAAGCATCCAGTCGATCAGCGCCTTTGCACCGTCCACATTCAGCCCGTCGATCTTTTCGGGGTTGACAGCGATCAGAGAATAGGTGTTCTTCATGTCGTCGCCCTTTTCCAGCAGCAGACCGAGGTTCAGGTCTTTTTCCATGGAAAGGAAGGTCGCTTTATCGGTCAGGCAGTATGCCTGCTGTTCACTCGCCATGGTCAGGCAAGCGCCCATGCCTTGGCCGGCGCTGATATACCAGGCGTCTTTCGATGCGTCGGGTGCATCCTCGCCCCAGATCTTCAACTCTGCCTTGTGTGTGCCGCTCTCGTCGCCGCGGGAGATAAACTTGCTTTCGCTTTCACGGATCTTTGCAAAGGCTGCGGCAGCGTCTTCACAGTCGGCGATGCCTGCCGGATCGTCTTTCGGACCGACGATGACAAAGTAGTTATACATAAAGGGCAGACGTTCCACGCCGTAGCCGCCGTCGATGAATTCTTCTTCAGACGCTTTTGCGTGAACAAGAATCAGATCGGCGTTGCCGTCAATGGCTTTCTGGATTGCTGCACCGGTACCGGCGGACTGGACTTCGACCTTGTAGCCGGTTGCCTTTTCGAACACCGGCAGCAGGTACGGCAGAAGGCCGGAATCGTTGACGCTGGTTGTGGTGGACAGACGGATGGTCGTGTTGGCAACTTCGCTCGATTGCTCACTTTGCGTGGCGGAAGGATCGGTTTCCGTTTTGCTGCCGCATGCCGCAAGGGACAGGACGAGCAGAGCCGCCAGAAGGATTGCCAAAAGTTTTTTCATGATCCATGACTCCTTTTCAAACACGGAAGGCCGGTCCGTTTCCGGACAGACCCTTCAGCCGGAGAGCAGGAGATTCTGCTCTGTGATTTTTCGGCTGGGACCTGCAGCGCATACGCGGGCGCGGTTAGCATCACAGGTTCGGATGGATCGCTGCTGATGACATTCAGCGTTTTCAGTTTAGCACATTTTTTGCAGAAAGAAAAGTGGTTTCCTTAAATTTTTCATCTTTTGTAAGCAATGCATGACCTGTTTCGACCAAGGCTGCAAAGCTATCCGGAGCGCAAAGGAACATCTGCCGGTAAATCAAAGGGACAATTTTCAAAAGGCGATACTGCGGATGTTGCTTCCGAAAGGGGAGATGCAGGCGCGGCATCGCATACCGGCACCTGCGATGCGTGTATTTATACTGCACCCCGTGACGCTTCTTCAGCCGCAATTTCTGCAGTACATTCCGTCAAATGTACTGGACTTTTTTTCGAAAATTATATATACTGAAGACATACGTTATACTAAATCATTGCGGGTTTATCCGTTGATGTTTCTTCGGTGAAAGGAGCAGAGTATGCAAGCAGGCATCTACCCACAAAACTACATTGAAAATCAGCACATGCTCGGTGAACACCGGCTTCCGGCGCGTTCACTTTTGCTGCCGGCGCAAAGGCGTGACGTTACACACATCAATTTCACCGACTCCGACCGTGTGCAGCTGTTGTCCGGCAATTGGAAATTCTGTTATCTGGAAACAGATACCGATGCGCCGTTTTATCTGCCTGAGAGCAGTGACAGCGACTGGGATATGCTGCCGGTGCCGTCAATGTGGCAGTTTCACGGGTACGGGAGCTGCTACTATCCGAATGTGCGCTACTGTTTCCCGTATGATCCGCCGTACATCCACCGCAGCAATCCGGTCGGCCTGTATCGCACAACCTTCACGGCAAAGAAAAGCGCACACACGGTTCTGCGCTTTCTCGGTGTGGACAATGCATACTTCGTCTGGCTGAACGGACAGTATGTCGGTTTCTCCAAGGGCAGCCGTGTGCCGGCGGAGTTTGACGTCAGTGATCAACTGCGCGACGGCGAAAACCTGCTTGCGGTCAAGGTTTATACGTTCTCGGATGCGTCGTATCTGGAAAACCAGGACATGCTGATGGCGAGTGGGATCTTCCGGGATGTGATGCTGATTCAGACCGGAGAAACTGCGCTGTGGGACCAAACGATTCTGTCCGAAGAAGCAGGCTTTGCGGTGAAGTATACCTGCACGATCGGCACTTTACCGGCGGAAATCCGTTTCACGCTCTGTGATGCCGCGGGCAGAATCTGCGCTGAAAAGCAACAGCCGGTTTCTGAAACGGGCGACGTGTTTCTTCCGCTGACGCATGCTGTGCTTTGGAATGCGGAAGAGCCGTATCTGTATACGCTTTATACGGAGATCATCGAGAACGGCGCAATCACGGAAACGCACACCAAGCGTGTCGGCATTGCCAGAAGTGAGATTTCCGGCTGTCATCTGCTGATGAACGGAAAGCCGATCACGCTCAAAGGCGTAAACCGACACGAAAACAACGCGAAGACCGGCCGCGCCATCACCGCAGCGCAGATCGACGCGGAACTGCGCGACATCAAAGCACACAACCTCAACGCCATCCGTGCGTCACATTATACGAATCATCCGTTGTTCTATGAACTTTGCTCCGTATACGGCATCTATGTGATGGACGAAGCTGACTGCGAAACCCATGGCGCGGAATGTACCGGCGACCAGGGTGCGCTGAACAAGGATGACACCTGGTTTGATGCATTCTTCGACCGGGTGGCGCGGATGTATGCGATCAATAAAAACGAAACGTGCATCAACATCTGGTCGCTCGGCAACGAATGCGGCGGCGGACAAAACGCAGAACGATGTGTGCAGTGGCTGCGCAAGCAGGATGCTGCAAAACCAATCAAAGATAATGACGCGCCGGGCGTCGGCGACGGACAGTTCAATATGACCGGCTATATGCCGATGCAGACGCTGCGGGATTCCGATCCGGCAAAGGGGCCGCTGCTTCTGGTGGAGTACGCCCATGCGATGGGCAACAGTCCCGGCGGCCTTGAGGATATCTGGAACTGGATCTACGAACATGAACACTGCTGCGGCGGATATGTATGGGAATTTAAAAGCCACGGCTTTTATTCCGCAGGCAAGGACGGCAGACCGCGTTACCTGTACGGCGGTGATTTTCCCGACCGCTACCACTGGTCGAATTTCTCACTGGACGGTTATCACACAAGCGACGGTACGCCGAAGCCGTCGTGGGGAGAACTGAAGGAAGTCAGCGCCCCGGTCCACGTCCGCTGGGTACAAGATGGTGTGCAAATCAAAAACACCTATGATTTCAAGCAGCTCGACGGCGTCACGCTTTGCTGGTCTGTCTGTGCAGACGGTGTCCCGGTACGCCGGGGCAGTGCAGCCATGGACGGTCTTGCCGCACGGCAATGGCGCTTCGTTTCGTTGCCGCTCGACACGGAAGGCCTGCAGGGCCTGATCACCGCAGACTGCGTATTCACCGAAAACGGAAACGTGCTTGCGCACAAACAGAAAATCCTCGCCGACCTGCCGCGGCCGGCAGCGGCGAACCTGCCTTTTGCGCACACCGTCAGCGAAGACGCAGACAGCGTCATTGTTCGCGGCGACGACTTCGCCGTGACGATTCAAAAAGGACTGCTTTCAAAAATCGAGCAAAGCGGAAAAACGCTGCTTGACGCGCCGATGCGCCTTTGCTGTCACCGTGCGCCGACCGATAATGACGGCGCCATTTTCCCGCCGAATCACGCAGAAGAATGGCGCGAGAAGCTGGTGCATACCATGCGCTTTGGCTGTCATACCGTGACGGTTGACGACGCGGCCGATGAAGTGACCGTCACGGCAACCGGGAAATTCCTGCCGTACAGCCATTTCTGGGGCTTTGATACGACGATCGTTTACCGCATGACCGCAGGCGGAAGACTGCAGATTGAAACCGATCTGCAGCCGTACGGCAGAGAACAGCCGGAGATTTTGGCGCGTGTCGGCATGGTGCTTGAGCTGGACGGCAGTTTCCGTCATTGCAGCTGGCTTGGTCGCGGTCCGGAAGAAAATTATCCGGATTGCAAGGCCAACGCGCCGGTCGGCATCTATGAAGCGGACGTTGAAGATATGCACTTTTGTTATGACGTACCGCAGGAGACCGGCAACCATGAAGACTGCAGAGTTGTCACAGTGACCGGTGACACGGGCACATTAACCGCAGAGGGTGCATTCGCGTTCTCTTTCCATAACTTCACGCTTGAAAATCTGACCGAGGCGCGGCACTGCGATCTGCTGGAAGAAAGTGCACACAACTTCCTTTACATCGATCATCGCCAGCGGGGTCTCGGCTCACATTCCTGCGGACCGGAGCCGGAACAGGAATATGAACTGCCGCTCGGAAACTTTCACTGGGCGTTTTGCCTGGAGGCGAAGGGATAAATCATCGAACCCCGGTGCGACCAGCCATTTAAAAAGCGCTGACATACCTGTAAAATGCATCCCGAAAAGAAGGCAGACATCGTACCGCGGTGTCTGCCTTTTGGGGTGCATTTCTTTGATTGTTCATCAGCGTCGATTCTTTTATGCGATACTTAAAAAAAGACCATCTGCATTTACCGGGATGGCATAGCAGATGGTCCGATATCTTTTTTGACAGTCTGACGGCATGGCCAAAGCCGTACCGCATTTTTGGTTTTACATGCAGGTATAACCGCCGTCAACAGGAAGGTTAACGCCCGTGACATAGGAAGATGCCGGAGACGCGAAGAACAGCGCCGCGGAATCGAGCTCGCCTTCCTCACCGTAACGTTCTTCGGGAATCATGGTTCTGGCGTTCTGCTGGAAGAAATCGCTGTTGAGCGTGTCGCGGGTCAGATCGGTATAGAAATAACCCGGGCAGATTGCGTTGACCGTGATGTTGTATTTGCCCCACTCAGCGGCAAGCGCACGGGTCAGGTTGACTACGCCGCCCTTTGCTGCATGATACGGCGCCGAACCGGCAATCTTGTTGCCGACAAGGCCATACATGGAGGCGATGTTGATTACGCGGCCGTATTTTGCCGGGATCATGGCTTTCTTTGCAACGGCACGCGCAACGCGGAAGGAGCCGAACAGGTCGATGTTCATCTCATTGCCGAACTGTTCGTCGGTAATATCTTCTGCCGGAGCGACAGCGCCGGTGCCGGCATTATTGACAAGGATGTCGATGCGGCCGAACTTCGCAAGCACGGTGTCCACCATCGCTTCCACCTGCTCGGTGCTGGTGATGTCGCAGCGCACGGCCAGGGTCTCTACGCCGTATTCCGCATGGATGGCGTCGGCAACGTCGTCGATCATGTTCTGGCGGCGTGCAACGGCAACGATCGCAGCGCCCTGATTGGCAAGCGCTTTTGCCATCTGTACGCCGAGGCCTGTGGAGCAGCCGGTCACGATGGCGACCTGTCCTTTGAGATCAAAATAGTTTTTCATGGGTCAAAACTCCTGTCTTAATGAATTTGCTCAGAGATCCGAACGTTATCATTATAGCAAATTCCGGCGAAAAATCAAGCAAAAAGTTAGCTTTTTCTAATATTATTTCTTGCCTTGCGTCTGCATCAGGAATCATAGAACTGCTGTCCTTCGTCCGTCACAAGGCGTTCGGCCTGCGGGTAGGTGAAGATCGCGTTGTTTTCAGCGTTCGTCTCCAGATAATCGGCAAATTCCTTTGCGTACCATTTCGCCATGGTGAGGTTGTGCATGAGGTAATGCCCGCAGTTGACGGGTGCGGCGCCGGGAACCGTCTGCGCGTCATCGACGGCTTTGAAGGCGTGCAGCATCAGGGCATAGATTTCCTGCGGTTTGCGGTTGCCTTTGAGGATGAGATAAAAGCCTGTCAGGCAGCCCATCGGTCCCCAATAGACGACCTCGTCTTTCCAGTCGGGGTCATTGCGCAGATACGTCGCGATGATGTGTTCCAGCGAGTGCATGGCGGCCACGTCAATGACCGGCTCCCGGTTCGGCTTTTTCAGCCGGATATCGTAGGTGGTTACCGCATAGTCGCCCAGGGTGTCGACCCGGCTGGTAAAGATGCCGGGGATGATGCGCGTATGGTCGACGGAAAAGCTTTGGATCAGTTCCATTCTGATTTCTCCTTTATTGTAAATTGTTGCTGCCGAATGTTTCCGGCAGATCACTCTGTATGGGAAGCTGCATTTGCTTTGACGGCTGCGACTTCCCTGAGAACCCATGCGCAGACGTCGTCGAGGCCTTCGCCCGTTTTGGCGCTGATGGGGAAGAAGACCGCGTTGGGATTCAACGCAAGGACCCGCTTTTTCGCTGTGTCGAGGTCAAAATCAAAGTACGGCATTGCGTCGATCTTGTTGACGAGCACCACATCGCTGACCTGATACATCAGCGGGTATTTCAGCGGCTTGTCGTCGCCCTCCGGTACGGAGAGAATCGTTATGTTTTTGTGTGCGCCGGTGTCAAATTCGGCCGGGCAGACCAGATTGCCGATGTTTTCCAGAATCAGCAGATCGAGCCCTTGGGTGTCGTATTCCTGCAGGGCACGCGCGGTCATGTCCGCGTCGATGTGACACAGGCCGCCGTTGTGAATCTGCATGGAGCGTATGCCGGTCCGGTCGGCGACCCGCTGCGCATCGAGGCTGCTTTCAATGTCCACATCCATCTCACCGATCTGCAGCTGTTCCTTCAGGCGGTTGATGAGGGCGACCAGCGTTGTGGTTTTGCCGCTGCCGGGGGAGGACATCACGTTCAGAAACAAGGTGCCCTGCGCGGTCAGGCGTCTGCGAATCTCTGCGGCGGCCCGCTCATTGGGCACAAACACGGATTCGTTGACCTGAATGATTTTGACTTTGCTCATGCGTTCCACTCCTTTACCTTCTGTACCAGTACGTCCGCCAGCGCCTGCACGCCCTCACCGGTCTTCGCAGAGATATAAAAAATCTCGATTTTCGGATTCCGCGCGCGGGCGTACTGCTCCACGCGGTCCTTGTCAAAGTCGAAGATCGGCAGCGTGTCGATCTTGTTGACCACGAGGATGTCGCAGGTCTCATACATCAGTGGGTACTTGACGGGCTTGTCGTCACCCTCCGGTACGGAAAGGATGGTCATATTGATGGCGGCGCCGGTATCAAATTCCGCCGGGCAGACCAGGTTCCCGACATTCTCAAGGACAATCAGTTCCGCGTTCTCGAGACTGAGCGCGGCAATGCCCTGCCGGGTCATGTCCGCGTCGAGATGGCACATGCCGCCGGTATGCAGCTGCACGGATGGCACGCCGGCCGCCTGCATGGTCTGCGCGTCAACGGCGCTGTCGATGTCGGCTTCCATGACACCCCAGCGCAGCCGTCCGCCGAACGCCTGCTGCAGCGCAAGCAGGGTCGATGTCTTGCCGCTGCCGGGCGCGGACATCAGATTCAGAAGGCACGTACCCCGGCTGCGAAGGGTCTCCCGCAGCGTCTGCGCATCCCGGTCGTTATCCGCCAGAAGTGATTCTTTGACTGTAATGATCTTTACGTCTTCCAACTTTGTATCTCCTTTGACTGTAATCTGTTTTGCCTTCGGGCCTTTGTGATCCGGCAAATACAGGATAAATTTTTTTCATTATACCATAAAGCGCCCGGCGCTTCAAGGCTTTCGCGCAATCATCGCACCGTCGATGTCTGCGGTTCCTTTTGGAAAACGCAAGGCTGCTTTGCTGATTGCATACGCTGATAAAACCCTGGCATTCTTACGCCCAATGTGCAGAGGCAGTTTTGGCTGCGGCATTCTGACGGCGCGAATCACTTTTTTGCAATTGCAATCAAAGTTGCCCGGCTGGCCGCCAGGTCGAGCACGATCGCACCGTCTGCGTCTGTGACATATGTTTTCGTTTTAACGCTGCCGTTCGTATCCGTCAGCGTGAGGGTGTATGCGCCGGCTTTTGGCGGATAAAAGCGCAGAAGACCGGAAAGCGGCGCTGCGGCCTTAAGCTTCAGTGCATTTGCGCTGACAAAAACGCGGATGGAAACGCCGCGGTACTGCATCGCGCCAACGCCAAGCCGTCGGATGCTGCCCGGAATGTCCGGCCGGATCGTAAGGCCGTCGCCAACCGCGTTGACGCCTGCCAGCGAAGAGATGAATACGCGGGATACGATGCCGTTTTCCGGATATTCGCCGTTCAGACCTTCTGCAAATATGCCGATATCCGAATGAAAGCCGTTGAAGCGGTAAACAGCCGCAAGTTCCCGGGCGCGCTTGAGAACGCTGTCTGCACCGAGATACATCTGCCGCGCGGTGAGCTCATAATACACCGGGTAAAAGATATAGCCGCCGTTTTCCAAATGCTGCCCGTAGAATGCGTTGTTTTTAATGCCGATGTTGATGGCGCCGTTCAGACTTTGCCACCATGGCTCGCCGAGACCGGACAACCGTTCTATACTCAGTGTATTTGTCGCCGGTGCGAACGGCATCGGCTGCTTTGCCGTATCGGAACCGAGGTTGCGGTTGAGAAAGACAGCATAATCCATGATCTGTTTGCCGCGCAGTGTGTCGGAGCAAATGATGCGCGTACCATCAAGCCACGAAAAAACGGACTTTGCTTTTTCGGCGTCACCGAGACCGTAGGCGAGAGCTTCCACATTCAAAAAGGTCAGACCGGGATCCCACCGTTTGCCGTCTGCATCTATACAGGCGATATATCTGCCGGTTCTGCTGTCCCAGAAGGTTTCATTGAACTTTGCCCGAACCACTGCGGCATTTGCTGCGTATGCGGCCGCCTTTTCGGTGGCGTGGCGCATTTGTTCAATGTCACGCATGGCGACCAGCGCATGATAATACAGTGCTGTTTCATATGCGTCCCGATGTCCGAAACAAAGATTATCCCAGTAGTTTGACGGCGATGAACCCGCGCGGCCCGTGTTGTTCCAGACGGTTTCGCCGTTCTGATCAAGGTCGAACCGGGTCGTGCCGTCCGCAAGGTAAGCAGACGACTCTGTCAGCGTGATCAAACCATTCTTTCCGTCCAGAACTTCGCGGGCATACTGCATTGCCAAGACACATTTTTCATAGACCGTTCTGCCTTCAGAGGCGTCAAGCGCGTGGTCCTCACCGAAGGTGGTTTTGTCTTGTTCTTCCAGAAAGGAACAATCACTTGCCCAACGCAGCATCTCTGCAACGCCGGCCACGTAGCGGAAAAGACCGTCGTAATGCAGCGCACCGTTGCCTGTCGGCCAGTAGGGCGATGTGCCCCATGACCAGAGATATCCGTTGTCCGTCTGCGGAAAGTCGCGGATCTTGTCCTTGACGGCGCGAATGAATTGCTTGTCGCGGCACCAGGCAGTTTTGAGCGCCATCCATTCATACCATGTCGGTTCATTGCCGTTCCGTGCAACAAGGATGTGTGCCGTATCCACGCCGCCGAACAGTCGGTAGACCGCGTTGAATGCAAGGGCGAGATCTTCGGCAGCGGCGGCGTCTTCCGGCATTTTTGCGGTGCAGGAAAACGGCGTCTGTTCCAAAGCATCGCCGGGGACGATGTCGGGCTTGTTCGGATGCTCACTCACAGTCGCTGCAGACAGCATGCTGAGTGTTGTCAGAATGCTCAGCAGGCGCATAAACCAAGTGCGAATTGCGTTCATGAGATCGCTTCCTTTCCGGCATGTGCTGCTGTTGCGTTAATATCATTATATACCCGATGCATCCGGAATGCAAGGGCTGTATATCTTTGCAAACGGTTCTTTCTTTGTTTACTTTTCCTGTGATTTATACTATAATACATTTGAAAAACAAAAAAGAGAACCGCAATGCTTTCCGACCTGACTGAACGACTGCGCGATGATGCGGACGCGTTTCATGCGGCGGATCCGGAATCCTTCACCGAAGAGATTCCGAACGTGCAGGCTTTTTTGTATCTGAAACAAAACGCGCCGCTTGCCGGATTGTCCCGACAAAGAACAGGAAAAACATATTATTTCCGCTGATGGACACTGCGCACTCGGGCGTCATCTGATGAAGGCGTATTTGCATGAGGAGGGATGCACTTGGCTGATACACAACAATCATCTGCCGTCATTCGCCGCGCACTTCGCTTTTCCGGCAGTGTGCAAGGCGTCGGGTTCCGCTATCGCGCCGTGTACGCCGCGAACGCGGTAGGCGCGACCGGCTGGGTGCGCAATGATTTTGACGGCGGTGTCTCCATGGAGATCCAGGGTACCGAGCAGCAGATCGATCAGGTGATCCTTGCTATCGAACGCGGAACCTACGTGCGGATCGAAAATCTTTCCGCAAGAACGATCCCGGCCGTCGAAGGGGAGTACGGCTTTCATGTCCGCGACGATGAATAAAGCAAAACGGCAGTCCGCTAGGGACTGCCGTTCGCTTTTATCTGCACGGCACAATGTTGGCGGTTGTTGTGCCGTGAATTTTGTAGTCCGTGATCACGCCGTTTTCCCAGCGGATGTCCACCGTGACGCCGCCGCGCGCGGCAAGACCTTTGACAAAGCCGGTTTTCCAGGCGTCGGGTAGCGCGGGCAGCAGATAGATCGTCCGGTCGTCGGACTGCAGCAGCATCTCGCAGATGCCGCTGACCACGCCGAAATTGCCATCGATCTGAAACGGCGGGTGCGCGTCAAACAGATTGGGATAGACGCCGCCTTTGCCGTTGTTTGCCGCATCTGCACGGATCAGCGTGAGCAGCTTGTCAATCAGACGCAGCGCGTGATTGCCGTCGCGCAGCCGCGCCCAGAAATTCACCTTCCAGGCAAGGCTCCAGCCTGTGCCGTCGTCGCCGCGGTTTTCCAGCGTTTTTTTGCAGGCCGCAAAGAGGTCGGCGTCCTGCGGTGTGATCAGTCCGGCGGGGTGCAGCGCATAAAGATGCGACACATGGCGGTGATGGACTTCCGCTTCCGGCAGCGGTTCGTTCCATTCCAGAATAGCGCCGTCGTCTCCGATGACGAGCGGCTTGATCTTCGGAATGCTGTCACAGATTTTTTGATAAAACACGTCGTCGACGCCGAGAATCTCACAGCTCTTTTTACAGTTCACAAACAGATCCAAAACAATGCTGTTCATCATGGCGGTGCTTTTGGCAACCGCAAGTCTGCGCGTTCCATAGATAAAGCAGTTTTCGGGTGAAGTCGCCGGGCAGATCATCTGTTTGCCGTCTGTGTCTGTGACGAGCAGATCGAGATAAAAGAGCGCGGCCTGTTTCATCAGCGGGAACGCCGTTTCTCTCAGATACGCCGTATCCTGCGTGTATTCGTAAAGCTCATACAGACTGCGGCAAAGCCAGCCGGAAGCGCCTTGCCAGTACGCCCAGCTCGCACTGCCCTGCACGGGAGCGGAAAAGCCCCAGATATCCGCGTTGTGGTGCGCGACAAAGCCGTTTGCGTGGTAGAAATCCTTTGCGGTTTCAGTGCCGGTGACCGCGAGATCTTTGACCAGCGCAACCAGCGGCGCCATCGTCTCTGGCAGGTGGCACGGCAGCGCACACCAGTAATTCATCTCGGTGTTGATGTTGATGGTGTAATTGGCGTTCCAGGGCGGACGGGTACTGTTGCTCCAGATGCCCTGCAGATTCGTCGCGCGGCTGTTTTCTCTTGACGACGCGATCAGCAGGTATCTGCCGTAGTTGAACAGCAGCTCATAAAGTCCGTTGTCCGCGCCGTTCTTTTTGCCTTGATGAAGCCGTTCATCGGTGGGCATGGGCGCATTGCTGTCTGAAAGGGAGAGCGTCACGCGGCCGTACAGCGCACCGAAATCCCCGGTGTGCCGCTGCAGCAGTGCGTCAAATCCCAGAGACGTTGCCTTGCGCAGCGTGTCGAGACAGGCGTCTTGATATTCCCGGCCGTCGGTCGCAGGACACTTGTCAAACCCGTTGTAGCTTGTCTTTATGCTCAGCAGCAAATCGGCAGTCGTTGCGTTTTCAACAGTGAGTGCGTTGCCGGTTTCGCTGACAGTGCCGTCTGTGATCACCCGGAGCGCGCCGCGAAACAGGACGCCTTTTTCCTCCGGTACGTCGGAATAGATCAGACTGTTGCAGGGATAGGCGGGACTTTCGGTGTCTGCATCAGACGGACATTCGCCGTCGAGCAGCAGCATATCTTCAGCGACGCAGGTTTTTGACCGCAGGGGTGACGTCAGCGCTGCACGAAACGAAAACGGCACCTGGTTTTCGCTTTCAATCCGGTAGACAAGCACGTCATCCGGGTACGAAACAAACGTCGTTTTTTTGATTGCGGCTGCAGCTGTTTCAAAGCGGCTCGTCAGGACCGCGGTCTGCAGCTGCAGCGTGCGCTGAAAGGCGCTGTATCCGGAGAAATCAAACTGCAGCACCAAATCGCCGAAGGGCATATACGCCTGCGACCAGCAGGTCAGAAAGTCCTCTTCAATGATGGTCTGCGCCTGTGCGTAATCGCCGGAAAGCACTGCGTTCTGCGCGTTTTTGTACGCCTCGTAGGCGCCGGCTCTTGTGATTTTGCGCGGATGTCCTGTCCAAAGGGTGTCGTGATTGAGAGAAATCCGGTCGGTTTTCGTGCCGCAAAAGCACATGGCGCCGATTGCGCCGTTGCCGAGCGGCAGCGCTTCATGCCAGTCGTTTGCCGGCGCATTGTAATACAGAATATGATTATCCATAGGTGCCTCCCTCTTTTATACCGGAATGATCTCGGTCGTCATTGTTTCGGTATCCAGCAGCTTTACGGTCGGCGCCTGCGGATACTCGTAGCCGCTCATGCTCGCAGCGGCACATTGAATGATCTTCACGCCGCCGAGCATACATTCAAAGCTGTTGACGTGGTCGTGCCCGAACACCATCGCTTTCAGGTACGGTGCGAGGATTTCCAGTTCGCCGGTGTTGATGTCCGGCGGGCACGGCCGTTCCTTCAGTACGCCGGTGTATGAAAAGCCCTCCTTGAAGCGGCAGCTGCCGTCGGCGGCTGTTTCGGTGACGGCGATGATGTCGGGGATGATGATGTGCTGAAACAAAATTGCCTGTTCACCCGCGATCTGTTCCTTCGCCCATTGCAGCACAGGCGGTCGCACGATGTCATAATGGCTTTCTTCGCCGTCGTATTCCGAACCGCTGTCGATGAACAGCAGCGTTTCGCCGCCCGCTTTCAGCACATAGTTTTCGCCTGTTGTCAAAGAGTTCGGATAGCTGCCGAGCACCGAGAGAATCTCTTCTTTGGTTACTGTGCTTTCGGCGTCATGATTGCCGAAAACAAAGGCAAACGGCGTACTTCCCGTCGTGTCGAGCGCATTTTTGAGATCGTGCAGAAACGAGGCCCTGTCGTCGCCGTAATCCGGTCCGTGCATCAGATCGCCGAGAAAGACCGCAAGGTCGCACGGCACGTTGGAAAAGGCGGTCTGCAGCGCTTCCATTGTGCGGATACGCCGGTGTTCTTCGACTCGCGTGCGGATGTGCACGTCCGCCAGGATCATGATTTTCATAGCGGTTTCCTCCCTGCTGCGCAGTACTGCGCGATGGCGCGCTGCACATACTGCGCTGTGCCCGCACCACCGGCGCGGTCAATGCTTTCCGTGAAGTCTCCGCCGTAGGCGTACAGCGCGCCGAGCCCGGCGAGGATCTCATCGGTGCAGGTGTAAAAATGTGCGGTGATGTAATCCTGCAATGCTTTCACCTGCTGCTGCACTTCGGGGTCGGATGCATCCCGGCCTTTGTAATCGCCGAAGACGGAAAGAATTTGCATCAGCCCTTCGCTTGCGTTCTGCCGTTCTGCAGGACTTTGCCCGGCTGTTTTCGCTTCATATTCTTTGTATGCTGCGGTGTCGCCCCACAGGGCCTTTGCCTCGGCCGCGCGGGTGTATGTTTGGTCAAATGCGTTTTGGTCCATCATTACGCATCCTTTCGTTCGGTTTTCTGCAGACGGCACCCGGCGCAGCGGGTTCGTCTTGCGACCATTATAAACCATAACCGTACCGTGTCGTCAAGAGGTTTTGCAAAAAAATCGGCGCGCAGGAGACCCCGAAGGGCAGGAAAACGCGCAGATGCTCCGATTCTCTGAAAATATGGTTGCAAACAGACGCCGGCGATGGTATGATAAGTGTATAGCGGACTTGTTTTCTGCGTGCGCAACGGGTGCACAGCCTGATGACCGAGGTGGTATGATGAACGTCAGCATTGACAAAACAAAAACGTATCAGACGTTTGAAGGCTTCGGCGCAAGCGGCGCTTGGTGGGCGCAGTGCGTCGGCGGCTGGAGGGAGACCGACAAAGACAGCGGTCTGCCGGTTCGCGACCGGATTTCTCAGCTGTTGTTCAGCGAGGAAAAGGGCATCGCTTTGCGGACCTTTCGTTACAACATCGGCGCCGGCTCGGCGCAGTCGGGGGCGGGAAACATCGAAAATCCTTTGCGCAGAACCCAGTGCTTTGCACGCGCACCCGGCGTATATGATTTTTCGTGCGACGCAAACGCCGTCTACATGATGAAGCGGGCGGTCAGTGACGGTGCGAAAGAAGTGATTCTCTTTGTCAATTCACCGCCGGAATGGCTGACAAAGAATCACATGGCGCACTGCGACAAGGCACTGCTGCCGAAGGAAAACCTTGCGCCGGAGAACTACCGTGCATTTGCGGATTTCTGCCTGGATGTGACGGAACACTTTCTGCGCGCGGGTCTGCCGGTCCGGTATCTTTCGCCCATCAATGAGCCGCTGTGGGTCTGGAACGGCGGACAGGAGGGCTGTCATTATCGCCCGAAAAGCGCTGGCAAAGTGCTTTCCGTATTTGCCGATGCGATGAATGAGCGGGACGCGCTGCAAAAGGTGAAACTGTCCGGCCTTGAAAACGGTGATATCCGCTGGTTCAACAAGAGCTACACACGCCGCCTTCTGAAAGACAAAGCCGTTCGCAGCCGTATCGACAGTGTGGATGTGCACAGCTATTTTTTGCCGTTTGTGCCGGGACCGCTGTTCAAGAATCGCAAAGCGTATCTGAGACGCTTTCGCCGGTGGATGGATGCCAGGTACCCCGGCGTTGATATCAAAATGAGCGAATGGACGCATATGCAGGGCGGCCGGGACAAAGGGATGGATTCTGCGCTTGTGATGGCGAACGTCATCTATGAAGACCTTTCTTTGCTGAACGTGACCGCGTGGCAGCACTGGATTGCCGTGTCCGAGGTCGATTACTGCGACGGCCTGATTTATATCAACCTCAGTGACAGCAGCTTTGAACTGACAAAGCGCTATTATGCGACGGGCAACTTTTCAAAGTACATTCCCTTTGGTGCATCGCGCGTCCGGGTCGACGCAGATGACGACGATGTAAAGTGGCTCGCGTTCGTCAAGGAACGGCAGACGGTTCTGATTGCCATCAATGCGACCGATGCAAAAAAACCAGTCTGTCTGCCTGCAGCGGAAGGGGCGGCAGTTGATGTTATCGTGACGGATGAGACACATGACCTTGCAAAATACACCGCAATAACCGCGCAGATCACCCTGACCGCACGGTCGGTCACCACGATCCTTCTTTCGCAATAACCCTCGCATTTGCCGATGGTTCCCGATTCTGCACGGAGAGGAGCGCATGAAAGATGAAAGAAAAAGCAGGCACCCTGGTACACAATTTCCGGCAATACTGGCACACGCCGCCCAAAGGCAGGTACATGACCTTCAAGGAGATTGCATCGCTTTCTGTCGGCGGCATCGGCGTGAAGTTCATCGTCTATTGTATCAATCAAATGATTCTTGCCGTGGGCAACACGCTGATCGGCAATACGATCGGCATCGACCCGTCGGCGTTGTACGTGATTTATATCATCAGCGTGCTGTCGGGTTTCCCGCTGACCGCCGTACGTGCAAAGATGATTGACAACACGCGCAGCATGAAGGGCAAGTACCGTCCCTATCTCATCTCGATGGGTATTCCCACCGTGCTGCTCGGCACGGCGTTCATCTGGATGCCGTACGAGGGGATGACGCTGTTCTGGAAGTGCGCCGTGGTGCTGGCATTCAACATCGGCTTTCAGTTTTTCTATAACTTTTACAATGACGCTTACGACAGCCTCATCAACGTACTGTCGCCCAACAGCATCGAGCGTTCCGATGTGCTGTCGATCAAATCCGTGGTGGAAAACTTCTCTCCGTCGATCGCCGGAATCTTTCTGCCGATCGCGGCAAAGCTCATCACCGGTGACAACACGCTGTATGACCTGAAGATCTACCGTGTGCTGTTTCCGCCGATGCTGATCGTCGGATTTGTGATTTCTCTGCTGGTTTATGTCAACACCGAGGAAAAGATCGTGCAGGCGAAAACGCACGTTATTCAGATGAAGTTTTCCGACGCATTCCGTGCCATTGCACACAACAAATATTTCTGGATCATTTCGCTTGCAGGCTGGCTCGGCTTTCTGGAGGGTTCATTCAACTCCATCATGGGCTGGATGTACCACTATCAGCAGGCGTGTACCGCAGCACAGTATTCTCTCGTCGTTGCCATCGCGGGCAACGCCTCCTTCTGGCCGAACCTTGTCGCACCATACTTCATCCGCCGCTACGGCAAGAAAAAGATCCTGATCTTCACAAATCTGCTGAACATTTTGTTCATCATCTTCATGCTGCCGATCGTACGCATGACCGGCTCCGGCCATATCATCTGGCTGCTGCTCGGGTGTACCTTTGTCAACCAGTTCATCACGTCGCTCGGGCACCTGCTGACGCCGAGCGTCAACGCCGACATCCGTGACTATCAGCAGTATGTTACAGGCGAGCGCATTGACGGCATGTTTGCTGCCGTGGGCCTGATCGGCAACGTCATCACCCTTGTCACCGGCGGTGTGCTGCCGATGCTGTATGAACGGTCGGGACTGAATGCGGCGACTGCGATTTCGCTCGGGTACGACGGTTCAAACGTTTATGATGTACTGTATAACGGTCATTATTTCGTGCAGATCAGCAGCGTGCTTGTCATCGCATCGGTCGCAGGCGCGGTGATGAACGTCATCCCGTATTTCTTCTACGACCTGAGCGAAACAAAACAGAAGGCCATGGTGGACGTGCTGAAGATCCGCGCGCTGTTTGAGGATTACGGCAACCATGTGCTTTCCGATGAGGCACTTGTTGAAACGGTGGAGATCATTGAAACGGCACGGACATACGCCGAAAGAGCACCGCGGACAGTGACGGCGGACGTTCGCAGAGAAGCACGGCACGCTGCCGACAAAAAGGCGGCGAAAGCGGCGCTGCGGCAGACGCTTGCGGAAAACGAAAAGATCGAGATTGCGCAGATTGTGATGCAGGAGCTCACACGCTTTGACACCGACGCGGGAAGAGCGGAAACAGAAACTGCAGCGCGGCTTGTTTCGGCGGGTCTCGACGGCTTTCTTGAACAGTTCGAGCTGACAAAAGCGCAGGCGAAAGCCATGCCGCGGGGAACAGACTTTGAAAAGGACCGACGGCGCGACGCGCTGCTGCTGGTTTCGCAGGTCAAAGCGGCGAAGAAGGCGATGAAGAAGTATTATCCGCACGGCATTGCGCCGTTTGACAGCCACGTTTTTGAAACGCTGTTCAAGGCGGAGGACACAAACGAACAGGCACTGCACGACACGCTGCGCGCACTGAAACAGGCAAAGGAAGCCGGTGACAAAGCGCAGACCGCCGCATTGAAACGCCGGGTACAGGCGCTGCAGCGAAACAGAGCGGATCTCAAAACGCAGATCCGGATCGCCACGGATCAAAACTCAATCTATTACCGTGCGGCACGCCCGCTCCTCGACGCAAAACGAAAGCTCGCGCAGGCGGACAATTATGCGCATCTTGATGAGATCATTGCACTGTACCCGGACGCAAAATCGCGCCTTGAAAAAAAGCAGGCCGCACAGACCGCGAAAGTCTGATTCCGCCATATGTTGTTCAACGAAAAACACCGCCGTGCTGCTTCAACAGCATGGCGGTGTTCTGCAGGATGCCTTAGGATTCAAATGCGTAATACGCGGAAAGGGTCTGCAAGTCTTCTTTCGTGAATGCTTTGCCGAAGATCAGCAGATCGTCCATGTACATCAGCGCGTTGTTGCCGGTGTTGATTTTTCCGGAGGCGTCGTCGCCGACCGTGAACGGCAGTGCGTCCATGGATGCGTCAGCAAAGTACGCAGGCAGTTCCACAGTCTTTTTCCATTCGAAGTTCCGGTACAGGTCAATCTTGCAGTCTTTTCTGCGGAAGACAAACGCTACGTGCAGCCATCCGCCGGAAACCTCGCGCAGATAGGGGAAGGTAAACTCCTTATAGGAGCTCGGATCCGGTGTTTCAACGCCGAGCAAGATGGCAATATTCGTGAAGCCCAGCATGAAACCGGGACCGGCGGACGTCATGGTTTTCGTTCCGCAGTAATATGCCTCGGACGCGGGTGCGCCGTCAACCTTCAGCCAGGCACAGACCGTAAAGTCGTCTTTGCCGAAGCGGACGTCTTCGCTGACAAGCCGCCCCGTTGCGCCGAGCTCGGCGTATGCGCCGCGTACACCGGAAGAGTAGTATTTCACATGACCGTATTCTTTGAACTGCGCTTTGCCCATGGCGTCATCGCCGTTATATTCAAAGAACATGGCAAGCTTGATCTCATCTTCGGAGAAAAACGAAGCAAGTCCGTTTTTGCTGCGCAGATCCGGTTGTGGCTGCGGCGTAATGTCGCAGCGCGGACCGTTCTCGGCTTTGCGATAGGGAACCGCATAATCCGAAAAGACGTTTTCCGGGACCTGCGAGGAGTAACCGTCCGGCTGCGGCTGCGGAATCTCCAGCCCGAAGGCGTAGCGGACGATTGCGTTGATGTCCTTTGTCGTTGCGAAAAAGCCGTCGGTCTTTCTGACGGTTTTGCCGGAGAGCGCAAAATAGATATACTTTTCCGTGTCTGTATAACCGCCGTGCCCGTGCTGATAGCCGCCATGATCCGTGATGACGATGAACAGCGTGTCGTCGATGATGCCCGCATCCGTATAGGCGTCATAAATGCGGCCGACCATGGTATCTACATTGGTGATGCAGGCAAGATGTCCTTCGGTGCCGTAGCCGTAATGATGACCGGCCTCGTCCGGGTCGTCGATCTGAATGAACAGCAGGTCGGGTTTTCTTGCCAGTACGCAGGCAACGATTTTGTCCGTTGTTTCTTCACCGTTTTCCGCCGTTTGCTTTTCCACGCCGAGTCCCTGCTCAATGATGCCGCGGTTGATCGGCTCCCAATTGCTCACGGAGCAAAGCACACTGTCCGGATAAGCACGCCGGACCGTGGAAAAAACGGTCGGCAGCGCGTCGTTGGTGTAATCCTGCTGACTGATGCCGCCGTTCGTCAGCCCGTGGACTTCGGGGTCGGTGCCGATGAGCATCGCGCCCCAGTTCTGCGCGCTGATGGTCGGGAACAAGGATAGGCCGTGCAGGGTTTTTGCGCCGCTTTCAAAGATTGCATCCATGCGCGGCGTCGCGGTGTCTTTGCAGAAATTGCCCATGCCGTCAAGGCCGACGATGACGACGTGGCCGTAGCGCCTGGCAGTGTTGTTGTCTGTCATTTTCCCATCTCCATTTCATTGTTTCGTAAATATGATATCGGAAGATTCGGTGCTTGTCAAGAATGTGTCACGTAAAAGAAGTGTAAACATTTTTGAAATGGATGCCGTATTCTTTGTAAAGCGCCGGAAACCGGAACGCTTTCTTTATTTTTTTATGCTTTGCGACCCCGCTGCCGGTTGTGTTTTTCTGTGATATAGTATATAATAAACAAACAGGACAGACAGTCTGCCGCCCTGCGCATGCAGGCTGCGCTTTCCGACAGCAAAATCGGCAGGAGGAAAGATTATGAAAAAAAGAATACTCGGCGGACAATTGCCGGTTTCCGCAATTGCGATGGGCTGTATGCGATTGACTGACGCGAAGGATTCGCCGGAGCGGGTGATCGAAACGGCGCTCGATCTCGGTATCGACTTTTTTGATCACGCGGATATTTACGGCGGCGGCCGTTGTGAAGAACTCTTCGGCAGCTGGCTGGCGGCGCATCCGTCCATGCGGGACCGCATCACGATCCAGACCAAATGCGGCATCCGCAGCGGCTGCTATGACTTTTCAAAGGCGCATATCCTTTCCGCGGTGGATGGTTCACTGCGGCGGCTGCGTACCGATTATATTGATGTTTTGCTTCTGCACCGTCCGGACACGCTGATGGAACCGCAGGAGGTGGCTGAAGCATTTGATGCGCTGCAAAGTGCCGGCAAGGTGCGCTTCTTCGGCGTATCGAATCACAGCCCGATGCAGATCGAGCTGCTGAAGACCGCGGTCAAACAGCCGCTCGTGGCGAATCAGCTACAGTTCTCCATCCCGGAATCCGGGCTCGTGACGTCCGGACTGAACGTCAACATGAAAAACGACGAGTCCGTGATGCACGACGGCAGCGCGCTGGAATATCTGCGGCTGAAGGGCATCACAGTGCAGGCGTGGTCACCATTTCAGGGCGGTTTCTTCCGCGGCCCGTTTGTGGGCGACCGCGAGACATATCCTGCGCTGAATGAGACATTGGATAAATTTGCGCAGGTTTACGGTGTTTCGCCGATGGCGATCGCCGCTGCATGGATTTTGCGGCATCCCGCAAAGATGCAGGTGGTCTCCGGATCCGTCACACCGCAGCGGATGCGGGAAATTGCGGATGGCGCGGCGGTCGAACTGTCAAGAGAAGACTGGTACGAGATTTATCGCGCTGCGGGCTTCCGCCTGCCGTAACCGGCGGCACGCCGGATCAAATCGGCAGACGTTTACAAACCTGTCCGATTACCGATGATGTGAAAGAAAGAGAGTTGTAATTCATGAAGCTGAATGCTTTGCAGCCGGGGCAGACCGCCCGCATCACAGCTGTGGGCGGCGAAGGGATGCTGCGGCAGCACTTTTTGGATATGGGTGTCATTCCCGGCGCGTTTGTCACGATGATCAAGCTCGCGCCGATGGGTGACCCGATGGAGCTGCAGATCCACGGATACGAGATGACGCTGCGGCTTGCGGATGCGGCAAAGATCGACGCGGTGCTGACAGAGACCGCGCTGGCAGAAACAAACGAAAAAACACACAAGGGAACAGAACACCCCGGTCTCGGTGAAGAGGGACGCTTTCACCCGAAGGGCAGCGGCGACCCGCTGCCGGACGGGACACCGCTGACGTTTGCGCTGGTCGGCAATCAGAACAGCGGCAAAACCACGCTGTTTAATCAGCTTACGGGCGCAAATCAGCACGTCGGCAATTTCCCGGGCGTGACGGTCGACCGTAAAAGCGGTGTGATTCGCGGTCACGGCGACACACAGATCACGGACCTGCCGGGCATCTATTCGATGTCGCCGTATTCCAGCGAGGAACGGGTCTCGCGAAACTTTGTGCTCGATGAAAAGCCGAAAGCGATCATCAATATCGTCGACGCGACGAACATTGAGCGCAACCTGTATCTGACCATGCAGCTGCTGGAGATGAATACGCCGATGGTGATCGCGCTCAATATGATGGATGAGCTGCGCGGCAACGGCGGTACGGTCGATGTGAACACCATGGAGGCAATGCTGGGCGTTCCCGTCGTACCAATCTCCGCGGCGAAGAATGAGGGCGTCGACGAACTGGTGCGTCACGCCGTACATATCGCGAAATATCAGGAACGGCCGCTGCGGCAGGATTTCTGCGGCGCGGAGGACCACGGCGGTGCCGTACACCGCGCACTGCACGCGGTCTGCCATCTGATCGAAGATCATGCGGTACGGGCCGGGCTGCCGCTGCGGTTTGCCGCAAGCAAACTGCTGGAGGGTGATCTGCTTGTCGCCGAGCAGCTGCAGTTGGACAAAAACGAGACGGAAATGCTTGCGCACGTCATTCTGCAGATGGAGACCGAGCGCGGGCTCGACCACAGTGCCGCAATGGCGGAAATGCGGTTCGATTTTATCCGCAAGGTCTGTGATGCCTGCGTCATCAAACCGCATGAAAGCAAAGAGCATGCGCGCAGCCGGAAGCTGGACCGGGTGCTGACTGGAAAATACACGGCGATCCCCGTCTTTATCGGTATCATGGCGCTGGTGTTTTATCTGACCTTCTTCCTCGTCGGGCCGTTCTTCCAGAATCTGCTGGAAAGCGGTATTGACGCGCTGAAGGCGCTGGCGCAGCAGGGAATGACGGCGGTACACGTCAATGAGATCATTCAGAGCCTGGTGCTGGACGGCATTTTCGAAGGCGTCGGGACGGTGGTCAGCTTTCTGCCCATCATTATCATCCTGTTCTTCTTTTTGTCGCTGCTGGAAGACAGCGGCTATATCGCCCGCGTCGCTTTTGTCATGGACAAACTGCTGCGCCGCATCGGTCTTTCCGGCCGCAGCATCGTCCCCATGCTGCTGGGCTTCGGTTGTACCGTTCCCGCGGTCATGTCCACGCGTACGCTGCCCAGTGAGCGTGACCGGCGGATGACGATTCTGCTGACGCCGTTCATGTCCTGCACGGCGAAATTGCCGATCTACGGCTTCTTTGTTTCGGCGTTCTTCCCGAAGCAAAGCTGGCTGATTATCACCGGGCTGTATCTGTTGGGCATTCTTATCGGAATTCTCGCCGCATTTCTCTTCAAAAACACGCTGTTCAAGGGGGAGGCAGTGCCATTTGTGATGGAACTGCCGAATTACCGTTTTCCGAGCGCACGCAACGTCGCGCAGCTGCTCTGGGAAAAGAGCAAGGACTTTTTGCACCGTGCATTCACCGTTATTCTGATCGCGACGATTGTTGTCTGGTTCCTCAGCAGTTTTGACTTCCGTTTCAACCTGGTGGACAGCTCGCACGAAAGCATTCTCGCGGCGATCGCCGGCGTTCTCGTTCCGATCATGAAGCCGATCGGTCTCGGCGACTGGCGGATCGTGACGTCGCTGATTAGCGGCTTCATGGCAAAAGAGAGCGTTGTATCCGTCATGGAGACCTTGTTCGTCGGGGGCGTGACGTCCATCGGTACGCTTTCCGCCTTGTCGATGCTGGTGTTCAGCCTGCTGTATACGCCCTGCGTGGCGGCGATCGCTGCCATCCGCAGAGAACTCGGCCGCAAGTGGTCGGTCGGCGTGGTGGTCTGGCAATGCGCGATCGCCTGGATCTTCGCGCTGGTCGTCCGGCTGATCGGTCTGCTGTGCGGGATGGGATAAGGTGACAACGATGAATATCTGGGATGTTCTGATTCTCGCAGTGATTGCGGCCGCGGTTATTTTCGCGGTCTGCAGAATCCGCAAAGGAAAAAGCTCCTGCTGCGACGGCAACTGTGAAGCCTGCGCCGGCTGCGCAAATGCAAAGGAGTACGGCAAGCGCCGGTGATGGGGTGCGGACGTCGCACATTGGCACGACAATATGCAGAAAAAAGGGGATGGATGCATTTGTTCCGTAAAATCAAGGAATGGTATTCGCTCAGTATTACCAAACACACGAAATGGTTTTTGTTTTTGATTATTTCTCTGCTCAATGTGGTGTTTATTTTGCTCGCTTCCACATGGCTGATGCACGTCAGCGATCATGACAATCTGGGATTGTTTGCGGGCGTTTATAAAACGTTCACGATGATTCTGGATGCGGGATGCATCGATAATCTTGTGCAGGATAACTTTGAAAACCGTGTTCTGGTAATTTCCTGCATCGCGGTGATTCTGATTGGTACATTGACATTTACCGGTGCTCTGATCGGTTTTATTACGAACCTGATTTCCGGTATCATCGATAATGTTGACGCCGGAAAACGCAGGATCATTGCAATGAACCATACGATCATTCTGAACTGGAACACAAGGGCGTCGGAAATTATCAACGACCTGCTGTATAAAGTAGACAAGCAAAAAGTCATCGTCCTTGTGGCACAGGGAAAAGAAGAAATCCGCAGGGAGGTTGACGAGCGTCTGACGGATACGATCCGCCGTGAAAACCGGGCAGTCCGTGAACAGGTGAAAAACCGAATGTGGCTGTATCGGACCTGCTACTGCCTGGTGCATCGGTTCAGAAACCGCGTGAGTGTCATCATCCGGGAGGGCGATGTGTTTTCCACGAAACAGTTGGAGGATATTTCTTTAAAGCACGCGAAATCTGTTGTGATTCTCGGCAGCGATGCGGACAATGCAGTTTGTAAATTTGAAAGCAGAGAGCGGATGAACACGCAGAAAAAAGGCAACGCACTGACAATCAAAACGCTGATGCAGGTCGCGGATATGACCGCCGGAGATGATTCAAACGACGATCAGACGATTGTTGTGGAAATCACGGACAGCTGGACAAAAGCGCTTGTCGACAGAATTATCAAAGCAAAGGAAAGAAAGAGTACGGACGGGAAAAAGGCGAAGAATCACATTGTTGCTGTTGACGTGAATAAAACGCTTGGTCAGATTCTTTCACAGTTTTCTTTGATGCCGGAACTAAACAGTGTTTATTCGGAACTGTTTTCCAACAAGGGCGCGGCATTTTACAGCGCTCCGGCGACCGGCAAAGAAGAATCGATCGAGGAATACTTTGATACGCATTTCCATGCAATTCCCTTAACGCGGATGATGGTTCAGGAAAGCCTGCACCGGTATTTTGTTGCAAAAGAAAAAGAGGACGGCACATACATCAGCAAAGAAAAGACCACGCCGATTCAGGTGGATATGAATCCTTCATACGACAACGGTGTCAAAAATATTGTTATTCTCGGTCATAACTCCAAGATGTACGAAATTATGGAGGGCTTTGAGTCATTCAAGCGGGAGTGGAGTTCCAGCGGGAATGATCTGCGGATTACCGTCATCGATGATCAGGAGTCGCTCGACATAATGCAGCATTATCAGTCACATGCATTTGTGACGACCTACGCTGCCGACATCTTTGACAAGGACCGTATATCGGAGAAGATCCGGGAAATTGTGGACAACAGCCATTCGGATACGTCTGTTTTGATTCTCTCGGATGACGATGTTCCGAAGGAAGACATCGATGCCAATGCACTGACGTATTTGGTGTATTTGCAGGACATTATTCTTGAAAAAATCGAGCATGGGAAAAAGACCGGTGTTCCCTTTGATACGGGCAGCATTGACGTCATTGTGGAAATCATTGATCCGAAGCATTATGACGTTGTGCAGTCCTATTCTCAGAACAACGTCGTGATTTCCAATCGCTATATTTCCAAAATGATTACACAGATCAGTGATTCGTTTGAGATCTATTCATTCTATCAGGACATTCTCTCCTATGATGATGCACAGGTGGCGGAGAACGCAACATCTTACGAGAGCTATGAAATCTACCTGAAAGAAGCGAAGCGGTTCTTCCGAACTCTGCCGGAGAAGTGTACGGCAGCACAATTGATTCGTGCAGTCTACAAACAATCGATTGATCCGCAGGTGTTCAAAACGCAGTGCAATCCAACGCTGGTGCTGGGTTATGTTCGCCCGCACGAAGAAATGGTTCTCTTTGTTGGCAATCAAAATGATCTGGAAGTTGAACTCGGGCCGCGTGATAAGCTGATCGTTTATTCGCTGCACTGAGATTCGCAACAGCCGACATTGCCGAAATGACCTTCGAAGAGGACTGCTTCCCACCAAAATGAAATAAAAACGGAGCAAGGTTGATGCCGGGCTCCGTTCTTTTTATATGTGTATGCGTGAAAAGGCTGCAGGACTTTCATGAGATATGAGCAACAGATACTGAGCGGCATTTGCCGTACTTATAAAAAACAGGCAAAGTTTTTTTTATTTTCAGTGGAAATTTCTTTCAAACTGTGATAAAATAAAATGAATTGTTATTGCTTAAAGTTCTCTTATGGTTTTGCTGGTAAAATAACAGCGGAATACCATGGCAAATGATACAGGAGGGATGCGCATGAAACGTATTTTGGCTTTGTTTCTGTGCCTTGTCTGTCTTGCGGGGTGCTTTGCTGCCTGCAAAAAAGAAGAACCGACAGTAGTCGATCCGGTGACGAATCCGGAGTACACCGGCGCGGCGACCGTTACCCGCAGCGGTGAGACAGTCACCATTCAGCTGCCGCTGAGTTTGGTGGATGAAAGATACAGAAAAAACCCGTCTCTGTTCTGTGACGATAACGGGTACAACAACGCCGAGATCAGAAACAATACAGTTACGGTGACTATGCTGAAAACGAAGTATGATCTGCAGCTTGTGGAAAAGGGGCTGGACGCCATCGGCGTAATCTATGATCTGCTGGAGGACGGCGGTTTTTCGTATTTCAAAAAAATCGAATTTCTCGATCAGAAGGCGTTTCAGTCCGTGACCATTCTTGTGGACGGCGCAGCGTTCCGCGCGGACAAGACCACTGCCGCATCGCTGACTGAAGCACTTGCGCAAAGCTGTTTTCTGTATCAGGTCTATACAACCGCGAACAGCTATCACTGCCGCGTGACGGCGAAGGACGCCGAAAGCGGCGACACCGTTTTTGATAAAACCTATCGCAGCAACAACAGAAAACTCGGATAAAGGAGCGTTTATTATGCAAATGACATTTCGCTGGTTCGGCGACGGCAAGGACACCGTCTCGCTCGAACAGATCCGTCAGATCCCCGGCGTTGTCGGCGTTGTGCCGGCGCTGCACTATCTGCCCTGCGGCGAAGCATGGCCGCTGGAGGATATCCTGAAAATGAAAAAAGAGGTTGCGGATGCCGGCCTGACCATGGAGTGCATTGAGTCCGTCAACGTCCATGAGGATATCAAGCTCGGTCTGCCGACGCGGGACAAGTATATCGAAAATTATATCATCAGCATCCGCAATCTGGCCAAAGCCGGCGTCAAATGCATCTGCTATAATTTTATGCCGGTGTTCGACTGGACGCGGACCGATCTCGCCATGCCACTGCAGGACGGCTCGACCTGTCTGTGTTATTTCGGTGAGCAAATCGAAGGCAAGACGCCCGAGCAGATGTTCAAAGAGATTGACGACAACTCCAACGGCTACGCCATGCCCGGCTGGGAAACCGAGCGGATGCCCGAAATCAAGGAGCTGTTTGAAAAATACAAGGGTATTACAGCGGAAGACCTTTGGACGAATCTGCAGTATTTCCTGGAAAAGATCATTCCCGTTTGCGAGGAATGTGATGTCAGAATGGCGATTCACCCGGATGATCCCCCATGGGATATCTTCGGTCTGCCGCGCATCATCCGCGATCTCGACTCGCTCAAGCGCTTTCTGAAGCTGGTGGACAGCCCTTATAACGGTCTGACGTTTTGCACCGGTTCGCTCGGCGCGAGCGCGCAGAACGACCTGCCTGCAATGATCCGCGAGGTCGGCGACCGCATTTATTTCGCGCATCTGCGCAACGTCAAGGTGACGGGCAACCGTTTCCATGAAACAGGCCATCTGTCCGCGGACGGCAGTCTGGACATGGTGGAGATTGTCAAAGCGCTGCAGGACGTCGGCTTCGACGGGTATATCCGGCCCGACCACGGCCGCATGATCTGGGGCGAGACCGCGCGTCCGGGCTACGGCCTTTATGACCGCGCACTCGGCGTGGCGTACATCAACGGCGTCTGGGAAGCGTGCGCAAAAATGCGGAATTCGTAAGTCCCAATTTCAAACGACGAAGGAGTTTTTACCGTGAGTTTTATCGAATTTGATTCCGTCTATAAGCGTTATACGGCCGGCGAGGTCATCATCCCCGCCGTGGACGGCGTTTCGTTCAGCATTGAAGAAGGGGAGTTTTGCCTGATCGTCGGTACCAGCGGCGCGGGCAAGTCCACGGTGCTGAATATGCTCGGCGGCATGGACAGCTGCGACGACGGAAAAATCCGCGTTGCCGGCCGGCTGATCAACAATCTTTCCAAGGAGGAACTGGTCAATTATCGCCGCTATGATGTCGGCTTTGTTTTCCAGTTCTATAACCTTGTGCCGAATCTGACGGCGCTTGAAAACGTCGAGCTGGCAAGTCAGCTCAACAAAAAATCGCTCGATCCGCGTCAGATTTTGGAAAAAGTGGGTCTGAAGGATCGTCTGGACAACTTCCCCTCGCAGCTTTCCGGCGGTGAGCAGCAGCGCGTTTCCATTGCGCGTGCGCTGGTAAAGAATCCGAAGCTGCTGCTGTGCGACGAACCGACCGGCGCACTGGACTACCGCACCGGCAAACAGATTTTGCGTCTGCTGCAGCGAACCTGCCGCGAAACGGGAACGACCGTCGTGGTCATCACGCATAACTCCGCGCTCGCGGGCATGGCGGACCGCATCATCACGATGCGTTCCGGCCGGGTCGCGCAGATCGCCGTCAACGACCATCCGGTTTCCGTTGACGTTCTGGAATGGTAAGCGGGTGCCTCTCATCGGATGTATAAATTCACACACATTGGAGTGAAATCATGAACAGTGCAATATTGAAGGATACCTTGCGGACCATTGAGCGGACGCGGTCGCGTTTCATTTCACTTCTGGCAATCGTTGCGCTCGGCGTCAGTTTCTTCGCCGGGATCAATGCGACGGCGCCGGATATGCGCGACACAGCGCGGCAATATTATATTGACTCGAACGCCATGGATCTGCAGATCATCTCCACAGCGGGTCTGACAGACACCGACGTTTCGCTGATATCCAGCATTCAGGGCGTGGAGCATGTCAGCGGACAGAAGTTTGTCGACGGCGTGCTGCTCGTGGACGGCGAAAAGGTCAGCGACGCCGACGGCTCGGAGCTGGTGATCCGGACGTACGGACTCGACGTCAACAAGGCGATCTCGTACTCTGCCGGTGCAGACGACCGCACGTATCTGAACCGGCCGCAGCTCATCGAAGGCAGCTGGCCGACCCAGGCGAACCAGTGCGTGGCGGACGCCAGCCAGCTTTCTACACCGGAGGAGTTCAAGATCGGTACCGTCGTCGCCATTCAGGGCGCAGGCACGGACATTCAGGGAACGCTGCAGAACACGGAGTACACCATCACAGGCATCATCCGTTCCCCCTTATACATCTCCTACGACCGCGGCAACACCACCATCGGCACCGGCAAAGTCGGCTGCTTCATTTATGTGCCGCAGGAAAACTTTTTGAATGATTATTACAGCAGTCTGTCCATCCGCCTGAACGGAACGGATGCGATGGACCCGTATTCCGAAGAATACCGCGCGTATGTTGCGCCTTATGTGACCTATCTGTCCTCGATCGCTGATCAGTGCCTTGCGACGCGCGTCAGCTCACTGAAAGCGAAGTACACCGCCGAAGTTGAACAGGGCGACCGCGAATATGCCGAGGCAAAGCAGCAGACCGACGCCGCCATTGCCGAAGCACAGCAAAAGGTCAACATGGTCCTGGATATGGCGAAAAACGGCGACGCACAGCTCGCGGAATACAAACGCCGATACAACGAAAAAGCGGCGGAAGCCAACGCAAAGATCGACGAGAGCAAGCTGCAGCATTCCACGCAGTATGCCGCGTGGGAACAAAAGCGCGCGCAATACAACGAAACGAAGGCAACGCTGGATAAATACGCCAACGCCGAAGTGGACTACAAGACCGCGCTGAGCGAATACAATGTCGCGGTCAATCAGGTCAACAGCCTTTCCACGACGGTGGATTACCTTGAAAAACTGGTGGCGACAACGCGCTCCGCACTGACGGAGTTCAACGCCAAGCAGGACAATTCCGTCGGCGACATCATCAGCCGCTTTGAACAGTCCGGCCTCGTCGGCGTCGAAGTGGACAACATCATGCGCCAGATCAATTCCCTGACCGCAGTCGGTACAGCGGAGGAGATGGCGGCCTACATGGAGCCGCAGCTGCAGAGTCTGGAAACGCAGCTCGCCTCGACGCGCAAACAGCTAGCCGACACCAAGACGCAGCTCGCCGCAAAGAAGATCGAGCTGGACCGCGCGGCGGCGCTGGTTGAACAGCTCAAGCAAAGTCAGTCACAGATGGAAGCGGCGCAGGCCGCGCTCGATGATGCGGAAAAGCAGCTTACCGGCGCAAACTACGACATTCAGTTCGGTGAACTGGAAGTGCTTTCGCAGCTTTCGGATTACAAGAACCAGATCACAAACTACGAGACCAATCTGCAGATCGCGAAGGCACAGGCCGCAACGATCGAAGAAGAGTTCAACAAGCAAAAAGAAGAGGCGTATGCCAAACTGGACGAAGCGCGCAACAAGCTCGAAGAGGCCAAGACGTTCCTGCTGAATCTGGAAAGCGCAAAGTGGTATGTCAACGACCGCTCCGAAGCGCTGCGCGGCTATGACGAATACGGCAACACCGCCGACCGTACAGCGGCGCTAGCGATCGTGTTCCCGTGGTTCTTCTTCATTGTGTCGAGCCTTGTCTGCCTGAACACCATGACCCGCATGGTTGAGGATGAACGCACGCAGCTCGGTACACTCAAAGCGCTCGGCTTCACCAATCGGGAAATCGTCTTCAAATATCTGTTCTACGCCCTGCTCGCTTCGGTGATCGGCGGCGTTGCGGGAACGCTGCTCGGCTTTGCGCTGTTCCCTTCGGCGATCACCATGGCTTACAGTATCATGTTCGCCGTCCCGTCTCTGATCATCAAGTACCGCTGGATCTATGCCATCCCGGGCCTTGCGGTGTCCATCGGCACCACGGTGTTTGCCGCATACGGCGCATGCTTCCGCAGTTTGGTTGCAGTGCCGTCCACCCTGATGCGCCCGAAGGCCCCGAAGGGCGGCAAACGCGTGCTGCTGGAAAAATTCCCGGCGCTGTGGAGGTCGCTGAACTTCACCTGGAAGGTCACGCTGCGCAATGTCTTCCGCAACAAAAAGCGGTTCATTATGGCGGTCATCGGCGTGTTCGGCTGTACATCGCTGCTGGTGGCGGGCTTCGGTCTGGACAAGAGCATCAACACCAGTCTGGAAAAGCAGTTCACAGATGACGACAGCATTTTCCGCTATGATATGCAGATCGTCACAAACGGCTCCTATGATACGACGCTCGGCGAAAGCGAAGCGCTGAACGCGGTACGTGCCCGTCCGGAGATCGCCTGTGCGAACCACATCTATATGAAGGTGTTTGACACGACGAGTGAAAAGCAGCCGGATGAGCAGATGGAAACCTATCTGCTGGTGCCGGATGACAGCGCCGCGCTGGAAAACTATATGTATTTGCGCGATGATGAAACCGGCGAGCATATGTATCTGCCGCAGAACGGCGGCGTCATCACGAAAAAGCTGGCACAAAAGCTGGATCTTTCCATCGGCGATTCGATTCTGGTTGATCTCGGCAACGGCACAAAGGTCAGTGTCCCCGTCGCTGGCATTGCGGAAAACTACACCTTCCATTATGTCTATATGGCGAAGGAGGTCTATGCGGCACTATTCGGCATGAATCCGCAGTATAACATCGTTTCGGCGAACCTGGCGTATGATCTGGACGCGACACAGAAGGACGCACTGTCAAAGGCGCTCATGTCGGAATACTCCATCAGCGCGCTGGCGTATCAGGAGGACATTCAGGAAGGATTCATAAACGTTTTTGAATCGCTCGGTTATATTGTTTTTGTCCTGGTCATCTCCGCCGGACTGTTGTCTCTGATCGTTTTGTATAACCTTTCAAGCATCAACATTCATGAACGCACCAAGGAGATTGCAACGATCAAGGTGCTTGGCTTCACGCCGAAGGAGGTTTCCTCCTATATCTTCCGCGAAAACATCATGATCGGCTTCATCGGCACGCTGCTCGGTCTGCTCGGCGGACTCGGGCTGCACCGGATTGTCATTCTGGTCGGCGAGGTGGACATTGTCCGCTTCGGCAGAGACGCCGGCGTCATGGCGTTCATCTATGCCTTTGCGCTGTCCATGGTGTTCACACTGCTGGTCAACCTGATTCTCAGACGAAACCTCAAAAAAGTGGACATGGTCGAGTCCCTCAAGTCCATCGAATAAAATCGGAAAGGAGCGCTGCGTTATGCCGCTTGTCAATATGAAATCCTTACTTGCCGATGCGCAAAAAGGCGATTATGCCGTCGGGTCCTTCAGTATCGCCAACATGGAAATGGTGCGCGGCGTTGTGAAGGCCGCCGAAGAGGCCAATGCACCGATCATTCTGCAGATTGCCGAAGTCCGGCTGAATCATTCGCCGCTCGCGCTCATCGGACCGCTCATGCTTGCCGCGGCGAAAGCGGCAAAGGTCCCGGTTGCCGTGCATCTTGATCACGGCACGACCCTGCCGTGCATTCAGCAGGCGCTCGATCTCGGCTTTACGTCCGTCATGTTTGACGGCTCCCATCTGCCGCTCGAAGAAAACATCCGTCTGACCAAAGAGGTCGTCGCCATGGCAAAGCCCTACGGTGCGGCGGTTGAAGCGGAAATCGGCTGTGTCGGCGGCAGCGAGGATGGCAGCGAAGACATCGCCATGCGCTGTACGGATCCCGCACAGGCAAAGCGCTTTGCCGAAGAGACGAACGTGGATGCGCTTGCCGTTGCCATCGGCAACGCCCACGGCAATTACAAGGAAACGCCGCATCTGCGGTTTGATATTCTGGAAAAGGTGCGTGACAGCGTGGCTGTCCCCCTGGTGCTGCACGGCGGTACGGGCATCCTCCCGGAAGAGTTCAAACAGTGCTTCCACAGCGGCATCAAAAAGATCAATATTGCCACCGCCACCTTTGACCGGGTGGAACAGACTGTCCGTGAGGCGTATGCAGCGGGGCAGATCAAAGGCTATTATGACCTGCATTGCGCAGAGATCGAAGGCGCTTATCGCAATGCGAAAAAGCATATTGATATTTTTGAAAGTGAGGGACACGCATGAAGAAAAACGGAAAACAACTGTTGAGCCTGCTGCTGGCACTGGTATTGCTTGCAACGTGCTGCGTGACGGCGGCGGCGGAACCGCTGCAGTTCGGCAGTGACGGCAAATTCACGATCCTGCATCTGACGGATACGCAGGATGACCAGTACCCGGCGCGGGAACTGAAACCGTTCCTGCAAAAGGCGATCGAAACGGCAAAGCCCGATCTGATCGTCTTTACCGGCGATCTTGTGGAGGATACCCGCTGGGGTGACTTCAAGGATGATTTCGGTATCTGGGAAGGCGTCAAGGTTCCCGGCAGCAAGGATAAGACCAAAGCCAACGCAACCAAAGCGGCGGAATACGTGCTGCAGATTCTCTCCGACAGCGGCATACCCTTCGCGATGGTGCAGGGCAACAATGACTACAAGGTCAATGTGGACAATGAAAGCTGGCTCGCGCTTTATGATCAGTACACCGGCAACCTGACATCGGACATGAGCACGGACGCGGAAGGCATCGACTACCGTTTGCCGATCCTCGGCACCGACGGCAGCGTCAAGCTGAACGTCTATTGCATGGACTCGATGGAAAACGGCGTCAGCACGGCATCGCTTGACTGGTACACGGCAGACAGTGCTGCACAGACCGCAGCAAACGGTACGGTCCCGGCGTTCGTCTTCCAGCATATTCCGGTGGAGGAAATCAGCAACTTCTTTGTGCCCTGCGACAAAAATGATCCGAACGCTGTTCTGGTCGCACGCGAAGACGGCGTGAAATTCTTCAGGCTCTCCGATGCGGCGCACGGCTATTTCGATACGGTCTATTACAGCAAGACCGGCAAGAGCGACGAGTTTGCCGCGTGGAAGCAGCAAGGCGACATCATCGCCGCATTCTTCGGCCATATGCACCAGGACGGCTACAGCGGCATCTATGACGGCATTGAGCTGAGCCTGACCTACGGCTGCGAATTTGCCAAGAGCGGCCCCTATGGGATGCGCGTGATCACCGTCGACGAAAACGATGTGGCGAGCTACGACAACCGGGCGTATACCTACACGGACGGTACATTCACCGCCGATACAAAGGACGCGCCGCAAAAATCATTTACGGAAAAAGTCAAGCTTTTCATTGACAGCTTGCTTTATATTGCAAAAACTTTAATTAAGAAGGTGTTACCCGTATGAAGTACATTACTTTTGACGAAACCAAACCGCTTGACGTGATCCCCATCGGTCGCGTCGCCATCGACTTCAATCCCACGGACATGAACCGCCCGCTTGCGGAAAGCTGCAACTTCAACAAGTATGTCGGCGGCTCTCCTGCGAACATCGCCGTCGGTCTTGCCCGTCTTGGCAAGAAGGTCGGCTTCATCGGCAAGGTCAGCGATGACCAGCACGGCGATTACGTCGTGAACTATTTCAAAAACGAGGGCATCGACACATCCAATATCTTCCGCGCGCAAAATGGCGAAAAGATCGGTCTGACCTTCACCGAGATCAAGAGCCCGACCGAAAGCAGCATTCTGATGTACCGCGACGGCGTTGCCGATCTGATGCTCCATCCGAGCGAAGTCAGCGAGGACTACATCTGCTCCGCCAAGGCGATCGTCATTTCCGGCACGGCGCTTTCGCAGTCGCCGTCAAGAGAAGCGGCCCTCAAGGCGATGATGCTCGCGAAGAAGAACGGCGTCGTCGTGATCTTCGACATCGACTACCGCGCCTACACCTGGAAAAATCCGGACGAGATTTCGATCTACTATTCGATGGTCGCCCGCAACGCCGACATTATTCTCGGTTCCCGCGAGGAATACGACCTGGCCGAAGCAATCACCGGTGTGTGCGCCAGCGACGAGGAAAGCGCAGCGCTCTGGCAGTCCTACGGTGCAAAGATCGTCATCATCAAGCACGGCAAAAAAGGCTCCACTGCCTACACCAACGACGGCAAGTCCTATTCGATTAAACCGTTCCCGGTCAAAACACTGAAGGGCTTCGGCGGCGGCGACGGCTATGCCTCGGCGTTCATCCGCTGCCTGCTTGAGGGCTGGGATGTGATTGACGCGCTGGAATTCGGCACGGCGAGCGCCTCCATGCTTGTTTCCGCGCACTCCTGCTCGGCGGCCATGCCGACTGTTTCCGAGGTGGAAGCGTTTATCAAGGCGGAAAAAGCCGAGTACGGGGAAATGGTTGCTCGCGTGTAAAAATCACTTGTGCAATCTTGCTAAAAACGCTTTGACGAAATTGTATACAAATTGAAATAATTATGGAACCGCACTATTTGTTCATAATTTAGTAACAATTTAAAAGAATATTTCATTTATAATGAAAGCGTAAAAAGTTGAAAAGAAAGGAGCTGACACCATGATTACCATCATTTCCATGTTTGTTCATGCCATTATTGCGGCCGTGAAGCTCGGTGTGCTTGGAATCAAATTAGATATCTTTCTTGCAAAACTCGGATTCATTCTTTAAAAAAAGACAAGGCGGCTGCCCCTTGTGGCAGTCGTCTTGCATTTACACGGGCAGATTGCTGAAAAATTCACGTTTTGCGAACAATTTTTCGATAATTGTTCACAATTCTTTCTTGACAAACACAAACTTTTCCATTATAATTTTATTGCAACGAAGGGCGCAACTGCGCCGATTTTGACAGGAGGTTATTCATATGAAAAAAATTATTGCTGTTTTGCTCGCTGTTATGATGCTGTTTTCCGTGATGGCTGTTGCTGTATTCGCTGCAGACGGCGACACCGCTGTGACGTATCTGATTGTCTTCAAGGATTATGACGGCACAACGATCGACACGCAGACCGTTGAAGAAGGACAGTTCCCGCGTCAGCCGGCCGGCGTACCGAGCCGTCCCGCTGAAGGTGACACGACCTACACGTTCACCGGCTGGAAATCCTCGTTGGATGAAAAGATCTACAAAGCGGCTGCGACTGTGCCGGCTGCAACTGCAGATACGACCTACACGGCAACCTATCAGGCAAAGACACCGGAAGAGAACGACAACGTGACCGTGCTCGGTTTCCTGGCCACCGTTTTCTCCAGAATCAATCGCATCTTTGAACAGTTCACGAAGTATTTCCAGGATATGAAGAACTGGCTTGACAAAGTGTTCTAATGCAGAAAGTATTGCATTTGAGGTACGCCAAAGGCGTACCTCATTTCAATTTAAGGGGTTTACTATTCTGCATTTTGTGGTATAATGCTCATGAAGATATTTCAGAAAGGATGAAAAGAATATGGAAATTACTCTCACAAAGGAAAACTTTACAGCGGAAGTTCTGCAATCTGACGTTCCCGTTCTGGTCGATTTTTGGGCGACGTGGTGCGGCCCCTGCCGCATGATCGCGCCGATCGTGGAAGAAATCGCAGATGAACTCGACGGCAAGGTCAAGGTCGGCAAAGTCAACGTTGATGAAAACGAAGAGCTGACCGCTCAATTCGGCATTGCCAGCATTCCGACCATTCTTATTTTCAAGAACGGTGAGATTGCAAACACACAGATTGGCTTTTGCGCAAAGGATCAACTGGTTTCCATGCTGCTTGATTAAAAAAAGAATAGGCGGTCTGCCCTTGAAACAGAAAAGGGGAGTCGGCGTCTTGCTTTGAAAAGAACCTGTTTTACAGGGCACGGAGATCCGTTTGGGTGGTTCGTGCCCTGCTTTTTTCAGTTTCCATGTTCCGGTGACGGTTACCGTCTGCCGGCCACGAAGCGCCGATTTTGTTTGACGCCGGCTGATGCCGAAAATCATCCTGTAATCTTGCAAAACAAGACCAATTCATGTATAATAACCCAAAAGCATGCTGGATTCTCAAAGGAAGTGCAAACTGATGGAGCTGATCCGAACAACGATCCCGATCGGCCTTGACCGACCGGTCAGAATCCTGCATATCACCGATACGCATCTGCCTTTATGTACGCAGAATGACGAGCCGCAGTTTGTTGCGGCGGCCGCCCGCCGCGGCGCGGCTGATACGATTTTGTCCGCGCTCGACGAACAGCTTTCCTATGCGAACACGCACTGTGACCTGCTGCTGCATACAGGAGATCTGATTGATTTTGCTTCCAAAGCGAATGTTGCGTTTCTGCGGTCTTTTTTGCAAAACAAAAAGGTTTTGTTTGCCCCCGGCAACCATGAATATTGGCGCAGCGACGGCGGTTTTGAAGATATGGCTTATCGTATGAACAGCTTCGCGCGTATGGGGAATCTCGGTACCGACTTGTTTTTTACGGCTCATACGGTTGGCGGCATCAATTTCGTCGGGATGGATGACGCCTATCATCAGGTGGAAGCGTGGCAGATTGAACGCTTGCAGACAGAGGTGGAAAAAGGGTGGCCGGTGGTGCTGTTTCTGCATGCACCGCTGTTTGAACAGCAGTTGTATGAACGCAGTGTTGCATATTGGAAAGACGGCACCGCGTATCTTGTGGGCTGCGATGACGCACATACAGCATCATATTCTGACTACGGTATCCGTACCCAGCGGCCGACGGAAACGACAAAAGCGTTTACCGCGTATGTCAACAGCGAAAAACGAATCAAAGCAGTGATCGCCGGTCATGTACACTTCAATTATGAAAGCCGGCTCCCCGGCGGAACAATACAGGTTGTCACTGATTGCAGCCGAACTGGTGCTGCACGTGAAATAACGTTCATCTGAGGGAGAAAGCAACAATGAAAAAGATGCTGATCGCTACGGATTATGACGGGACACTGCGGCAGAACGGTGTCATCGACGCGCAAACAAGAGATGCGATTGACCGATGGAGAAAGAGCGGTCGGTTTTTCGGCGTGGTCACAGGTCGCGGCATTGATTTTTACGACACGGCGCGGGAAGAAGGATTGCCGTTTGATTATCTGATCGTCTGCACCGGCTCGTTGATTCTTGGACCGGACAAGCATATTTTATATGAGTCGCTCATTCCGGCAAAGACGTTTGCTGAAATCGAACACGCCATGGCACTGTACCCGGATGTTGTTGACTATAACAAAAGCAGCGGTACACCGCGACATCATTATTATGCCACATTTCCGTCTCAGAAACGGGCTTTGCAGGTGCAAAAGGAACTCCTGAAACAATTCGGAGATACGCTCAGTATTTTTGTAAACGGGCCGCATATTAATATTGGTAACTGCGGCACCGGCAAAGCCCAGGGTGTGTTGTTGGTCTTGCAGCAGTTTGCGCTGCCGGCAGACAGCGTTGCTGTGGTCGGTGATGATTTCAACGATCTCGAAATGATCCTTGCTCACGACGGTTGGGCAGTAGAGAGCGGACGAAAAGACGTTGTGGCGCAATCGCCGCACACTTGCAAAAGTGTCGGCGATCTGATTGATTCCCTGCTTTAAACCATACTGTTTCGACGCCGCAGACGCGGCGTTTTTTGTTTTCGGAATCTTTTTTTGCTGCAACATTATAAAGTTAAACAAAATTTCATTAAAATTTTATTAATTTCTGTTCATTTCGATGAAAAACGGTGGATTCTTTTCGCCGGATATGATATAATATTTTATACAATTTCCCACAAGGCAAGGAGGACCCATTATGGAAAAACAGTATTGCGGCATGCCGATGCGGTTTGCCCACACGGGTGTGACCCAGTTCGCACCGGAAAACACGCTCGAAGCGTTTCAAAAGGCGGCTGAGCTCGGCTGCGAGGGCATCGAGATGGATATTCAGATCAGCGGCGACGGCGAGATCATCGTCACGCATAATGGCAATATGGGGTATATGACCTTTGAAGAGCACCGGGATGTCCTGCGGGAGATGACTGCCGCGCAGATCAAGCAGTTTGACATTCCCTACCGCAATGCGCTGAAGCTCAAGTATCCGCCCTATCCATGGACGGAGCATGCAGGCGGCAGACGTATGATCGTTCCGCCGGATTATCACGAGGACCGGGTTACGCACCTGATCACCTTCCCGGAATTTGATGCGTGGCTCGCTACGGTGGACGATGATCTCACCGTGGAAGTCGAATTCAAGACCACAGGCATGTGTCCGCGCATGGACGAGATCCTTGCCGCGTCGCCCAACGTTTCCCGATACATCTTCTTTTCCGGCGACTGGGAAGTGCTCGAAGAGATGCAGGCGCATTACCGCGAAAAGGGAAAGCCCGAGGGCCTTCGTCTCGGCGCAAATATCCGCTTTCTGAATGACAAGACGATGGATTTCGTGCGCCGGTCCGATCTGTGGGAGGTCGGTCTCAATAACGAAGCATTCACCAAAGCGGACGTGGATATGCTCGCCGGCATGGGCATCAAAGTCTTTTCCAACCTCGGCGACTATCCGGAATGGTGGCAGCAAATCTGCGATATGGGCGTGACGGGTTTCAAAACGAACTACCCGGACGCCTATACCGAATGGTGGCACCGTACACAACAATAAGTACGCTCTGCATTTCCCCTGACCCCTGGCAAAAATCAAAGACAGGAGGCATGATTCTGTGAAAACATGGCAAAAAGTGATATTCGTTGCCGCGCTGATCTTTTTTGTCAGCATGTCGGTTACAATTGCGTTGATCTCCATTTCCCGCCCGCCGTATGCGTTCAGTGAAAAAACGGCGATCGGCGACAACGAGGACCTGAACGGTTGGGTCCTGACCGGTTTCAACGGCAGTATCAGCACAAAGACACTGACGATTGACTTTGTCCGCGACAAAACCGGTAAAGGACCGGACGGGACACGGCCGGTGGTCGCGGTCGGCGCCTATGCTGTCAATGCGGATGAATATGTGGAAGAACTGGTGATCGGTCCGTTTGTGCAGCATATTGAGGAAACGTCGTTTTACAATTTGAAAAAGCTGCAAAAAGTCACGGTGTCGCCTGACAACGCTTTTTATCAGGATTTGGACGGCGTGCTGTACAGCAAGGACGGAAAAGACCTGTTGCTGTATCCCGCCTGCTACGGCCAGACACCGACGGATAATAAGAACGATTATACGTATCCGGATACTTACACCGTGCCGGACGGTGTGGCGCGTATCGGCACATTTGCCTTCCTTAAAAACGAGCATATCCGCGATCTGGCTTTGCCGGAGTCTCTGCGCGAGATTGGTGACATGACGTTCTTCGGCTGTTCAAATCTCGGAAAGATATCATATAATGCCGAGACGGATGCGCTGGAGGGCACAGGCTTCATTTTGCCGGAAGGTCTTGAAACCATCGGTACGGATGCTTTCAGCAAATGCGGTAACATCGCACCTGTGCTGTATCTTCCCGCGTCCGTGCAATCGGTTGGGCATCATGCGTTTTTCTCCTGCGGCGGTATGAAGGAAATTTATCTCGGCGCGGCAGACGAAGATGCGCTGTCTCTCGGTGAAGCGTGGCGGCCGAAAAACCTGAAAGCAGGTCCGCTCTGGAAATCGCCGGAGCCGCAGTTCGGTAAATCACGCGCGGACGCCCAGGCCTTGATAGAAACTTACCGGGCGGAACGCTTGCAAACAGGCAGAGAGGAGGCGCAGAAGAATGGCTGACGGTACCGGAAAGATCAAAACGTTTTTCTCAAACGCAAAGACCTATTGGAAAACACCGCCGGAAGGCAAATATGTCCCGTATCGGGAATATCTCTCCATCTTCGGCGCGGTCGGCGGAGACTATACGCTGAAGTATTTGTGTAATTTCCTCTCCTTTGGCACAGGCTGCTATCTGGTCGCATTCTATTATCAGATTCCGCTGCTGACATTTGCTGCGATCAATACCTTCTTCATCGCATTTACTTATCTGTGGGATATTCTTTCCATGGGTGTGGATGCAAACCTCGGCTTTTTGCCGAAAAAGGTGGAGCGCAAGTACTTTGCGGTCTATCTGTCATTTACCGTGCTGGGCTTGCTGCTGCTTGTGCTTGATGTTTCATCCTTCCTGCCGGAAGCGCTGCAGCAGTCGCTGGACGCCAAGTGGCCCGGCATTGATTCAGTCAGCCTGTTCAAAATCTTTGGCGCGCATTTTCTCATCAACGGCTGGGGCGGTTTTCGCGGAATTATCATTCGCAAGCTGTTGCTCAAAAAGCTGGGGCGTTATAAACTGTTTGCCTATGCCAATATCGTACAGGGCGTTGTAGTCGCCATGCTGATCTGCTGGCTGCCGCTGTATGAGCTGCCCATGACCGAGCGCGTCTGGAAGTTGTTTTTGCTGTTCCAGTTCTATACGATGTTCACCTTTGTGGGCCATACGGAAAAGGTGGCAAAGACCATCAGCCCCGACCAGCAGGAACGACTGATCATCAATTCCATTCCCGTAAAGCTCAGCCATTTGGTGCAGAACATTGTCAACTTTTTGCTGCCCACGATTGCCGGCGCGTTTTTTGTGGAAGGAATCCGTGACCGCGACATGTTCCGCTATTTGCTGCCGCCGTTCTTTATCGTCAGTGCTTTCATTATGTTCATCAGTTTGCACGGCATCAAGGAACGCATTCCCGCGCCGCCGATTGAAAAGAAAGAATACTTCTCATTCTGGACCTGTGTGAGCGGCATTTTCAAAAACAAATATCTTTGGATCAACAAGATGGTCGAACTGCTGGATTCGCTCGGCAACGGCATGCTGGGTGTGCAGACGATTCTGCTGATTTATACCTGGCGTGAGACCGGTCTGATCTTTTCCGTTTCAGAGCTGGTATTCAAATTTGCCGGTACCCCCGGTCAGTTTCTGGCACCGTGGATCCGGAAACGCTTTGAGTATAAAACGCTGATGATCTTCAATCAGCTTGCAAGCATTCTGCGCTCCGTAATCTATGTTATCGCAATTCTGTGCCTTGGCAAAGTCCACTGGGCCTGCGGTGTGCTGCTGTTCGTCGGTCTGTTCATCAGCAACGCCATGACCTCGGCGATCGGCATTGCCAAGGACGACATGAAAACCCGTATCAGCGACTATCAGATGTACATTTCCGGTGAGCGGTTTGAGGGTTATCAGGAACTCATCGGCTGGTTCACAAAACCGATTACATCCCTTGTCGGTTTGATCATTCCGCTGATCTTTGTCGGTATCGGCTTCACGTCTGACTGGGATGTGCTGTACATGGATGATGTACGTCTCAAATGCATGCTGATCGGTATCGTGTTCGACCTTGCCGGCTATGTACTGATGATGCTGCCGTATATCTTTTTCTGGGATTACACAGATGAAAAGCACGTTGAGATCATGAAAGTCCTGCAAGAAAGAGCAGATATGGCAAGAGAGAACGACCGTCAGCCACCGGTTGACGGACCGGAAAGCGTCTGTGCAGAAGCAACACTTGCTGTCCAAGAACCGCAATAAATGACATGCATACGCTGAATAAACCAGTGTGTACACAGAAGGAGACTTTTGAAGGGATGAAAAAACAAGCATGGAACTATGATTACAGCCAAACCCTTTGGATGAAAATGTATCTTGCGGAGCCGGATTTTCCAAACAACCGCTCAAAGGTGTTTATCTCGTTCGAGCAGGCGCTGGAGATAATCAAAGCGGCCGACTGCCTGACACAGGGCATCCCGAAAATCGTTTATCTTGTCGGCTGGCAGGGGCTCGGCCACGATGACTGCTACCCCGAAATGGAAGTGATCAACGAGGCGTTGAAGCGGTCCGAAGACAAAACCGCGCGCGATAGCCTTTTCTGGCTGTTTGAAGAAGCAAAAAAATATCACACCGTTGTCAGCTTCCACGTCAACCAGTCCGACGCCTATACGGATACTCCCTGTTTTCCCGATCTTGTGAAGGCCGACGCTGTTGTGAAAAACGCGCAGGGGGAGGCGGCGCCGATTGAAATTTTCAATGGGCGCGACGGCTATAAGGTTTCCTACAAGGGCTACTATGAAAGCGGCCTGTTTCAAAAAAACTGGGACCGCTTCTGCACTTCGACACCCGTGCGCGCAAGCGGCACCGTACACATCGATAACTTTTGCATTGCACAGAGCCTTAATCCCCGTACTACGGCGGAGGAAGAGAATGCGGCACGGAACAAGATGCTGGATTATATTCAATCGCTCGGTATCGACGTGACAACGGAATACACCTACCGTGAGCTGGAATGGCGCGCGGATTCGCCCGAACATCCGATTCGCAAGTTTTACGGGACGGCAATGGCTGCTCTGCCGGACGGCAGATGGCAGGATGCGCCGATCCGTACGCTCGGCAGGATCCCTGCCTCGTGGTGGACGTCCGGTATGACAGTCGAGGACTGTATGCGCAACCCGCCGTCACTATACAGCGGCCATTTGACAGATCCAAAACTGCTGCAGGTGTTCTACGGCGCAATGCACGGCGAAGATATCTGGATGAAGCACGGCTTTGCGCCGGAAGATTGGACAGACGAATTCCTGTATCAGTTCTGTACGCTGCAGCTGCCGTATTTCTATTTGAACCGTTTGCAAAGATGCAAAGCGGAGCTCGACGGCGACGGATATGTCATACAGTTTTCTGATGGCGTTGTGAGCCGCGGCAAAGACGGACGTATCACAAAAAACGGCAAGGTGCTGAAAAACGGCGATGACGTTTTACTGCCGCTGGACGAAAAGAACGATACTTTCTTTGCATATTCCAAAAACGGAAAAACAGGTGACTGGGATATCCCCGATGCGGCATTTGCGTTTGCCGATGTGTTTGCGGTCACAGCAAACGGCAACATCCCTTGCGGCAGTGTGGCGATCCAAAGCGGGAAAGTGCGGCTGGATGTCAGACCCGGGCGCGCGCTCGTGCTGAAAGCACAAAATGCGGCGGAACCGCTTCGGTCGGTTTCTGTATAACAAAAGCACTGCCGCTGATGCGAACGCAACGAATGATGTTGTCCGCTCGACGTTTTCAGCTTTCAATATAATGAACCGTTTTCTTATACCTATTATTTGACGGTGGAAGCGGTTGAAGAAATCCGTGAGACGTTTAAGGCGTTCGCTTCGTTGCAATAGACGATGTATGGCGATGACGCGGCAGAAAAATCCGCCGGTCGGCGTTTGTGTCAGAGAAAGAATTGCATCAAGAAAATGCTTCGTTTCAAATCATGAACAATACCCTGCCACGCAATCGCGTGACAGGGTATCTTCTTTTTGATTTTGACTTCCTATGCGTGATCATATGCAGCCTGATATAAATGTCGCAAGCGGGGAAGTGTGCTTTGCGATGCTCTGAAAGCAGTTGCGCAGAAAGCACAGTGCATCCAATGTGTAGTTTTATGGGCAAGCGGATGGGCTTATTCGGTTTTCTCGCGGTCATTTGCAAGCCATGTCATGCCAACCATGGTCATGTCGTCAAACTGCGGCGCTTCTCCTGTGAATTCTTTGGCAGCGGAGATGACCTCTTTGATGAATACCTCCGGCTTTTTGTCTGCACGGCGGTTCAGCGATGCAAGCATTCTGTCCGCCCCGAACATTTCGTTGTTCGCATTCGTTGCTTCCGGTACGCCGTCCGTATAGACAAATATGCTGCCGCCTCGCTCAAGCTGGATCTCGTAGTCCCGATAGCGCGCGCCTTCCATGCCGGCAAGGACAAAGCCGTGTTTGTCCTTCAAGAGTTCAAATTTTCTGTCGGGACCGCAAACGGCGGGGAATTCATGGCCGGCGCTTGCAGCCGTCAGGACACCCGTTGAAAGATCAAAGATTCCCAGCCAGCAGGTGACGAACATATCTGCGTCGTTGCCCTCACAGAGCTGGTTGTTCACATCAGCGAGGATCTGCGCCGGGGTGCCGCCCTGCATGACACGGTTTTTGATCAGCGTTTTGGAGATCACCATAAACAGCGCCGCCGGTACGCCCTTGCCGGATACGTCTGCGATCACCAGCGCCAGATGGTTTTCGTCAATCAGGAAGAAGTCGTAGAAGTCTCCGCCGACCTCTTTCGCAGGCGTCATGGAGGCGAAGAGGTCGATTTCTTTTTTCTGCGGGAACGGCGGGAAAATCCGCGGCAGCATATCCGCCTGGATCTGCGTTGCCACATTCAGCTCTGCGCTGATGCGTTCCTTTTCCGCAGTGACGGTTTTCAGGTTCTCCGTGTAGAGCTTCAGATCGTCCTGCATCTTATTGAAGCCTCTCGCAAGGTCACCGATCTCATCGCGGGTATCAATATCCGATTTCTGTTCAAAATCGCCGTCGCCGGTGTTTTTGACCGTATCCGTCAGCTTGATGATGGGCTTAGAGATGGTGCGCGAAATGAAGTATTCGACAACGGCGACAACGAGCACGATCGCAACGAGGGCGCTCAGCGTGTTCACAATCAGCGATTTGAATTCGGCAGACATTTTTGTGCGCGCATCGGCAAACAGTTTGTCGGATTGCGCCGTGACTTTCCCGATGGGTTCCGTGATTTCTTCCGCATTGATCGCGGTGCAAAGGAGCCAGCCCGTGGAAGGAATCTCGCGGGCGGTCATGTAGATTTCTCTGCCGTCCATTTCGGCATGAAAGGCTTCGCCGTGACCGTAGGCGCAGTCGTCGATTTTTCTCATCACGCTTCTCGGGTCGGTAAAGTGATCCTCAAAAGCGTTGTACAGGCCGTTATGCGCTTTGACATCATCCATGAACGTGCTGTATGCGACCAGGTCTCTTGTCACACCGAGCACAAAGGTCGTTCCCGTTTCGCCGAGACCGCTGCCGATGACGTTGGACATCATCTGCTCAAAATTCACGTCGGCCGCCACAACGGCGACTACGGTTCCTTCGCTGTTCTTGACTGCCATGGAGGCTGTGATACACGGTCTGCCGTAAGAATCGATTTCCGTTTCCTTCCACATGATTTTATCGGGGGTGGATGCGGCGCTTTCGTACCAGTGCCGCTGCGTCACCACATAGTTTTCACGGAAAACGTTGTTGTCTGTGTACTGATAAAAGATACCGCTGGCAGTGCCGACATAGAGATTATCCAGCAGCTGACTGTTGTATCGCATGACCGGGGCGAAGATTTCCTCCATGTTTGACAGAAGCTTCAGTTCTGCCCGCAGCGCACCGGTCTCTTCGACCCCTGCGCTGAACATATACCGCGCAGAAAGCGTATCCGGCGCCTCGGACAGATGAACGGGGGCGTAGGTGGTATTTGCATACTTCGCGGGTGAAGCATAGAGCCTTTCGGCAAATTCCGCCGATTGCTCGACCGCGTCCGACACGATGCGCAGACGGGAATCCGTCACTTCCATCTGCATATCCGCCAGTACCCCGAGCGAATCGGAATCCTGTGCGTACAGACCTTCTTCGATGGTTTGCTCCGCACCCGTCCGGATCTCTTCATACAGCGTTTGGATGTTTTCCCGCAGATCGCCGATGATTGCGTAGAGACCGCCATAGACGAGCAGCATCGTGCCAAGCGTCAGCGCGAGCATGGATATGATCAGTTTCTTTCCTATTCTCAAATTGATGTCCCTCCCGGTGGTATCCGCAGTATTTGGCTTTTCTGTATTATTCTATCACAAAATGAAAACAGATACAAGAAAAAAGTTTTGTAAATGCGGGCGTGATGAACAAAAAACCGGCTGTTGTTTCGTGCTTGTGTCATATACACACGATCGCTGTTTCCATAAAAGGCATCATTGCCTGCTCATGTACACAGAAAACCGGGCAGCGCCTGTCCGGTTTTCTGTTGTGTATACTGTGCTTTGATACGGGCTGTTTCAGCCCGGAAAAAGGAAAAAGTCAAAAGGACGTTTGTTGATTCGGGTCGGATGCAGCGGCTTCTCCGGTCAGGACGGTCCAGCCGTCAAGGCTTCCCGCAAGGACATGGATCTGCACCGCACCGTTCCGGACTTCGACCGTGCCCAACACGCCGGGGAAGCACAGCGGCAGCGTGAGATCCTTTGCAACCGGGTTCAGACGCAGAACCCGCCGCGCAGCGTCAATCTGCAGGCCCAGCGCCGCGTTCAGCGTCGTCCAGCTCGACATCGGCCGTGTGTAGTGGTGTCCGCACTCCCAGTGATCCCACAGCGCACCGAAACGGGCCTGGTTTTCCTGAATGGACGTGACAAGCGCGGTTGCCGCATCGCACAGCCCCACACACAGACACAGTGCCGCCGTAACGTAGCCGATGCCTGTCCAGACGGCTTCTGTCTGACAGTTTTTGTGGGAGAACAGGGTGGTGTGCCGTCCTTCGGGGCAGGAGGCGTTGATCAGCCCGCTGTCCGGATCGAAGTTCTTTTCAAAAATGACACGCATCACATCCCGGATCCGGTCATTGCAAAGGTTGCCGCCGATGCCGGAAACGCGCAGGAACCATTCGCCGTCGAGCTGGTCGGTCATCAGCGTTTCGTCCTGTTCTTCGCCGCAGCGCCACAGATTGTAATATTCGCCGTTCCACAGGCGTGTTTCAAGGGAGGCAAGACCTTTTTCGAGCAGGCGTCTCCACGCGGCGGCGTGTTCGACGTCTTCCATCACATCGGCAATGCGCGCGGCAGCCCGCAGCGCGGCAAGCCATAAAACCGAGATATACACCGGCGTGCCGGAAAAATTCCAGGCGTCGTAGGTGTTACGGGTTGTATCCCGATCCGGCAGTCCGTCGCCGTCTGCATCGAGCGTACCGATGGCATCCATCGCACGGATCACATGCGGCCACATCGTTTTGAGGTAAGCGGCGTCGCCGGTATAGAGGTAATCGCGCAGCACCATCAGCACAAACTGGTTGTTTATGTCTACGCGGTTAAAACCGTTGTTCACATGGTCCAGGTCCGGTGTGAAACAGTGATGAACGCGGCCGTCCGCGCGCTGGAAGGCGGCGCCCATACGCATCTGTCCAAGCTGCAGTTCCGGAAACAGCGCCAGCAGGCCGAAGGACGCGTGGTAGGTGATGTCCGTGGTGTGGAAGCCGCAGAAGCCCTGCCCCTCCCACAGACCGAACTTGCCGTCCTTGAGATACCACGAGCATTTCACAAGCGTGCTCAGGTGACCGCTCCAGCAGTTCGGGTATGCCTCCGGAAGGGTCGTATGATAGAGCAGGCGCGAGAACGCGGCGGCCTTGTCAAATACCGCCGGATGCTTTTGCAAAAAGGCGTTTGCCTGCGCGGCGCCGTTGAAAAGATTTTCATAGTAATGCCCGAGCCGCCGACCGTCCTTCGAAAAGTGGTTTGGAAAATACCACGTCAGGATAAAACGCACGGTTTTCTTTTCGCCCGGCGCAAGACGTACCGCGCTGCAGAGGGCTGCCGCGCCAAATTCTTCCGGGTGCCGGATATGCAGGCGATCCTGCCCTTGCATTGCGGCAAGGAAAGCGATCTGTTCCTCGCGGTTCGCAGGGAACATCGGCTGCACATCGCGGATCCGGCGCAGGACGGAGGCTGCAAAGGGGTATTTGCTGTACGCATCCATCAGCGCGGCGATTGCGGCGTCGGATAATGTCTCTATCTTTTCGGGCAGCGCAGGCGGCGCAGCAACGGCGTCGCTGTTCGGCAGACGTCCCGTTTCACGAAAGCCGAAGAGTACGGATTCCTGACTGACGCCGAATGCATCATCGTCAAAGATATACTCCCGGATGAAGCGCCGGTATTCGCCCGCAATATAACTCTTTTCGCCGTCGCCCCCGACGGAAAGGCACACCTCACCGCAGTTCGGCGCGTCGGTTTTTTGCGCCGGCAGCATGGTGACGCTGACACTGTTGTCCTCCGCTTCCAGCGTATTCCGGCAGCCCTCATCGTTGCAAAATTCCGGAACAACAGTCCCAAGCACACTCACCGACAGCGGCTCGGGTCCCGGATTTTCAATCTCGAAATCCATATAAAAACCGGGGATAGCCGCTAGATCCGTCCGGTGCGGTACGAACGGGGCAACTGCCCGCCCTGTCAGCTGGCAGGGCAATGCCGCGTCCTCATATTGCAGCTCGCACACGGGAAAGCGTCCGTCGAAACGAATCCGCTCGACCGGTTTGTTCCAGGGAAACATTCGATAGGTAAAATCGTCCGGTTCCGTTCGCATGCCGAGCTTTCGTACGACGGGACGCGCGCCGTCCTTTTCCGCACGGATCCAGAACGACAACGCGCCCGTATGGTGCTCGCCGTCGTCAGCTTTATTCTCCCAGCAAACCTCGGTCATTCTGGGTGGGTTCGCAATTTGCCAATAGTGAAACTCGCCGTCGGGCATAAGTTCTACGCTTCCGGCGCCGATGCCGCCCAGTGCGATGCCGCTGACACTGGGTTTTTCCATGATGATCTTTGCCATGGGGACGTCTCCTTTCATATACGAACTGTTTGATTGTTTTCATTATATCATCTTCTGTGTAAAAAAGCCAGTCTTTCTTTCAGACGACGGATCAAAAGGGGCGTACAGACGGTGATCTTCGGGCGCGCAGAAGCGATCGGTGTGCAAAAAGCACAAGCTGAAAAACGATTATCACGGGTTTACTCCCTTCCTTTTGCAGCCACAGTCGCGGTTGACACATGAGAGCGCAACGGCGTCTTACAGTATCCGTTTGTTCCGGCGGAATGCCGCCGTCCGGTCAAGATCTCCATGATCTCACTGCACGGATGCCTATGGTACAGACATTACGCCGGTTGCCGCAGGGGCGGCCAGGAGAAAACATAAGCGCCTGCTTTACAAACGGGCGTATGAAGACACTTCACAGAAATGCATTGTGGCAAAATATGCCGGGGTGCTTCGTCCGGCGCTATACGGAACCGGTGAAAAAAACCGGGCACCGATCTTCTCGATACCCGGCTTTTTTTACAGCATTCGGTTTTTATTGTATGGGCGATGTCGGCATGATGTGGGAATGGGTGATGAATGACCACATCACTTCCGCTGAAACCGCGGTGCAAATGATGTTTCATTCCATGCCGGAATTCCTCAAAGCGATTCTTTTCGGCTGAATGCAAGCCCTTGATAAAACGGTAAAGAGCCAAACAGGTGCAGCCGGCATTGCCCGTTGATCCAATGATTCAAGCGTTTGCTTCTTCCAAAAACCGGACCATATCGCCAACGGTTTTTACCTTCAAAAAGGTTTTATTCGTGAGTTTGACCTGATACTTTTCTTCAATCGCGGTGCCGATGTTCATCAGGTCGAAGGATGTGGCGCCGATATCGTTTTTCAGCGAAGAATCCATGGTGATTTCCGCGGGTTCCGCTTCCACGTATTCACAGATGATTGCAATCAATTCCTGCAGCATGAGACTTCCTCCATAATCTTTCCAAGTGTTTTATCCGGATCTTCAATTCCTGCAAGCAGGGTTCGCACCACGCCGTCATGAAATTGAAGAACGTCCGCATCCTCTGTGAGCCACAGCCGGTGGATATAGGAAAACACAAAGCAGCCCGTCCACGGATCCCGTGTGGCTATCGTATACACCGGCATCACGTAATGTCCGAAATTGTAGCCCGAAAATTCAAAGCGCCTGCCGCCAAAGGTTTTTTCGTTCAGCGGCAGATAGGAAAACATCATACTGTTGCACGACTGCAGCAGCGTCATATGAAAGCGCTTGAGTTCGCTGGTTCTGATTGTTGTAAACGGCACATCGGAATGGCGAAATAAAAATGCCTGGGTGTCCTCCAGCTGCGTCAGTGCATCGCGGAACGTGAGCGTTTCCGGCAAAATCTCCCGCCAGGGCATGGGCGACGCCAGCGTGCCGCCGCAGCGTTTTTCCTTCACGGTCTTTCTTCTGGGGCAAAGCACCCAGAACAGACTGTCATTGGCGTGCCGGTTGTATGCAGAAAGACAGGTTCGCAGTCCAAGCTGGAGCACCAGCTCCGCGCTCACGTTGTTTGCGTCAAGAAAATCCGAAATCTTTTGGCTGTCCTCCTGTGACAGATGCAGCTTCAGCAGATGCGTCGCATCGTTGAGCGGCATATAGACAAACGGCATATTCAGATCTTTCTTGTGCACAAGCCGGCTGTGGCGGTCCACAACGCCCTGTCCGTTCATCAGGCAGAATTTCGGGCGGCGATCCATTACCACCCAGTCGTCCAGCACAGCGCCTTCCTTTTTCAGCCGCGCTTCCAGCGCAGGATTGTTCTGTTCGTTCCTGATGATATCCTCATATTTTGACAGCGGCTTTGGCAGGTCGGTGCCGTTTTTCAGCGCGTCATATACCGCCATCAGATCACGGAAGAAAATGAAGGTGGCAACAAAGTCCATCATCATGTGCGAAACATTGAGAAAAATGCCGCTTTTTCCGTCATGGGTTTGGAAGAAGATGATCCGAAAACACTCGCCGCCGAAAACATCCAGCTTTCTGGATGCGTCGCGATCCAGATATGTTTCCTGATCTTCCTTTGATGTAAACGTAACGCATGGTATTTTTTCAAGCTGATACACTTTCAGAAAGAACTGCTTGATCTTGAGTCCGCTGCGGAAAATGCGCAGCCGCAAACAGTCATTGCGCGCAATCTCCACATTGACCGCCCGGGCAAGGATCCGAAAATCCAAAGGTTCCTCAAAAGCAATCGACACCGGAATCTGCGTTGCCTGCATATGCAGCGTATAACGCCACATATATTGCACCATTTCCTGTGAATGAATCAGCCGATAGACTGTTTCGCCGTTTTTCGGTTTCATCGTTTTCATCTCCCGCTTTCTGACTGCGTGTTGCGTTTGATCTTTCCCATTGCGGTTTTTTCCAGCGGCGTTTCACGCACAACCGTCTTTGCCACCGTATGAGACGGCAGCGCCGTTTCGTTGAGTGTATCCGTGAGCGCCTCCAATGCCGACTTCACATCCGTGATGTCCGCTTTTTCCGCGTACGCCAGGTTCGGATAAATCTGCGCAGCGATCACGCCGTTTTCCGCATAGACCAGCACTTCGCTGACCAGCGGGTTTGCTTTATACCGGTTTTCAATGCCCTCTGGTGAAACGTTTTCGCCGTTGGATAGAATAATCAGATTCTTCAGTCGTCCCGTGATGAAGAGCTGTCGGCCCTCGCCGAGATAGCCGATATCGCCGGTCTTCAGCCATCCGTCTGACGTGAACATGGCGGCGGTTTCTTCGGGACGTTTATAATATCCCAGCATCCGGCAGGGCGTATCCACCTGCACCTCGCCGTCTTCGGCAATCCGCACATCCACAATGTTTATTACACGTCCCACGCAGTCCAGCGCGGTGTCTTCATCCGGTACGGTAATTTTGCAGCCGGATTCACTCATGCCGTAGCCCTGCCGCAGAAAGATGCCCATCTGATCAAACGCACGGCACAAATCCGGATCGAGATAGGCGCCGCCGGAGAGCATCATGTCAAGGTTGCCGCCGGTGACTTTGACAGCCGCTTCTTTTGGCGACAGCGCCGGCTCTTTCGCCTGCACGGCACGGATTCTGGCCAGCAGCGCCTGCGCCAACATGGGCACTACACGCATCTGGTTCGGTTTATAGACCAGAAGATTCTTGAACAGGTCTTTCATATTGCCGTTCAGGCACAGAATGTTTCCGTTTTTCAGCGGGCCGAGGTAATCCGTGACAAAGCAAAAAATATGGTACAGCGGCAAAACAGACAGGATCACGTCCGCCCGGTTGACGACGTCGTTATAGGGCTTGAACATCATGTTGCCCACAAGCGCATTGCTTGAAAGCATAACGCCTTTCCGGTCTCCGGTGGTCCCGGAGGTATAGATGATCAGCGAACAGGCGTCGGCATCCATTTTGACGTCGGAAAGCGCGGCATAGGGCGACGAGGCGGCATACGTGCGATAGAGTTCTTCAAACGCTTCGGTGCTGCCGAGATTCCAGGTGTATTGCACGGCAGGGCAGAGTGCCCGCAGTGCCTGCAGCTTGTCTGCAAATTCCGGCTCATACAGCACGGCGGTCACATCTGCGTCTTTGAGAATCTCCGCAATGTCCTGCACGCTTTCGTCCGGCGGTACCGGCACGGCAACATTGCCGCTGATTATGACGCCCGTCATGCAGACGATGTATTCATAGCAGCTCTTACTGATGATGGCAATGTGCGTTTTTTCGGGCAGAGAATCGCGTATTTTCCGACAGAAGGCAAGACTGTCGCTGCGTACCTCGCTGAATTTCTTTTCCACAATTGCGCCATCCCGAATGTATTTTATGAAGGTACGGTCATTGTGTTTGGCCGGAGCCGCATCCAACAGTTCCCGAATCGTTGGAATATTTGACAATTGCATGGTGATCACATCCTGTTTTCAATCCTTGGTATGCGTTTGTTGTCGCTGCTTTTGCACGTAAAAGTTGCTTTTTTTATGCTAAAATATAAATATTTCTATTTTTTATTCTTTTTGTAAAATATATTTTACGCGCAATGCTTTTTGACAAAAAAGCCAAAAGTGTAGTTTCCGACCCCGACTCTGCATCGGCTCTTCCTTTGCAATAGGGCAAAGATGATAACGCGATTTGTTACCGAATCCCTATTTTTCTTATCTTGGGCCGTCTCACTGATCAAGTTCCCGAACGCCCGATTGACTGCCTGCAACCGCCGGATGATCGGCGGTTGATTTCATCTGATATCGAATTCTTTTGCTGAAAATCAAGATTTCCTCTTGCAAAGCGTGTAAAA
>CACYCR010000008.1 GCA_902772935.1 Oscillospiraceae bacterium
CTTCAAAGCCCCTTTCAGGGGCCAAGCCAGTATTAGCCCCTTCTAGGGGCAGAGCAAACCACCGGTTTCACCGGTGGTTTTGATTTGCTGCAGCGATTTTTCGGCGGCACGTTCTGACGTGGGAGACACCTTCGCTGATTCTGAACTTTTTTTAAAGAAAATATTGATTTTTGTTGGCAGGCGCGATATAATAACGAAGTAATCATCTTTATGATGATTATGATAGAGGCGCGAAGCGCATCAGTAAGGAACGTCAGCCGCTCAATCGGCGATGGTATTTTTCCGGCAGCGTTCCCGAAAGGGCTCTTCGCCGAGGCAAGGCGTCGGTTGGGCGGCGTGTTGCCGGGCGGCAGTGAGAAGATCCTGCCGACTGTCGCAGATTGCGGAGCGCTATCACAACAAAAAGACCACTTCTTTTTTGTGAACGGCGCAACGCAGTTCACAAAATTTTTTATGTTGGAGGAAATCAAAATGAAACGAAACCGAACTTTCGCGAGACTTGCGCTGGTTTTCATGCTGGTGCTTGCCCTTGCGATCCCGTTTACCGTCGCATCTTTTGCGGAAGAGGCTGCAACCTCGCAGGCGGATGCTTCTGTTCTGCTTGACAGTGAAGCGCCCGAAGCGGACGAAGTAAAGGCCGCTGAAGACGCTGCGCCCGAAGACGGCGAAGCAGTTGAGACCATCGGCGCCCTGGATGCGGAAGCGGAAGACGCCGCAGCGGATGAAGACGCGGCGTTCGACGAGGCGATGGAATACGTGGACGCCTATGCGGACAACCTGGAAAGCGACCCCGACTTCAAAGAGAACGTCGAATCCGCCATCGCAACCGTGCGTGAGCGCATTCCGTCCTATGCAAAGTGGCTCTCGCTGCTGCCGCCGATCATCGCAATCGTGCTGGCGCTCATCACCAAGGAAGTGTATTCTTCCCTGATCCTCGGTATTCTTGCCGGCGGCGTGATCTATGCGGGCTTCAACTTTGAAGGCATCATGAACCATGTTGTTCAGGACGGCTTCATCGGTAACCTTGCCGACTCCTGGAACATCGGTATTATCATCTTCCTGGTCATTCTCGGCGCATTGGTCGCCATGATGAACAAGGCGGGCGGCTCCGCGGCATTCGGCCGCTGGGCAGTCAAACACATCAAATCCCGCCTCGGCGCGCAGCTTGCGACCATCGTGCTCGGCGTGCTGATCTTCATCGACGACTATTTCAACTGCCTGACAGTCGGTTCCGTCATGCGTCCGGTCACCGATACCCATAAGGTTTCGCGTGCGAAGCTGGCGTACCTCATCGACGCGACGGCTGCGCCGGTCTGCATCATTGCACCGATCTCCTCCTGGGCGGCGGCTGTTGCCGGCTTTGCCAAGGGTGCAGGCGCGGAAAGCGGCATGAGCCTGTTCATTCAGTCGATTCCCTATAACTTCTACGCGATTCTGACCATCGTCATGATGCTCTTCCTGGCCTTTGCAAAATTCGACTATGGCCCGATGAAGAAGCATGAACGCAACGCCATTGAAAAGGGCGATATCTTCACCAGCGGTACAAAGCAGGCCGTTGAGGACATGAAAGTGAACCCGAAGGGCCGCGTGATCGACCTGGTTCTTCCGGTGGTCGTTCTCATCATCTCCTGCGTGATCGGCATGATCTACACCGGCGGTTTCTTCGGCGGTGACAACAACGGCGATTTCATCACGGCGTTCTCCGATTCCGACGCTTCGGTCGGTCTGGCACTCGGCGGTGCGTTTACGCTCGTTCTGACCGTGATCTACTTCATCTGCCGCCGCGTGATGAAGTTCAAGGACATCATGGAAGCGCTGCCCGACGGCTTCAAAGCCATGGTTCCGGCCATCCTGATTCTTGCCTGCGCATGGACGCTGAACTCCATGACCGGCTCCCTCGGCGCAAAGATCTTCATCTCCCAGCTCATCGGCGGTTCCGCCGGCGCCCTGCAGAGATTCCTGCCGGCAATTATCTTCATGATCGCTGTTGGCCTGTCCTTTGCGACCGGTACCTCCTGGGGTACCTTCGGCATCCTCATCCCGATCGTGCTTTCCGTTTTCGAAGCGAGCAACCCGCTCACCATCGTTGCAGTTTCCGCCTGCATGGCCGGTGCTGTCTGCGGTGACCACTGCTCCCCGATCTCCGATACCACAATCATGGCGTCTGCCGGCGCGCAGTGCGACCATATCAATCACGTTTCGACGCAGCTGCCTTATGCGCTGACGGTCGCGGGTGTTTCCGCAGTCAGCTACATCATCGCCGGCTTCGTCTCCAACTGGATGATCGTTCTGCCGGTCGCTGTTGTCCTGATGATCGCAACGCTGTTCGTTGTCAAAGTCATCACAGCGAAGAAAGCATAAGATCGCAGTACACCATTTGCTGTCAGAAGTCCTGGCCCGCCGCGCAAGTTGCCCGCGGCGGGTCTTTTATGGAGTGTCCTTATGAAAAAGAAGATCCCTGTTTATGAAGAAATCATCTACGTGGCCGGTTTGCTGCTGCTGTCGTTTGCCGTTGCCATGGTCGCCGCGGCGGATTTTGGCGTGTCCATGATCGTCGCTCCGGCGTATGTGCTCAGCCTGAAGGTGGACGTTCTGAGCTTTGGCCAAAGCGAGTACATCGTGCAGGCTGTATTGTTCATCGTCTTTTGCATCCTGATGAAGCGCTTGCGCCTGATTTACTTCACCTCGTTCGGTACCTGCCTGATTTACGGCGCGCTGCTGGATCTCTGGCGGGTGGTGATCCCGGCGTTCAATCCCGCCGTCACCGCGCCGGGCAGCATGGCCATGCCGGTACGCATTGCGTTTTTTGTCGGCGGCATGCTGCTGACGTCGTTCTCTGTGGCGCTGTTCTACCATACCTATTTCTATCCGCAGGTGTATGACTTCTTTGTCAAGGGGCTGTCCATCCGGTATAAAAAAGACACCGTAAAATTTAAGATGATCTTTGACGCCTGCTGTCTTGTCGTGGCAGTGGCGATGTCGCTGCTGCTGTTCCGGCGGTTCGTCGGCATCGGCGTCGGCACGCTGATCATGACGGCCTGTAACGGCCTGCTCATCGGCTGGTGCGGCAAACTGTTGGAGAAAACGCTGGACATTCGTCCGCGGCAGAAACGTCTGGCAGAGAAGTTTGCGGTGTAAAGGGAAAAGTGAAGAGGCAAAGCGGCCCTGCGGGCCGCTTTTTTACGAAAGGCAGTGCTGCGCCGGACGCGCGCCCCGCGCACGGCGCAGCCGTGCGACGCGCCGCAGGCGCGCAATGCCGTGCGGACAACTGTCCGCACGGCAAGCGGGGCGCGTGGCCAGTGGTTAGCAGTAACGTTTATTCCACCGGGCTGCCGCCCGGCGGCAGCTGCGGCAACGGGAGAGAGAACACGTCGCTTTCCAGAACAAAGCGGCCGTCTTTTTGCAGCAGGCGAACCTCGGCGGTGTGCGTGCCGAAGAGGACGCTGCTGCCGCGTGCGGTCACAAGGCAAACGGCGCAGACAAAAAAGGTCAGCGCAAAAATCAGCGTGACCGCGAGAATAAAACGCTGCAAAAGCGGCTTCATTCGGACGCCTCCTTTTCATACGACTGCATGAGTGCCGCGAGCGACGTTCCCACGCATTTGCCGGCGTAAACGGCTTCTTCCAGGGTGTTGGCGTCGCTGCCGATTTCAATCAGCAGCGAGCAGTGTGTCAGGTTCATGTTGTAGCGGCGCGGACAGAAAAACAGCGGCCGGGTCAGCCCGGGAAAGTCGGTTTCCATCTGCTGCTGCAGACGGACGGCAAAGACCAGATTCTGCCGCCAGTCCGGAAATGCCGTGACGTTGTTGCCGTTTTCCTGACAGCCGCTGATGATCATGACCTGCGCCGCAGGTTTTCCGTTGATTTTCGCAACGGGTTTGATCTTTGTCCCGTCGGAAAGCTGGATTGCGTCACGGTGGATGTCGAGTGTGATCTGCAGTGACGGGTATTTCTTCAGGTACTGCTGTACGGTTTCGCGTGAACGCTCATAGGCGCCGGTGTACCGGGCATCATGGATCTTTGTGTCGTGCAGTACGCGGTATCCGGCGGTTCGCAGCGCGCTGCAGATTTCATCACCGACGCGCACCATGTTTTGTCCGCTGTCGCTGCTGCGCGTTGCAAAGCCGGCGCTGTAAAAGTCGCGGGCAAGCAATTGGTAGGTCTCGGTGGTATGGGTGTGAAAAATGAGCACAGTCGGCTGTGTTTTGTCAACGGAAAGGTCGACGCGCTGTGTCAGCAGGCGCGGCAGGTCGATCTGCGTTTTGTTGGTGTTCTTGACGCGGACATTGCCGGCGCGGTCGGTGACGCCGTCATTGACATAGGTACGCGCTTTGATGCTGCCGCCTTTTTTGTCGCCGCCGGCGGTCTTTTTTGCGGCCGCCATGCGATCCAGGACATCCTGCGGCGTTGCGGTGAAGGCGTCGGCGGTCGTTGCGGCGGTTGACGGCACGGTTGCGGCGGCGGTGGTTGTCTCACTCGTCGGTACGGTCTCGGTCACGGTTTCGGTTACGGGCGCTGCGGTCGGCGCGGTTGTCGCCGCAGTACGGGTGACAAAAGCCGTCGGAAGAAACGATTGCGCTGCCTGCACGGTCATGCGTGCAAGCAGCGAGAACACGGCGGTGTGCATCCGGATCAGCAGAAAACACCCGCCGACGGTGAAGAACAGCAGCAGTACGGCGCGCAAACGGATCTGCTTTTTCAAAATGATCGCATCCCTTCTGGAGGTCTTTCAGCCTATCTTATGAACGGGATGGCTGAAAGATGCGTCATTTTATGAGCAGCAGTAGATCCTCGGCGGAGAGTGTCGGCTGCAGCGCGCGGTTGATGCCCATGGCAACGGTCTGCGCGGCGTGCTCAATCAAAAGGTCGATTTCCTTGGGCGTGACCATCATGCGGCGGGCATTTTCCGGCGCAGTTTCATTTTCTGTCAGCAGATCGCCTGCCATGGTCGCGGCGTCCACAACGGTCGGTACGCCGACGGCGATGACCGGTACCCCGACGGTCCGCCGACTGATTTCAAAGCGGCGGTTGCCGACACCGGACCCCGGCGCGATGCCACTGTCGGTGAGCTGCACGGTTGTCCCGACCCGCTCCAGGCGGCGGGCGGCCAGTGCGTCGATGACAATCAGGGCGGCAGGGGAGAGCCGCGCCGTCAGTGCGCAAAGCAACTCCGCCGTCTCCACGCCGGTCTGCCCGAGGACGCCGGGCGCAATTGCCGCAACAGGCCGCAGTGTTCCGAGACCGAGCGATGCGGAAAGCTCGCCGGAGATGTGCCGTGTGGCAAAGATCAGGGCGGCGCATTTCGGTCCGAGCGCATCCGGCGTGATCTGCACGTTGCCGAGGCCCGCGACAAGGATGCAGCCGGTTTTCGGCAGCATCGAAAGCAGCGTTTCACAAAGCAGCGCCTGCAGCGGTTCCGCCGCTTTGGCAGACGTCATCATGGACGGCAGCTCCAGCGTCACATATTTTCCGATCGGCTTTTTGAGTGCGGCTGCGCCGGTTTGGTTGCGGACGGTCACGGTTGAAATTCTGACGCCGTTGACGGTGCGTTCCCCGGTCAGGATGCCATGCGCCTCTGTGCCCGAAAGCGCTTCCCGCTGCTCGAGCGCAAGATCTGTTCGAAAAATCATGGATGACTCCTTGCATTTTTTTGAAAAATATAGTATTATTATGTGCAACCCAAAAAAAGTCTAATCAAATATTGGAAAAGCACTTGCAATTTTTCAAAGAAAGTGATATGATTCATGGGAGTAATGATTCAAAGGGAGGTGGAATTTCGATGCCGAACATCAAGTCCGCGAAAAAGCGCGTTCTCGTCAACGCGACAAAGCAGGCACGCAACAAGTCGAACAACTCCGCGTTGAAGACTGCGATCAAGAAGGCAAACGCCGCGATCGACGCAAATGCCGACGACAAAGAAGCACAGGTGAGAGCTGCGATCAAAAAGATCGATCAGGCTGCTGCAAAGGGTTTGCTTCACAAGAACAACGCCGCAAGAAAGAAATCTGCACTGACAGTGAAACTTGCTGCGAAATAAGAAAGACGCAATTCGATTTTTCGAATTCATCGTCGAGAAGTGTTCCTTCTCGGCGCTTTTCTTTTTTACAGAAAAGATATTCCGATTTTGTAAACAATGTTTAAAATAATTGATTTTAAACGGAGAACATGCTATTATTATACTGTATCATTTTATGTTGGGAGGAATCCTCATGAAGAAAATCTCCAAATCCCTGCTGGCACTTTGCCTGTGCCTGGTTTTGGTGATGACGGCGGTCGTTCCGGCATTTGCGGCGACCGGTACGGTCAAGACGCTGAAAGTCAGCGCTGCGACGGTGAACAGTATCACACTGGTGTGGTCCAAGGTTGCCGGCGCAACGAGCTATCAGCTGCAGCAGTACGTTTCCAAGCAGTGGAAAACGATTGCGACAACGAAGAGTCGGACATATACAGTCGGTAATCTTGCGCTGAATGCGGTCTGTATTTTCCGCGTCCGCGCCAATGGCAAGGCGGGTTACGGTGCATTTTCACCGTCCGTGAAAGCGTCGCCCGCGGCGGTTCCGGCCATCAAGGCCACAAAGCTGACCGCCACAACGGCAACGCTGTCCTGGAATGCCGTGACCGGTATGACCGGCTACCGCGTGCAGCAGTATAAAAACAAAACGTGGATCACGGTTGTCAAGGCGACCAAGAAGACCGCTGTGACCGTCAAGACGCTGTTGCCGGGAAGCAATAACAGGCTGCGCATCCTGGCGTATACCAGACAGAACGGCAAGACCGTCTTCGGCAACGCCAGCCCGCTCTTTACCGTCAAGACCCCGATGGTCGCCGCGCCGACCGCGCTGAAGGCAACAAAGGCAGTTTCCACGGCAGTCGCGCTCACCTGGGCGCCGGTTGCCGGTGCGGAAAGCTACATCGTGTATCGCGTCAACGGCAATACGCAGAAGGCAGTTGCCAAACCGACCGGCACCAAGGCGACGATCAAGAATCTGGGTGTTGCGACGGATTATATCTTCGCCGTACGCACTGTGATGCGCGTGGACGGCGACCGGTACTATTCGCCGTTTTCCGTAAACCTTTCCGTCCGCACGGCGCCGGCAAAGGTCAAGAACCTGAAAGCACAAGAGGTCGGCGACACCTCGCTGACGCTGCAATGGGCCGCCTCGAAGAATGCGGAGGGCTATCGGCTGCGCATCAAGGGCGGCGCCTATGCCAACTGGACTTATGTCGGCACCACCGACAAGACGGTCTATACCATCGAAAATCTCACGAAATCTACGGCGTACCAGATCCAGGTGCGCGCCTATCACACCATCAACGGCGGCGCGACCTACGGCGTCTACTCCGCAGTGCTCAACGCAAAGACGAGTCTGAACGGCGCAAGCGGCTTTGCCGTGACCGGCGCGACGGTGGATTCCGTTTCGCTGACCTGGGCGCAGCTGCCCGACGCCACGTCCTACACGCTTGAACAGAGCACGGACGGCAAAACCTTCAAGGCGGCCGACGCCATGCAGGCGCAGAACGGCGATTGGTACATCGCAACGGTCTACGGCCTTGCCGCGAACACCACCTATACCTTCCGCCTGACGCCGAAGACAAACGGCGAAAGCGGCGTACCGTCCCTCGTTTCCGGATCGACGGCCCCCGGACAGGTGACCGGTCTGACGGCGTCACAGATCAGCACAGGCGTCAAGCTGAACTGGAAAAAGACTGCCGGCGCCGGCGGTTATGAGATCGCATCCTATGACGCGGCGAAAGGCTGGGTCAGCATTGGCACCACAACCAATACCGTGTACGTGGTGGACGGCCTGTCCAGCAGCAAGGACTACGTGTTCCGCGTTACGGCGTATTATCTGCTGGACGGCAGCAAACAGTACGGCACGCCCTCGGCGTCGGTCTCCACAAAAGTGCTGCCTGCAGCGGTGCAGAATCTGACGGCATCGAAGGTGGATACAACGTCCTTTGTTGCGTACTGGACGCCGAATGCAGCCGCGACCGGCTATAAACTGTATCTGAGTGAAGCACAGGGCAGCTATCGTGCGCTGTCCGTCACGCCGACACTGTCCGGCGGTTATATGACCGCGACGATCGGCGGCCTTGCCAACGGCACGGAATATGCGCTGAATGTCTGCGCGGTGGTTGACGGTATGGAGAGCCTGCCGGCAACGCTGAACGTCAAAACGGTGGCCGCGCGCGTAACCGGCCTGACGGCGGCAGCGACGGACGAGGGCAACATCTCGCTGTCCTGGGATGCCGTCAAGGGCGCAGAACGCTATGAGATCCAGCAAAGCACCAGCGCGTCCGGCGGCTTTGCAACGGTGGCGACGGTTGTCGCAATGCCGTATACGGTGACCGGCCTTTCCGCCGGCACAACGTATTACTTCCGCGTCTGCGCGGTCAACACCAGCGGCGGCCTGACGCAGAAGGGCACGTTCTCCGCAACGGCGAGCGCGAAGGCCAAGGCCACACCGGAACAGATCGTTGCAGTGCCGACAGACCTGAAGGCCACCGACGCCAGCAGCGGCACCAATTATCGCATGAACCTGACCTGGACGGCCGTGACGGGCGCCACAGGTTATGAGGTTTCCGCAAAATCCGGCACGACCTGGTATGTGCTCAACACAACGGCGGGCAATACGTATACGGCGACCGGCCTGACGGCCGACACGCTGTACGCCTTCCGTGTCCGCGCTTATAAAGATAGCACCGGCAGCCGCATCTACAGTGATTATTCTGCGGCGGCGTCCGCCCGCACGGCAGCGGCGCCTGTGACCGAAACCGTGCCTGCGCCGACCGGCGTCAAGGCTTCTGACACCAGCAGCAACAGCACGTACAGCATCCTCGTTTCGTGGAATACGGTCAGCGGCGCGAGCAGCTACAAGGTCTACATGAGCACCGGCGCGAGCTGGAGCCTTGCCGGTACGGTCTATTCCAACGCGTATACCGCTTATAACCTCGCGGCGAACACGACGTATTACTTCCGTGTCCGTGCAGTCAAAAACAACATTGAATCCGCTGATTCCGCAACGGCCAGCGCGAAGACCGCAGTGTCCTCCACGCCGGTCACGACCCTTTCCGCGCCGACCGGCATTCAGGCGATCGACTCCAGCAACGGTTCGAGCTTCAGCGTCACCGTGAGCTGGAACGGCGTGACAAACGCGGAAAAATATGAAATCTCCCAGAAGAACGGCAGCACCTGGACGGTGCTCAAAACCACGACGGGTACGTCCTACACCGCGACGGGGCTTTCCTCCGGAACGACCTACACGTTCCGCGTGCGCGCCGTGAACGGCAGCACCTATTCCGCATACTCCGCCGAGGCGAGCGCGACAACGGGCAGCGGCAGTTCTTCCGAGCATCAGACCTCGTCCACGAAGCTGAGCAATCTTGCCGTCAAGATGAATGGCGACGGTATTTCCTACACGATTTCCTGGAAAGATGTCAGCAACGCGATTTACGCAATCGACGTCTGGAACGCCGGCGCCAACAAGTGGGTCTCCACCGGCGCGACCCAGTACAATTCCCAGATCACCCTGAAAGCGGAAAACAAAGACTTCAATCTGAAAAACGCCGCAGGCAGCGACAACACCACGTCCCTGACTTGGAACAGCGTTTCCGGCGCAAACGGCTATGAAGTGCGCAGTGAGGTCTTCAACGGCAGCGGTACCTGGATGACGCCGGTCAAGGCAAGCGGCACAAGCGTCTCTTTGCGTCTGCCGCCGAACGCGAACCAGACGGCGCGCGTCACCGCACTCGGCACGTTCAAGATCCGCATTTACGCGCTGGACGCCTATAACGAAAGCCGGACCCTCGCGTATTCCGAATACAGCAACACGAGTTACCTGGCCTATCAGGATCTTTCCTTCAAGACGCCGGCAGTCGGTACGCTGAGTTCTTCCTCGGCTGCGAGCCTGAAAGAAGCCTATACGCTGATGCTGCTGCAGGCAGTCAACAACACCCGCTATGAGACCGGCGTGGTCAACGTAACGGCGAAGTCCCACATGAAGGTCGACCCGACCGATTATGACGTGAAGGCGCTGTTGTTCATCCCGATTCCGGATTCATTCATCAAGGAAGTGCTCGATGAATCCAGAGAGACGCAGGATGTGACATCCACCTGCCGCTATGAATACGGCAGCGGCCGCGCAACGATCGTTGATGTTTCCAACGGTGTGACAACGAATTCGACCCGCTCCTCGCTGCTGCAGACGGCGATCGTACCGAACAGCGGTTTGAGCTACCTGTATGATCAGCATAATCTCAACAGCTTCAACAACGGCATCCAGGCCGTCACGGCAACGACCAACGGCGATGGCAGCACCACCGTGAAGGTGACGCTCAAGAAGGAAAGCTTTGACCGCAACAGCACGGCGAAGTATCACCCGGGCTTCACGGAGAGCTTTGCCAGCAGCCAGAGCGAGCTTGCGGACCTTGGCGATTACAAGGCCAGCGTCGGCACAACCACGATCACGGCGAAGATCAACAAGAACTATACGCTGGATGCGCTGGATGTCATCAGTCCGTTCAGCATCTCCGCCAAAGCGTCGGAGGCCGGCATCACGATCAGCCTGGTGCTGGAAGGCACGTCGGATTACCACTACACCTTTACCCGCTGATTGCTGAGGATGGAGCGCAAATGACAACAAAAAAATTCAAACAGATTCTCATTTTGTCGCTGGTCGTGCTTGTGGTGTTTTACATCTGTCTCGGCATCGGCGTTGCAAAGATCAAAAAGCATCGCAGCGAAACGCAGACGACACTGCCGACACTGATGACAAGTGACGTGCAGCCGCGTACGACGGCGCCGCAGGAAGCGCCCGCCGTCACCATCGGCGGCAATCAGGTGACCAGCGGTTCGCAGGCGATTCCGCAGGTCAGCACGACGGCACCGCTTGTGACCCAGACCCCCGGGGCCGATCCGGCGGTCAGTACGCCGTCCGCGTCGCAGCCGGCAGCGGCGAGCGTTCCCACGGGAAAGGCGCAGATCGTTGCCGCCTATGTGAACGCCGTCAACAAGCTGAAGGCCACCGGTGATTTCACGCTGGTGAAAACCGATGTGCTCAATGTCGTGATTGATGAAATGAGCCCGGCCTCCGTCCGCAGCATGGCGGACAAGATGATTGCCAACAGCAAGGACACCTCGCCGAAAACCTATCATTTTACCGGCGGTTCCGACCCGGCAAGCGGCGCCTCCGTGAACCATATCGTGGCGCCGATCGACCGGGGCGCAGCGCTTTCGGAAAGCGCGGTGACATCGGCAACGGCGACACCCACGGCAGACGGCGGCTATCAGCTGCATCTGACGCTCGGCCGTGAGCAGCAGACCATGAACAGCAATGCGCCGAATTATTCCGGCGTGATGGAGGTCATCAATACGGACACCATGGGTTTGCCGTCCAACGCAAAAATCGACGAGTTCACCGTCACCTATGATGACGGTACGATTGACGCGACCATTGACAGTCAGGGGCGCATCACGGCGATGCAGCATCATCTGACCGCGACGGATGCGACCGGCAGCGGCTCCATGATGGTGCCGGTGACGCTGCGGATGCATGGCGATCACACCGCAACTTACACAATCACTTATTGAGTCAGCCGCACAATTTTGTGAAAAATCCATTGATTGTGGTTGACTTGTGAAAAAGAACATGGTATAATTGAACAAAGAAATTCAACGGAGGTATGGACCATGGAGAAATTCAAAAAGATTGCAAAAATCGTTGCCATCGTTGCTGCCATCGTCGCGGCGATCGTCGGCGTATATATTGCAGTGACCAAGCTCATCGAAAAGAAGAACGCGAAGGACGCGGACAACCGCGAAAACTATGTTTCCTGCGCGACTTTCGACGGCGATTTCATTTCGGAAACCGTTGCGTAACTCTTTCAAAATCAGCAGGACTTGACACCAATCAAGTCCTGTTTTTTTCAAAGCAAAGGAGGAAAATCCTATGTCCAGAAAGGCTGCGGTCGACTTGACCGGGAACAAACCCGCAAAAGGCGACAAGCTTTCCGCCAAAAACTATATCGGTTATACGATTTGCGACACGGCGAACAACCTTGCGTTTAGCGTCATGGGTACGTATCTTGCAATTTACTGTACCGATATTCTCGGCATCACCGGCACAATCGTCACGATCATTTTCTGGATCGCCCGCATCTGGGACGCCATCAACGACCCGATGATGGGAACGATCGTTCAAAAGCATAAGCCCGGCAAGGGCGGCAAATACCGCCCGTACATTCTCGGCGCAGGCTTCCCGCTTGCGGTGTCCGCTGTCCTGGTGTACACCAAATTCACCGGCAACCTGACCTTTAACACGATCTATGTCGCGGCGACCTACATTCTCTACGGCATGATCTATACCGTCCTTTCGGTACCGTACGGCTCACTTGCAATGGTCATGACCGACAAGGACAATGAGCGCAGCAACCTTTCCGTCAGCCGTGCCATCGGCGGCGGCTTCGGCAATCTGCCGCAGCTGTTGTTCCCGGCACTGGTCATGGTCGGCGGCGACGACGGACAGCAGATGGACGGCCAGCGGCTGTTCTATGCAATGTGCATTATCGCGATCGCGATGATGGCGATTTATCTGCTTTCCTACCTGTGGACAAAGGAAAAGCCGGAGCTGGTTCAGCTTTCCAACGAGCAGGTGCACATCACCAGTACCCTCAAGGACGTCATCAAGGACCGTGCGTTCGTGACGATGAGCCTGATCGGCGGTCTGGTGATCGCGGTGCAGCTGTATATCAACACGGCAAACGTCTATCTGTTCAAAGACTTCTATCAGCGGAGCGGATTCGGCACGATCTACCTTGTGATCTCCTATCTGCCGATGGCGCTCATGATCCCGTTCTCCAACAAGATGATCCGCAAATGGGGCAAAAAAGCGATCTGCGTGGTCGGCTTTGCGATCTCCACGGCGGCGGCTTTCATCACCTGGATCGGTCACTTCCAGAACATCTGGGTCTACATCGTGCTGGCCTTCTTTGTCAATGCGGGCATCGGCTTTGTGATTCTGGAAGACTGGGCCATGTGCGGCGATGTGGTTGACCATCAGGAATGGGTCACCGGCAAACGCGAAGAGGCGACCAACTTCGCTGTCTTCACCTTCATGCGCAAAATGGGTCAGGCGCTGGCCGCCATCGTGCCGATGCTGTGCAGCCTTGTCGGATACAACACGGATAAGGCGTTCATCGGCAATCAGGCGCCGGAAGTCATTGACAAAATGTATCATGTATCCACTCTTGGCCCGCTTGTGATGATCGCGCTGATGCTCGTGCTTATCCTGCTCTACCCGCTGGACAAGAAGACCACGGAAAAGATGCAGGCAGCGCTGACGGAAATGCGCGCCGCGAAGCTGGCGGAATAATCCGAAAGAAGGTGCATCCTCATGAAAAAAACAATCGCACTTGTTCTTTGTTTCCTGCTGCTCACCCTTTGCGCGGTACCGGCCTTTGCGGCGCAGCCGTCGGATTCCTTCGGGGCGTATGATCATGTCTACATCATCGGCGTCGACGGCGCCGGCGCAGCGTTCGGCCAGGTGAACGCGCCCTGCTTTGACAGCATTTTCGGCAACTTCGCCTATCGCCATGATGCGCACACCGAAGAGGTCACCATCAGCGCGCAGAACTGGGGCTCCATTCTGACCGGCGTGGATTACAAGACGCACGGCTTCACGAACACCAGCCTCAAAACGACTGAGCGCACGTCGGCTGCGGACAACAACAGCATCTTCTATTATGCGCGCAAGGCCATGCCCGACGCGGAGCTGGTCTCCTTCAACCATTGGAGCGCAATCAACCACGGTCTCATCGAAACCGATATCGGCGTGAACAAGAGCAACTACAGCACCGACCCGGAAGTGGTTGCCGCGATCGAGGATTATTTTGACGCAGGCAACGCGCCGAAGCTGATGTTTGTCCAGTTGGACAGCGTGGACCACGCGGCGCACACCCACGGCGGGTTCAGCGACGAATACTTCACAGCGGTACGCCGCGCGGATATGTTCATCGGCCGGATCTATAATGCCATTGCTTCGCACGGTCTGATGGAAAACGGATTGTTCCTGCTCGTTGCCGACCACGGTGAAAGCAAATACGGTCACGGCGGCTTCACAAAGGAAGAAGGCGCGGCTGTCCTTGCGGCTGTCGGCAAGACGGTGAACGCGACCGCCATGAGCGCGGACGTTCACAACCGCGACATCTCCGCCATCGCGCTGTATGCGCTGGGCATTGAACAGCCGGCGCATTTCGTCAGCAGCGTTCCCGCGGACCTGTTCGGCAGCGAAGTCCGGGATGTTCCCGGCGTGGTGGGCATCCACAGCCAGACGTTTTCCACAGCGGATCTCGATGACAACCCGACCTTCGTACGCAAGTTCACGAACTTCTTCAAATCGGCATATATGAAGGTGATGAGCTGGCTGGTGACCCTGCCCGGCACCCTTGCCCTCAAGCTCAAATAATAAGAACAGCTAAAAGAAGCAGCCCCGCAGGAATTATGTCCTGCGGGGCTGCTGCAATGTGTGTTTGATCAATCGACCTGCGGCGCTGACGCCGTAACCTTCCCCTTCAAATGGGCGGACAATTATGAGAATGCAGCCCCATTTCGTTCTACCAAAGGCAGAAATGCGCCCTGCGGTCGGCCAAACTGGGTCTTCGGCGCGCAAGCCGGTGTACCCCGTACGCTGACCGTAAAAGAGAACCGTTCCCGCATGACTGGCAGGAACGGTTCTCTTTTATGAAACAGTTTATCGGCGGAACAGGTTTTTCAGCTGTGCAAAGAGGTTCTTGAAGAACTGTACAATTTTCTGGAAGAAATTCAAGGATGCGTTGTCCTCTGTTCCGTCCGCAAAGTGGATGGTTGCTTTTTTGAGCGCGTCGTTTCCACTGTCGATGGTGATGGCGTTCCACTGTGCCTTGCTGCCGCCGTAGTAAACGTCAGAGAGCTTTTCAGTGGTAAACGCGTTTTCGCCGATGTACGTCACCGTGTTTGGAATGGTCACCTTTGTGAGTTCATAGTCATTGTAAAATGCGCCAACTCCGATGGTTTTC
>CACYCR010000009.1 GCA_902772935.1 Oscillospiraceae bacterium
AATGCCCGACTTGAACGCTGCAACCATCGAGACCGCGATGAGCATGATCGCCGGTACCTGCCGCAGCATGGGCGTTGTTGTCGCTGACTGAGTTTGAGGGTGGGAGGAACAATCCGATAACCACTCTATAGGAGGATGAATTTATGAAACACGGTAAAAAGTATGTTGAAAGCGCAAAGCTTTATGACAAGGCAAATCTGTATGATCCCGCGGAAGCGTTAGATCTTTCCATCAAAACCGCAACCGCAAAATTCGACGAAACCATCGAAGCGCACATTCGTCTGGGCGTTGACTCCCGTCACGCAGACCAGCAGGTCCGCGGCGCGGTCGTCCTGCCGAACGGCACCGGTAAAAATGTCCGCGTTGCTGTTTTCGCAAAAGGCGATGATGCGAAGGCTGCAGAAGCTGCAGGCGCAGACGTTGTCGGCGCGGAAGATCTCGTGCAGCGCATTCAGGGCGAAGGCTGGATGGAATTTGACGTTGCGATCGCGACCCCGAACATGATGGGTCTCGTCGGTCGTCTCGGTAAACTCCTCGGTCCCCGTGGCTTGATGCCGTCTCCGAAGGCCGGCACCGTCACGCCGAACGTTGCGCAGGCAGTTACTGACGCAAAGGCCGGTAAGATTGAGTACCGTCTTGACAAGACCAACATCATCCACTGCCCGATCGGCAAAGCGTCCTTCGGCGTTGATAAGCTGAACGAGAACTTCACAACGCTCCTTGACGCAATCATCAAGGCGAAGCCCGCCGCAGCAAAGGGTCAGTACATCCGCTCCTGCGTTGTCGCTTCCACGATGGGCCCCGGCATCCGCATCAACCCGAACAAGGTTGGTTCTGCCGCTCAGGAATAATTTCAATTATTCCGAAAAAAGTACTTGACACGAAGACATTCGTGCGGTATAATATCAGAGTTCTTTATAAGAATTGGCTGTCCCAAAGACAGCAGGTGTTTCGACTGAAAGGCTTCTGCCGCCTGCCGAGGATGCAGCATACAATCCGACAAATGGAATTTGTGTGCCCTTTCCCGGTTTGGTGAAAGGGCACTTTTATTTGAAACCCAATGAAAATTTTACATGGAGGTGAATTCATTTGCCAAGTGCTAAGGTTTTGGAACAGAAGAAGCAGGTCGTCGCAGAACTTGTGGAACGTCTGAATGCTTCCTGCGCCGGCGTCATCGTCGACTACAAGGGCATCACCGTAACAGACGATACCGCGCTGCGTAAAGAGCTGCGTGAGGCCGGTGTGGAATACACCGTCGTGAAAAACACGCTGCTGCGTCTCGCGATTGCTTCGACAGAACTGAACGGTCTTGAGACTGTTCTCGACGGTACCACCGCCATTGCAACAAGCGCAGATGATTACGTCGCTGCTGCCCGCATTCTGAGCAAATTTGCGGACACTCACAAGAATTTTACAATCAAAAACGGTTTCCTCGATGGCGAAGTCATCGACACCACCAAGATTGCCGGCCTTGCAAAGCTGCCGCCGAGAGATGTTCTTCTCGCGCAGGTTCTCGGTGCATTCCAGGCGCCGATTTCCGCTTTCGCCCGCGCAATCCAGGCCATCGTCGACAAGGATGGCGAAGCGCCCGCGGAAGAAGCTGCTGCTGAAGAAGCTCCCGCAGAAGCGTAACCAAATCAAAATTTATTCAAACTAATTTGGAGGTAACTACCATGGCATCTGAGAAAATTACTGCGATCATTGAAGAACTGAAAACCCTGACCGTGCTTGAGCTCTCCGAGCTTGTTCACGCTGTTGAGGACGAATTCGGCGTTTCCGCCGCTGCTGCTGTTGTCGCTGCCGGCCCGGTTGAGGCTGCTGGCGCTGCTGCTGAAGAAAAGACCGACTTCGATCTTGAGCTGACTGAAATCGGCGCAAACAAGATCGCTGTCATCAAGGCTGTCCGCGAACTGACCGGTCTCGGCCTGAAGGAAGCGAAAGAAGCTGTTGACGGCGCACCGAAGGTCATCAAGGAAGCGATGAGCAAGGACGACGCTGAAGCTGCAAAGGCAAAGCTCGAAGAAGCCGGCGCAAAGGTCACCCTGAAATAAGTTTATTTCAAAAACGAAAGCAGTCGAGAAATCGGCTGCTTTTTTCATAAGGTCTTGACAAACGCAGCGGAGTTTTATACAATGGACTGCAGAAATGAAAAGAGAGAAGGACGTCAGTATGAAAATAATTCTTTCCGTTTTGTTGTCTGCAATGTTGCTCTTACTGTGTGCCGCACCGGCAGCGGCGGAAGATGCGTCGCAGAGCTTCGGCGCGTATGGACATATTTTCATCATCGGCGTTGACGGCGCAGGCGCAGCCTTTGACAAGGTGGATTCCCCGTGCTTCGATCAGATTTTCGGCGAATTTGCTTTTCGCCATGATGCGCACACGGAAGAGATTACGATCAGCGCACAGAACTGGGGATCCATTCTGACTGGCGTGGATTGTCAGACACACGGCTTTACCAATGGTGGCATCAGCTCGACGGAGCGCGGTTCGGATTCCGGCAATCAGACGATCTTCTATTATGCGCGGCAGGCGATGCCGACAGCGAAGTTGGTGTCCTTCAACAACTGGGATGCGATTAACCACGGCTTGATTGAAAATGATATAGCTGTTGAAAAGTATCATTACAGCACAGATCCGCAGGTGACGGATGCGGTGGTTGATTATCTTGCGGCGGGAAATGCGCCGTCGATGATGTTTGTTCAATTGGACAATGTGGATCATGCTGCGCATGCCTACGGTGGGTTCAGTCAGGCATATTACGACGCAGTAAGAACCGCGGATTATCTGGTCGGTCGCATATATAACGCGATTGTTGCGCAGGGACTGATGGAAAACGGTCTGTTTATCCTGGTTGCCGATCACGGCGAGACAACGAACGGCCACGGCGGTACAACCAAAGAAGAAAGCTCTGCGGTCCTTGCGGTTGCCGGCCGTACCGTCAGCAAAACCGTTTTGAACGAATCAGTACAGAACAGAGACGTTGCCGCGATCGCTTTGTATGCCCTTGGCATTGCAGAGCCGTCACAGTTTATTGCCGTGGTACCGGAAGGGCTGTTCGGCGCACTGCGCACGGATGTTTCATTTTCTTTGATTCCGGCAGAAGCATCGGAGATAGAGCCGGATGATGCTGCACAGAATCCGGAGAAGACCTCAACAAGCTTCTGGGCGCGTATCAAAGCGTTTTTCAAAAAGATACTGGACTTTTTCAAGAATCTGTTTAACTAAATACCATAAATAATAATCAGCCCCGCACGTCTGTGCGGGGCGTTTGCGTTATTGAAAGCATCTTGAACACGGCGTATACCCTTGCGCTTTTGCGTCGGAAAGGGAGATTGCGATCTTGGAATGGCTGAGATAGGAACAGCCGCTGCGGTGATACTTGGTGCCGCTGTTCGTGACATAGACCGTGTCACCGCTTGCCGGCGGGGCGGGTGCTGCTGTTGTCGGCTGCGTGGTTGACGGCGCTGTCACCGGCGGCTGAACCGAAGTTGCCGGTGTCGGTGCGGTCGTTTCTGTCGGCACTGTGGAATCGACAATGATCTCTTCGGTCGGCATGCTGCCTGCAGGCTCTGTCAGGGGCGCAGTCGTTGGGACAACCGTTGGTTGCGCAGGCGGTTCTGTTGCCGGCGGTGCAGGTGATGCTGACGGTATATACACATAATGTCCGTCCGGGTCGCGGTAGATGGTGCCGAGGATTGCTGCGATGTTGCCGTCTTCGTTGAGTGTGCCGTACAGAATCGGGGAGAGGTTTTTGCGGAAAAAGACCAATCCGGTGTCATCCGTCAGGTACATCGTGAAGTAATCGCAGTCATCACGCAGAACGGATGTGCAAAACGCCGCAAATGCGTTGTCGTCCATGGCTTTCAGCGTCTGTGCGTCGGTACGCAGGAAGCCGCGCGTCGCAACTTGTTCATCTTCGTGAAAAACAAAGGTGATGCGTGTCGGCAGGTCAACGGTTTCCGTCATCGCGTCGGATGCTGCCGTTTGTGTCCCGACTGTGCCGAGACGGTATCCGGCAAACAGACAGCCGCAGAGCAGCAGGAATCCGATCACCAGAACCAGCGGCGCCAGGGCGCGCGGCCGTTTCTTTTCCGGTTCGGTCGGCTCGCCGCAGACCGGGCAAGCGCGTACGCCCGGCTCCAGTTCCAGCCCACATTGCTTGCAGATCATGACGACGCCTCCGTTTCCAGAAGCGTTTCCAGCGTTTCGCTTTCGCTTTGCCATTCCTCCATCAGCGCTTCCTGCCGATGCAGCGCATCCTCCAGTGCCTGCGTCAGGGAGAGAATCTGCGCATAATCGGCAGCAGTTTCCGGCGTGTTGATCTGCCGTTGCAGGTTCTCAATCGTCCGGTCGATTTCATCGATTTGTGCCTCCAGCCGACCGATCTTGCCCTTTGTGCGCCGAATCAGGCTGTCGCGCTCCTTTTGTATTTTATAGCTGTTTTCTTTCGGCGGCGCTTTTTGCACTTTGACTGTCGGCGTCGCAGGGAACATATTGCAGAAGTCGTCGTAATTGCCGGGGCAACTGTCGATGCCGTCCTGCCGCAGCCGCAGAACGCGGGTGGCGAGACGGTTAATGAAATAGCGGTCATGCGAGACGACGAGCATGGTACCGTCAAAGGTGTCGAACGCGTCCTCCAGCGCCTCGCGAGATTGGATATCCAGATGGTTGGTCGGTTCGTCAAGCACCAGAAAATTTGCGCCGGAAAGCATCAGCTTAAGCAGGGCGACACGCGCTTTTTCGCCGCCGGAGAGGGCGTGCATATTTTTGAATACGTCTTCGCCTTTGAACAAAAATGCTGCGAGCGCACGGCGGACTTCGACTTCTTTCATTTTCCGAAAGCTGTCCCAGACCTCGTCCAGCACAGTCTTTTCACTGCCGGACAGCTCGGCGAGCGTCTGATCAAAATAACCGATCTTGACATTGACACCGAGCGTGATCTTACCGCTGTCCCGGCGCAGTTTGCCGAGCAGCAGCTTGAGCAGGGTGGATTTGCCGCAGCCGTTCGCTCCGGTCAGAAAGACCCGCTCGCCGCGCCGCAGGTACAAATCCACGTTTTCAAACAGCGGTGCGCTGCCGAAGGCTTTGGAAAGATCGCTTGCAATCAGCACATCGTTGCCGCTGACCAGCGCGGTTTCAAAACGAAAGCGGATGGCGTCTGCATCCTGTTCGGGCGCTTCCAGGCCCTCTTTCAGGCGGTCGACACTTTTTTGCTTGGAGGCGATCGTTTTGTAATTGCGTTCGCGGTTGAACCGGCGTTGCTGTTCCATGATGCCTTCGATGCGTTGGATTTCCTTCATCGTGCCGGCATATACGCGCTCCTGCGCCTTGATGCGTTCGGCGCGAAGTGCGGCATAACGGGAATAGTTGCCGTCTGCGGCGAAGAGTTTTCCGTTTTCCAAGGAGAATGTGCGGTTTGTCACTTTGTCCAGAAAGTAGCGGTCATGGGAAATGACGATAATGCTGCCGGGAAAATCACTGATAAAGTCCTGCAGCCAATCGATACTCGGCATATCAAGATGATTCGTCGGCTCGTCAAGCAGCAGAAGATTTGCTCCCGAAAGCAGAAGCTTTGCGAGAGAAACCTTGGAGCGTTGTCCGCCGGAGAGCAGTGCGCAGGGGAGACTGAAGTCCTCTTCTTTAAAACCGAGGCCGAGCAGCGCAGACCGCGCACGGCTGCGGTAAGTGAAGCCGTCGTGCCGCTCAATGCGTTCCTGCAGCTCCTGCTGCCGCAAAGTCAATGCCGACAAATCGCCGGCGCGACGGTCAATTTGCTTTGCGATGTTCTCTAACTCCCGCTCTGCATCGATCACGTCACGGTACACCGTCAGCAGTTCATCGTACATGGTGCGGTCACTTTCGGCGCAGGCGTGCTGTTCCATGTAGCCGATGACGGTGTCTTTCCCGATGGAAATCGTGCCGTCGGTCGGCAGATATTCTTTTGTGAACAGCCGGAACAAGGTTGTCTTCCCGGCGCCGTTGACGCCGATGAGACCGATCTTGTCTTTTTCACCGACGCTGAAACTGACACCGGAAAAGACCGTGTTGTCGCCGAAAGAAACGGATAGATCGAATCCGCTGACAAGCGCCATGCTGTTTTCCTCCTTTGTCTTGGTGTCATACCGCATATTTTACCCCATTCTTTGTAAAGTTGCAAGGTTTTGACAAGATTTTTATGAAGGAAATCCATTTTTATGCAGTGTTTCTCTTGTAAAAAAGCGCAGATGATGATATAATGAACAAAATACTGTTCAAAGAGACCGTGATTGCTTCATGTCTTGAATGGAGGATTTGAAATGATTTGTAAATATTGCGGCAACGAATTAGACGATAACGCAGAACTTTGCTTCATTTGCGGTCACAAAGTCGACCCCGTGCAGCAGGAACCTGAATTGGTGACGGATGATCCCACGGCGTATCTTTTGGATGATGCCAAGGATGCCTCGAAGGAACAACCGGACGTTTCGGCAGACGCGCCGTCTGCAGGATTGACGCCGACATCCTCCGAAGTGGTGATCAACAAACCGGTCAAAGCCGGTAAATTTGCACGCTTTGTCAGCTTTTTGTTTGCACTGATCGGTCTGATCATTTATGCGGTCAAAAAGAAAAACGGCGAAGAGGCAAAGGCAAACTCCATTGCAAATGCCATTGGCGTCGGTCTTTGCGTCAAAATGACGGCACTCGGCGCTTTCCTGGTCAAGCTCTTTATGTTCAGTTAAATACAAAGAAAGGCGGACGTATCCATGAAAGAAGTTACAAAAGATATGACGATCGGCGAAGTTCTTGACAACGAACCCGGTGTGGCTTATTTTTTCCTGCAGGTTGGGATGCATTGTCTCGGCTGCCCCGCTTCCCGCGGTGAAACGGTGGAAGAGGCCTGCATGGTACACGGCGTAGACTGCAACGATCTGTTGAGCGTTGTGAATGAGTACCTCGCAAACCAAGCGAAGTGAGATCAATCAAACGCAAGCCACCGAAGGCGCCCGGCGGGGTGTCCTGAAGGTGGCTTTTTTTAGAGAGCGACCTGTATGGAAAAGGGAGGCAGCAAAAGATGAAACTGGACGCGCGTTTATCGGCGGTCGCGTCGTTGGTCCGGCAGGGCAGTGTGGTGGCTGATATCGGCACCGACCATGCCTATCTGCCGGCATATCTGGTGCAGCAGGGAATCTGTCCGCGTGCGATTGCGTCCGATCTGCGGAGCGGTCCGCTGAACAACGCCCGGACAACGATCGACGCTTGCGGGTTGTCTGACCGCATTGATACGCTGCTGTCGGACGGATTGGATGCGTTGACGCCGGGCTGCTGTGACGATGTGGTGCTGGCAGGCATGGGCGGTCTGCTGATTGTCGAACTGATTTCCCGCACACCGTGGCTGAAGGATCCTGCCGTGCGTGTGATTGCACAGCCGATGCGGCACGCGGCGGATGTGCGGCGGTTCTTCTTTGAAAACGGCTTTGCGCTGAAAGAAGAGGTCTGTGCGGCGGATAGCAAACACTGTTACTGCGCCATGGCGGCAGAGTACACAGGAAGCCCGGTGGCGTATACACCGGCACAGCCCTATGTCGGTTTGCTGCCGACAATCGGAACGCCGGCGGCTGCACGGCTCTTGCAGACGCAGTTTCTGCAGCTGAAAAAGCGGCGGGACGCGCTTTTGCTGACGGGTGATCCGAACGGTGAGGCGGCAGTTCTGACGGCGGTTCTGAACGATTTTCCGAATGTGGAGGGATAAAAATGATTCTTGTAAAAGATATTATGAGATCCATTGACGAGGCGGTTCCGTTTTCAACACAGTGCGCCTGGGATAACAGCGGCTTTTTGGTCGGTGATGAAAACCAGGTGGTGGAAACGGTCGGGTTTGCCCTGGATCTGACACCTGAGACGCTGCAGGCGGCAAAGGACGCCGGTGTGCAACTGATCGTTACGCATCATCCGGTGATTTTTCATGCGCAAAAGAATTTGCGTGAAGGCAATGTGATCTATGCGCTTGTTCGCAGCGGCATTGCCGCCATTTCGTCACATACGCCCTGGGATTGCGCACCGGGCGGTGTCAATGACGTGCTGGGTACGCTCCTCGGTCTGCAGGATCTTACCCCGGTCGAAAGCAAAGAGGCGCCGCGGCCGATGGCGCGGATCGGTACCGTGGAACCGTGCACCGGCGCTGAACTTGCGCAGCGTGTTGCTGCGGCGCTGCAAACAACGGTGCGCCTTGCCGATGCCGGCAAACCGATCACGCGTGTTGCCGTATGCGGCGGCGCTGCAATCGAGATTCTTGACGAAGCCGTTGCCGCAGGCGCAGACGCTTTTGTCACCGGCGACCTCAAGCATCATGAAGCGCTGGATGCACTCGAACGGGGCGTTACCGTGATTGCCGCAGGTCACTTTGAAACGGAGAACCCTTCGGTGGCTGCACTCAAAGCAATCGTGGAAGCGGCGTTTCCGTCCCTGCGAACAGTACTGCTGCCGCAGGAAAACCCCATCAAATTTGTTTCTCCGAAAGGATAAGATATGGCTTTAGACGGTATCTTCTTGTCACGTGTCAAGGACGAGATCACACAACGCGTGCTGCAGTTCCGCGTGGAAAAGGTGCAGCAGCCGACAAAGGACGAAATCGTTCTGGTGTTTCGCGGCAAAGGCGGCGCACATCGGCTTCTGATCTGTGTGCGCTCGGACAGTCCGCGTGTGCATTTTACAACGCAGACCATTGAAAACCCCGCAGTGCCGCCGATGTTCTGCATGCTATTGCGCAAATATCTGACGGCGGCAAAGCTGACGGCAGTGCGGCAGCGGGAACTGGACCGGATTTTGTTCCTGGATTTTGACGCGACCAACGAAATCGGCGACCCGACAAAGCTGACGCTTTGCGTGGAGATCATGGGCACCTACAGCAATCTCATTCTCATCGGTGAGAACGGCGAGATCATCGACAGCGTAAAGCGTATTGATTATGCCGCGTCCGCCGTGCGTCAGGTTCTGCCGGGATTACCGTATGTCCTGCCGCAGGCGCAGGATAAGCTCTGCCTTGAAACGGCGACGCCGCAGCAGGTGCTGGAACGGCTTTCCCTTACGCCGCACAAGCTGCTGTCCGGTGCGATTCTGAACGCGGTGCAGGGCATTTCGCCGATTGTGGCGCGGGAGCTGGCGTTTCGTGTCGGCGGTGAAGATCTGACACCGGCCGAGCTGGACGCCGCACAGTCGAAGCGCCTTTCGGATGTACTGCAGCAGATCCGGGACGGTCTGCATCGGGATACGGCGGTCTATATGGTTCTCGATGAAAACGAACAGCCGAAAGAGCTGTCGTTCCTTGATATTTTTCAGTATGCTACGGCGCGGCAGGTGCGGACCTTTGACAGTGCATCAGCACTTCTGGACGCGTTTTTCAGCGAGCGTGACCGGGTATCCCGACTGCACCAGCGCGGCAAAGAATTGCTGCGTGCGCTGTCCAACCTCACGGAGCGTACGGCACGGAAGCTCTCGATGCAGCAAAAGGAGCTTGCGGCCTGTGCCGACCGGGAGACACTGAAACTGTATGGTGAACTGATTACAGCTAATTTACACCGCCTGCAAAAAGGCAGCCGCGTGTATGATGTGGAAAACTATTATGACAATATGCAGATGCTGCACATCCCGGCGGATCCTGCAAAAACGCCGCTTGAAAATGCGAACCGCTATTATAAGGAGTACCGCAAATCCAAAACGGCAGAAGTGATGCTGACAAAGCTGATTGCGGAAGGGGAGGCGGAACTGGCTTATTTTGAGTCGGTGCAGGAGGCACTTTCCCGCGCGGACAGCGATGCGGAACTGTCTGCTATCCGGGAAGAGCTGCACGGCGGCGGGTACATCAAGAAAAGCGGCAAAAAAGGCAAGCAGAAACCTCTGGACTTTTTGCGCTTCCGGTCGACGGACGGTTACTTGATCCTGGTCGGCCGCAACAACCTGCAGAACGACCGGTTGTCCATGAAGCTGGCAAACAACAACGATATGTGGCTGCATACACAAGGCTTTCCCGGTTCGCATGTCGTCATTGAGAATCAGTCCGGCGAGGTCTCCGATCAGTCCATCGAAGAAGCGGCGTCGCTCGCGGCATATTACAGCAAGGCAAGAGAATCCTCGCGCGTTGCGGTGGATTATACGCGGGTACGTGAATTAAAAAAACCGGTCGGCGCAAAGCCGGGCAAGGTCATATACCACACGTATTATACGATTCTTGCAAAACCGGACAAAGCGCTGGCGGAGCGGTTGAAAGTGGAAAACTGACAGCAGAAGGCGGTTTTTCAACGGGAATCCTGCCGGCGGAAGCTTTGCATGACTTATTCAAATCTTTGCTTTGAGCGAAAGGAGGCTTGTCGGATGGCATTCACCCATTTGCACCTGCATACAGAGTACAGCCTGTTGGACGGCGCCTGCCGCATCAATCGGCTGATGGGCATTGTGAAAGAAAATGGAATGACGTCTGTTGCGATTACCGACCACGGTGTGATGTATGGAGCGATTGAGTTTTACAAGGCGGCGAAAGCGGCCGGCGTCAAGCCGATCATCGGCTGCGAATGTTACGTGGCGGCACGCTCACGCTTTGACAAGGTGCGCGGTCCAGACAGTGAGCGGTACCATCTGGTTTTGCTTTGTAAAAACGAGACCGGCTATCGCAATCTGATTGCCATGGACAGCAAGGCCTTTACGGAAGGCTTCTATACGAAGCCGCGCATCGATCGCGCATTGCTCAAGGAACACCATGAGGGGCTGATCTGCTTGTCCGGCTGTTTGTCCGGCGAGGTGCCGCGCGCGCTGCTGCGCGGGGATTACGAGGGCGCCAGGGAAACCGCGTTGTGGTACCGCAATCTGTTTGGCGATGACTATTACCTGGAGGTGCAGAATCACGGCTTGCGCGAGGAGCTGGATATTCTTCCGGATCTTCGGCGGCTCTCAAAGGAGACAGGCATCCCGCTTGTTGCGACCAATGACGCGCATTATCTTGAAAAGAGCGACGCCGAATTGCAGGAGGTGCTGATCTGCATTCAGACGAACCACACCCTCGGCGAAGATACGGGGCTGTCCTTCGGCAGCGAAGAGTTTTATGTGAAAAGTGAGGCGGAAATGCGTGCGCTGTTTCCGGAGATGCCGGAGGCCATCGACAACACGCAAAAGATCGCCGCGCTTTGCAACCTGGACTTTACGTTCGGCAAAACGGTGCTGCCGCACTTTGAAGTGCCGAACAATATGAATCACTACGATTATTTCAGAAACCAGTGCTTTTATGGTCTGTGCCAAAAGTTTGGCGACGATCCGCCGCAAAAATATGTGGACCGGCTGAATTATGAGCTTGACGTGATCGATCGCATGGGCTATGTGGATTATTTTCTGATCGTTCATGATTTTATTCGCTTTGCAAAAAGCAAGGGTATTCCCGTCGGACCCGGCCGCGGCAGCGGCGCCGGTTCACTTGCGGCGTACTGCATCGGCATCACCGGCATCGATCCGCTCAGGTATAATCTTCTTTTTGAGCGCTTTCTGAATCCGGAGCGCGTCAGCATGCCGGATTTCGACATCGACTTTTGCTATGTGCGCCGACAGGAGGTCATCGATTACGTCATTGAAAAATACGGCGCGGATCATGTGGCGCAGATCGTCACCTTCGGAACGCTTGCCGCGCGGGCTGCCGTGCGCGACGTCGGCCGCGTTCTCGGTATGCCGTATCCCGCAGTGGATGCAGTGGCAAAGCTGATTCCGTTCGAACTGAAGATTACAATCGACAAGGCGCTTGACCGCTCACCGGAGCTGCGTGCGCAGTATGAGGAACGAGAGGACGTGCGCCGGCTGATTGACCTGTCCAAAAAAGTGGAAGGCATGCCGCGCCATGCGTCAACACACGCCGCAGGTGTGGTCATCACGCGTGAACCGGTTTCCCACTATGTGCCGCTTGCCGTCAATGACGAAAGTGTTGTGACACAGTTCACAATGACGACGCTCGAACAGCTCGGCCTTTTGAAGATGGACTTTCTCGGGCTGCGTACACTGACGGTCATTGACGACACCGTTAAGCTGATTCAGAAACGCGATCCGTCGTTCTCGCTGAACGCCATTGACGTCAACGACAAGGCAACCTATGCAATGCTGTCCACGGGAAAGACCGACGGCGTCTTTCAGTTTGAATCTGCCGGGATGCGCAATGTGCTTTCACGGCTGAAGCCGGAGAGTCTGGAAGACCTCATTGCGGTGATTTCGCTATATCGGCCCGGCCCGGCCGATTCGATTGACACTTACATCAATAACCGCCACCATCCCGAACAGACGACCTATAAATGCGAGCAGGTGAAGGACATTCTTTCCGTGACCTACGGCTGCATGGTATATCAGGAACAAGTTATGGAAATCTGCCGCGTGGTTGCGGGGTATTCCTACGGCGCTGCCGATCTGGTGCGCCGCGCCATGGCAAAAAAGAAATGGGACGTCATGGAAAAGGAACGGGCGCACTTCATTTCCGGCGCATTGAAAAACGGTCTGGACGAAGCAACGGCAGTGTCCCTCTTTGAAGAAATGTCACATTTTGCAAATTATGCGTTCAATAAATCGCACGCGGCGGCATATGCGTTCGTGTCGTATCAGACCGCGTGGCTCAAATGCCATTATCCCTGCGAGCTGATGGCGGCGACGCTGACGAGCGTGCTGGATTCTTCAACAAAGGTCGCCGGGTATATTGCAGAGTGCAGCCGTCTTGGTATTCGTGTTCTGCCGCCGAACGTCAATGACGGCGCTGCGGGCTTTACCGTTTCGGACGGCAGCATCCGCTTCGGCCTGCTGGCCATCAAGAATCTCGGACGCGGGTTTATCCGTGTGATTACGGAGAAGCGCCGCAACGCACCTTACCGCAGCTTTTATGATTTTTGCAAACGAACGCACGGCAAAGAGTTTAACAAACGCGCAGTGGAAAGCCTGATATTGTGCGGCGCACTGGACGGACTCGGCCTCAACCGGCGCCAGATGATTCTGATGCTGCCGCAGATCGTTGCCCGACTGGACAATGACCGCAGTCACAACATCACCGGACAGATCGGCTTTTTTGATGAGGGCTCACAGTTCGCTGCACTCGATGAACCGGAAGTGCCGCAGGCGGACGACTTTCCCTATGAGCGCAAGCTGGCAGATGAAAAGGCAATTACCGGACTGTATCTTTCCGGGCATCCGATGCAAAAGTATAAGGACCTTGCAGCGGCAATTGCAGCAGACCGGATTGTTGATTTGCTGCAAAGTGAGGATGCTGTCGGCACAAAGTACCGGGATAACGACCGGGTGAGGCTGCTCGGCGTGATCACATCGGTGGAAAAGAAAACGACGAAGAACAATACGACCATGTGCTTTTTCCAATTGGAGGACATGACAGGCAGCGTGGAGTGCCTCGTGTTTTCAAAACTGTTTGCCGAAAAGCAGTTACTCTTGCAGACAGGAACACTCGTGCTTGCGGAAGGCCGCATCAGCCGCAAGGAGGAACAGGCGCCGTCGGTGTTGTGCGACCGGCTTGAGGCAAATCCGGAACATATCACATCGAAACCGGCGGATGGCAAAAAGCAAAGGCAGGGGATTTTTCTGCGGATTCCGTCCGGCAGCGATCCCCGTATGACCAAGTTGAAGACACTGTGCGGTATTTTTGACGGCACTTTTCCGGTCTACACATTCTTTGCGGATGAAAAGAAGTACGCATTTTATGCTGCGGTTGCGAACAACCCGCCGTTGATCCGGGAGATGGAAGAGATTTTCGGTGCGGATAACGTCGCGGTACGCGGCGGATGAAAGAAGTTCGTCGGCGAACATTGTCTTGATAAAAGAAAAGGTTGACTTTGATTCGACAAACGTGTATAATAATAACCCTATGATACCTTGGTAAAACTGGAGGAGATAGTTATGATGAAAACAATTGGTGTTTTGACCAGCGGCGGCGACGCACCCGGCATGAATGCGGCGATTCGTGCAGTCGTGCGTACCGGTTGTGAAAACGGCATGAAAGTTTTCGGCATCAACCGCGGTTATAACGGCTTGATGGAAAATGATATGTACGAGATGAATCTGCGCTCGGTATCTGACATCATCAACCGCGGCGGTACGATTCTGTATTCCGCACGTTCGGAACGCTTCAAGACCGAAGAAGGTATGCAGGCGGCGATCCGTGTCTGCCGTGAGCGCGGCATTGACGGTCTGGTCGTCATCGGCGGCGACGGTTCTTTCCGCGGCGCGCGCGACCTTTCTCTGCATGGCGTTCCCTGTGTTGCGATTCCGGGTACGATTGACAACGACATCGGCTGCTGCGATAAAACGATCGGCTATGACACTGCAATGAATACAGTGGTCGAAATGGTCGACCGCATTCGCGACACCACGGAGTCTCACGACCGCTGCGCCGTTGTTGAGGTTATGGGCAGAGGCGCAGGCTATCTTGTTTTGAACGCGGGCATCGCTTGCGGCGCAACATCCATTCTGCTGCCGGAGATTCCGTTTGATTTTGAACGTGACGTGATCGAACGCATGAAGCGTACCCAGCGCAGCAACAAAGTTCATTTTGTCGTTATGGTTTCGGAAGCCATCGGCGGCGTTGCCGAAATGGCAAAGCGAATTCAGAAAGAGACCGGCGTGGAGAGCCGCGCAACGGTGCTTGGCCATGTGCAGCGCGGCGGTCGTCCCACCGCGGCGGACCGTATCCTTGCGAGCAACATGGGCTTCCATGCCGTGCAGCTTCTGATGCAGGGGATCGGTAACCGCGTGGTTGCTGTTCAGCAGGAAAAGATCCTTGATTTTGATATCTATGAAGCACTGAAGATGACCAAGACGATTGATCTCGGCTTGTACGATATGGCGATGCAGATCTCCATCTGAGTAATTTGATTGTGTGAGGCGAGCGTCATGGATGATAAACCGAAAAATCCGCACAAAGGCCACCGGCAGCATGTGAAAGCAGCGTATTTGCAAAACGGTTTGGACGGAGAACCGAACCATAAGTTGCTGGAACTACTGTTGTTCTTCGGTATCCCATACCGTGATACGAATGAAATCGCGCACGCGCTGATTGATCGGTTCGGTTCCTTCTCCGATGTTTTCTGTGCGTCACCCGCACAGCTCAAACAGGTGAAAGGCATGACGGAAAACGCGGCAATTTTGCTCAGCCTGCTTTTGCCGCTGTACCGGCGGTTTGAAGCGGATATGCTTGCGGACCGTCCGCGGCTTTCGACCGCAGAAGAGATTTCCGCCTTTATGCAGCCGCACTTTATCGGGCTTTATAATGAACGGGTTTATGCGCTTTGTCTTGACAAAGACTGCCGCCTCGTTACCATGCAGATGCTCTGCGAAGGGGACACCTGCAACGTCAACCTTGATCTGCGGCGTTTGGCATCCGTCGTTCTGGAGTCCAATACGCCTTCAATTGTGTTGGTGCATAATCATCCGAATGAAATTGCCGCGCCGTCAAATGCAGATATCCGCGCAACGGAAATGGCTTATTGGCTGCTGCATGCGCTGAAGGTGCAGTTGAGTGATCATGTGATCATTTCCAACAGCAGTTATTTTTCGATGGCTGAATCCGATCGGTTTCGCCACATCTTTGAACAAGCAGGCAGTGAGCGCGGGGGATAAAAATTTTTGGCATTCTCACAAATTTTTTACGGTTTATTATTGACAAAACCAGTTGTCCTCTATATAATATTAAAGGTTAAGCGGCAGCTCTTTTGTTCGTTATGCTCAAAATGCGAATAAGGCGCCCTTGAGGTGAAGTATGGTCATTGATCTGGAAGGTCTGATGCAAGGCTCGCAAGAGCAGCTTACGCTGGACTGTATGTTGGATTTTTCAAACGAAACGCTGAACGGCCGGGTTCCATTCACGACGCCGGTTCATGTAACGGGAGAGATCAGAAACAAAGCCGGAATCGTAACGTTGGAGGCGGTTGCTGCTTTCACGTTTACGTTTGATTGTGACCGCTGTGCCAGCCGTACCGAAAAGAAGATGCGAGTTCCGTTGACGCACACATTGCTGCAGGAACTCAGCAATGACAAAGATTGGGAAGAGTATATCGTTGTTCCTGATCTTCGGCTGAATCTCGCTGATCTTGCACTGGAGGATATCTTTCTGTCGCTTCCGAGCAAACTGCTTTGCAAAGACGACTGCAAGGGGTTATGTCCACAGTGCGGTGCCAACTTAAATGAAGCATCCTGCAATTGCAAAAAAGAAGTTGATCCCCGCTTGGAGGCGCTTCTGTCCATGCTGGATGACTGAAAAAAACGAAAAGAAAATTTAGATAAGGAGGTGCTGATCCATGGCAGTACCGGCAAGAAGAGTTTCAAAGGCAAGAAGAGACAAGAGACGCTCCAACGTTTGGAAGCTGAATGCTCCCACACTTGTGAAATGCAAACAATGCGGAGAATATACCGTACCGCACAAGGTTTGCGGAAGCTGCGGTTATTACAACGGCAAACTCGTTGTTGCGCACGACGAAGACTGATTTTTGTTTTTGAGCTTGACAAGAGGTGGAGAAGCGTCTGCTTTCTCTGCCTTTTCAATTTCTGCTGAAAGGGGGCGCGTAGCATGGCGGTATTCATCATCGGCGTTACGTCGAAATCACCGGCGGCAAAAAAAGGCATCCGGCCGCAGGAGACGCTGCTGTCCATCAATGCGCACCCGATTCGTGATGTCCTGGATTATCAGTTCTACGCTCAGGAAAAAAAGCTGGTACTGGAGTTACTTGACCAGAAAGGGAAACACCGGAAAGTCACAGTGCGCAAGGATGCTTTTGATGACCTCGGTCTGGAGTTTGAAACCTATCTGATGGACAAACAGCAGCACTGCAAAAACAAGTGCGTGTTCTGCTTTATTGACCAGATGCCGCCCGGGATGCGCGAGACGCTGTATTTCAAAGACGATGATGCGCGGTTGTCCTTTTTGTTCGGAAACTATATCACGCTGACCAATCTTTCAACGGCGGATGTGGATCGCATCATCGAAATGCACATCAGTCCGGTCAATGTTTCCGTTCACACGATGAATCCGGCGCTGCGTGTGGAGATGATGAAGAACCCGAAGGCAGGGGAGAGTCTGCAGATTCTCTATCGGCTTGCCGACGCGGGAATTGCCATGAACACGCAGCTGGTTCTTTGCCCGGGCATCAACGACGGCAAAGAGTTGGCTTACAGCTTGCAGGAGCTGGAAAAACTGCTCCCTGCGCTGCAAAGCATTGCGGCGGTGCCGGTCGGTCTGACAAAATACCGCGCCAATTTGCCCGAACTGCAGGAATTTACCAGGGAAACGGCAAAAGATGTGATCGATACTCTTGACGCTTTCGGTGACCGCTGCGTGGAAACCTACGGGCGCCGGCTCGCATTCTGTGCAGACGAATTTTATCTGAAGGCCGAACTGCAGCTGCCAGATGACAACTATTATGAGGATTATCCGCAGTTGGAAAACGGCGTCGGCATGTGGAAAAATATGGAGACGGAGTTCCTGGATGCGCTGGATCAATGCGATCTGCCGGAGGATACGCCAGTCTCTGTCAGCATGGCGACGGGCGTTGCGGCATACCCGCTGCTGGAATCGTTTTGCCGCAGAGTGCGCGAACGCTTTTCAAAGGCGCAGATTGATGTTTACGCCATTGAAAATGACTTCTTCGGACACAGCATCACGGTTGCCGGTCTCGTGACAGGTCAAGACCTGATGGCGCAGCTGAAAGGAAAAGCGCTGCACGGCAGATTGCTGATCCCGGCGGCAATGCTGCGCAGGGAAGGAGATCTCTTTTTGGACAATGTTTCGCTGACGGAAGTGGAAAACACGCTCGGCGTACCGGTTGGCGTTACGGAGAACAGCGGCTATACGCTGCTGGAGATGATTTTGAATCAACGAAGATAAGGAGTTGATCGTTATGGCAAAACCGGTTGTTGCCATTGTCGGCAGACCGAATACCGGAAAATCAACACTGTTTAACAAGCTGGTTGGGCAGCGGTTATCCATTGTGGACGACACGCCCGGCGTGACCCGCGACCGCATTTTTGCGGACTGCGAGTGGCTGAATTATACTTTTTTGCTGGTGGATACCGGCGGCATTGAGCCGCAGTCGGATGACGTGATTTTGTCGCAAATGCGGCGGCAGGCGCAGCTTGCGATCGAATCGGCGTCGGTGATTATCCTTGTTGCAGACGTGCGCTCCGGCGTTGTCGCAACAGACGCCGAAGTGGCTGCGATGCTGCAGAAGAGCGGAAAGCCGATTGTGCTTTGCGTCAACAAATGTGATTCTGTCGGCGATCTGCCGCTTGGCTTTTATGAGTTTTACAACCTCGGTCTCGGTGATCCGATTGCTGTCTCTGCGGTACACGGGCACGGTACCGGTGACCTGCTGGACGCCGTTGTGCAATATCTGCCGTCGGCGGAAGAGACTGCCGAAACGGACGCGATGATCGCTGTTGCGGTGATCGGTAAGCCGAACGTCGGCAAAAGTTCGCTTGTCAACAAGATCAGCGGCGAGGAACGTGCCATTGTTTCCGATATCGCCGGTACAACGCGCGACGCAATCGACAGCGTTGTGGAAAATGAATTCGGATCCTTCCTCTTCATCGATACCGCCGGTATGCGCCGGAAAAGCCGTGTGGATGATCAGTTGGAAAAATACAGCATCCTGCGTGCGAAAATGGCAGTGGAACGTGCAACCGTCTGCGTGATTATGATCGACGCGGTGGAAGGGTTCACCGAACAGGATTCGAAGGTTGCCGGGCTTGCGCATGAACAGGGCAAGGCGTGCATCATTGCCGTCAACAAATGGGATGCCGTTGAAAAGGACGGACAGACCATGACTGCGTACCGCAAAAAGCTGATGAACGATTTTTCGTTCATGTCTTATGCGCCGATCATTTTCATCTCCGCGAAGACCGGTCAGCGGCTGGATCGGCTGTTTGAACTGATCAAGTTTGTCGATGAGCAGAACGCGACGCGCATTTCGACCGGCAAGCTCAACGACGTGCTTGCTGCGGCAACCGCCCGCGTGCAGCCGCCGACAGATAAGGGGCGCCGCCTGAAGATCTACTACATGACACAGGCATCGACCCGACCGCCGACATTCGTCTGCTTTGTCAATCGCGCCGATCTGTTCCATTACAGCTATCAGCGTTATATTGAAAACCAGATTCGCGAGGTCTTCGGTCTGGAAGGTACGCCGGTGCGTTTTGTGATCCGGGAGCGGGACGGCAAATAGTCGCGCAGATTTGTTCATAAAAAACGAAAAAAAGAATGAAAAACTTTGGAAAAACCACCCTTTGCATCAGGGTGGTTTTTTTCGATATAATCTTTCAGTAAATGTTGAAACACGCAGTGCTCCGGTACGTAAGTCTGATTACGAAGCATTTTGCAACTCTGATGACCAACTGGCTGCAGCCGGTGTACGTCAATTTTCCGTTTGCTTTCTTTACGCAGTAGTTTTTTCATTCAACACTGCATCCGCAAGGTGTTCAAAATGATCGTTCGCAGACCATAAAAAAAGAGGTGTCTGGCACCTCTTTTGCTTTATTCAATACTTTTGAGCTCTTTCATTTCTTTTGCTTCCACGCGAATCTGGTGGTCCTTAATGAGCTTGACCTCCTTGCGGCTGATGACGAGCGGCGCCGCTTCGGGGCGCTTGTCGAGCCGCACTTTCAGGATTCCTGTCAGAAGGTTGTTTTCAATCACCACGCCGCGGCCTTCCGGCGTATCAACGATGGCGCCCTGTTTCGGCGTGACACGCAGCAGGTGTTCATACGCTTCCTGTTCGTACTTGAGGCAGCACATCAGTCTGCCGCAGGTGCCGCTGATTTTGGTGGGGGAGAGCGAAAGGTTCTGCTCTTTTGCCATTTTGACGCTGACCGGCTGAAAGTCGCCGAGGAATCCTTTGCAGCAAAACGGCCGTCCGCAAACCCCGAGACCGCCGACGAGTTTTGCTTCGTCGCGCACGCCGATCTGCCGCAGCTCGATGCGGGTACGGAAGATGCCGGCAAGGTCTTTGACCAGCTCGCGGAAATCCACGCGTCCGTCCGCGGTGAAATAAAACATGATCTTGTTGCGGTCGAGTGTATATTCCACGTCCACGAGCTTCATTTTAAGCTTGTGTTCTTTGATCTTCTTTGCACAGATCTCAAACGCAGCCTTCTCTTTTTCCTTGTTTTCCTCAAGAATCCGGAAATCCTTTTCGGAAGCAGGACGCAGTACCGGCTTGAGCGGAGAAGTCAGCTCTTCGTCTGCGATCTCGCGGTTGCCAAAGACGACTTCGCCGCATTCCGTACCGCGCGCAGTTTCAACAATGACTTGATCACGCGGGTTGAGTGTGTAGGATTTGGGGTCAAAGTAATACGTTTTTCCGGCGCTTTTGAACCGGACACCGACGATAATTGCCATAGGGATAATCCTTTCTTTCACAGAATCAGATCATTCTGTCTTGATTGTGTATAATGCGCTGCAAAGCGCAGTGATGCTGAGATTATGGTTCGCGGAACGCGGAATGCCGTCAAGCAGCGTCTGCACGGCTTCCATGAAGCGCAGCAACTTTCGTTGCGGAAAGACCGCGGCCAGCCGGTCGGCAAGCGCTGTGTCGCCGCACATCGGCGCAAGATTGGCGCCATGTACCAGCGCATCCCGCAACGGCGGCAGCAGCAACGGTAAAGTTGCCTGGAAGAGCGGCTTGTCTTTTTGAAAAACACCGGTCTGCTTCAGAAATTCCAGTTCGTTGCCGTCGCACAAGGTCAGCAGAAGCTGCCGGGCGCAAGCGGCGGCCTGTTCGTCTTCCGGCGCGTTTTCTGTTTCATCGGCATTGGATAAGGTGTACGCCGTGGCGCGAGAGCGAATGGTCTCAAGCAGGGCGGCCCGCGACGCGCAGGTCAGCAGAAAGCTGACGTACGGTGCCGGTTCCTCCAGCAGCTTGAGCAGGGCGTTTTGGGCCTGTGTGTTCATATCGGCGGCGTCTTCGATGATGAAGATGCTGCGGCTGCCGTCATTCGGCCGCAGCTGCGCTTTCGCTTTGACGTTGCGAATGGCGTCAACTTTGATGGCGGCGCTGCCGTCTTCTTTTTTGATAAAGAAAAGGTCGGGATGATTGTTGTGCGCAACCTTTCTGCAGGGACGGCAATTGCCGCAGGGTATGGGGGCGCCTTCGCAAAGCAGCGCTTTCGCAATCTCTTTTGCGGTGCAGCGCCGGGTTTCATTGTCTGCGCCCTCCAGAATGACCGCATGAGAGAGCGTACCGGTGCGCACCGCGTTTTCAATCGCGGCGGCACATTGCGGCTGTATGCGCAATCCTTCAAACATAGACGAACCTCTGCTTATTATAGTTTCATAATATTATACTACAATCTTGAGAAAAAAACAAGAGAAAGCGGTGTATTTCACAGCCTGTACCACAAAAAAGCAAAGGCGCAGTACAAAACTACTGCCCCTTTTGCATATGCTGTTGTCTTTAATCTGCGTGTGTACGTGCCGAGGCGACGGTAAAGCAGGCAAACACTTTTTCGGCAAGCTGCTTGAGGTCATGGTCGGCCGGCGTTTGCGGATAGTCGTTTGTTGCCCAGGTCCAGCGGTTTTCCAGACGGAACCAGTCAGGCGCCGGTGCGTCGATGCCGTTGAGTTCGTCAATGCGCTGTTTGATCCAGAGCTGCCAACGGGATGCGTAAAAATCTTCGGTGAGACCAGCCCACTGCTTGTTGGAATAATCGCGCAGTCCGCCGAAATCGGCGCCGTTGCGGGAACCGGCCCAGGTCGTAATGAGCGCGCGGGCGTTGAACGTGAAGAGCTTTTTGGAGAAGTCATCAAAGGGCGCTGCCATACGCTGCGCGCCGCCGATCCAGTTGCCGAGCAGAAACGTCTTTTCGCAGGAGAGCAGACGGTCGTTGAAATGGATGAGCTGCATGAATTTGTCTGTCCACTTCATGAAGTCGATGACATCTTTCTTTTCATACGCGTCAGCAAAATTTCGCTGATATTCCTGCGCGGTATTGGACAGAATCTGCTTGAGCAGATCGATCAGATCGAAGCGGTAGCCTTCGCTGTTTTTGCAGGCGTCATACACCGAGAAAAACCGGCGCACGGCGGTTTCGAAGGTCGCCTTGTCGTACGCGACGACGTCATTGCCCCAGGAGGACGGCGAAGTCGGATGCAAGGCCGGACGGCCATTGACCACAGATTCCGGCGCACCCTCCCCGTGTTCGTTGAGGTCGGGATTGTATACAGTCTGATTGAGCAAATCCAGCGCCGCCTTCAGATCTTCATTAAAGGTGCCGTAACGGCGGCGGCAATATCCGACAAGCCAGGCATCCAGGTCAATCGGCTCGATTTTGCCGTTTGCCGTCCAGATCGTTTCAAAAAACAGATCGAAGATGATCGGATTGGAGAAGGTCGCTTCCGGCGTGATGCCGATGCCCTGCATGTGCTGCGCGGTGTTGGCGGCGCGGGCAATCTCGGTTGCAATTGTGCGCAGATGCCCGTGCAGACCCATCCGCCCGCCGAAGTTGTTGAGCATGCAGTACACCCACGGTGTGTTCAAAAACTCCCGGTCGAGGAAGTGCTCCCAACGGGGCTTTTTCTCGGCGTAAAGATCCAGGATCAGCGTGTGATCCTTTTTGTCGGCAATGCCTTCCAGCAGGGCACGGGACGGATTTTCACCCCAGGATTGCAGAATCCAGACCGCGTCGGGATTGCTTTCCAGCAAAGAATCCATGATTTGTGCGCTGATTTTTTCTACCTTCATGCGGCCGCTTTTGCCGCCCTCATGAAACGGGTCGGTTGCATAATAAACAGTTGCATTGCCGAAGGTTTCCTTTTGTGCTTCATAAAAGAGCTTTGCGAGACGACGGTAGGCTTCGGTGTCGGTCTTGAGCATGGCCGGACGGTCCAACCCGTTCCAGAGTCCCTGCGGAATGATCGACGCGTCGGAAACGTGCTTGCGGATATCGGTCGGTACCATGCCGGAATAGCCTTGCAAAACAGGCATCATGCCGAGCGCTTTCATAAAGCGGTGATTCCGCCGGGCGAGGTCCGTGCGCTGCTTGAAAAAGCCGAGCGGCACCGGACCGCCGACGCCATAGATATTTGCCATGTTGAACCAGGCGTAATAGGCGGGACCGGTGATGAATGCGCGGGCTTCATCGGTGGTATAACCGAGCTTTTCCAGAAAACGGCGCCAGACTTCTTCCATCGCTGTGATGTCGAGAATGACGTTGACGCCTTGCAGCGCCAGACGGTCAAGCTCCGCCTGCCATTCCTGTTCACCCCAGAAGGCCATCGTGTAGGACAGTGCGCAGTAGTTATAGGCGTAGCGCACTTTAAACGGTGTTGTGAAGCGCTGCGGTGTGCCGACGGGCGGCAGACCGTCCGGCAGATGGACGGTGTTGCCGACCTGCGAAAAATGCAGACCGCAATGGTTTTTATAGTACCAGCCGAGGCCACAGGCGAGATTGATGCCGCTGTTGGCGGTGATTTTGATGTTTCCGTCTGCATCCGAGAGCGCAAAGAATTCCTCTGCGCCGGGTTCCAGCACAAAGCAGAACCGGTCGCGGTACGCCGGGCCGATGGTGCGTTCGACCAGACCGCGCAGTGTCTGCAGTGTGTCTTCCGGTGTGATTGCAGACGCGTATTCACTTTCCGAAAACGGCTGCGGCAAGGCGACGGTCACTTTTTTCGGCGGAACATCCGTCATTGTACCAAACAAGGTGATGCCGCGCAGTTTGACATGAACGGATGCGGACTGATATTTGACATAAACACGTACCGCGCAGCACTGCACGTCGCACGTCAGCGGGTAATGACCGCTGCGGTCATGGTCGTTGGTGTGTGAAAGAATCTCCGTGAAGTTTACGTTGTCGTCGCTTGCAAAAACGGAAAAGTCGCAGCTGCTGTTCTTCTGCGCGTCCACGACAATCTTCTGCAAATGACACATCGTTTCAAAGCGGATGTCCACATAGCCGGGATATTGTCCGCCGACCCATCGGGTGCGGGGATTGCCGTCAAAGAGCTTGATTGCGTCGGCCGTGTTTTCGTTTGCGAAAATCTGATGAGCTTTGATTTCAAGTTTTTCCATAGGGACAATACCTTACACTTTCCTGAAAAATCATGCTATCCTACTATAATGGAAAACAAAAGATTAGTCAATAGGATTTGCGAAAAGGGTACGAAAAACAGAGAAACAATCGAAAAAAATTAGCTGTCGCTAACCGAAAAAAGTAAAAACAAGCTATTGATCTTTCGGAATTTTATGATACAATGGGCATAGAAATATTGAAGGAGGTCTGTACAATGGCATATAAAATCAGCGAAGACTGCATTTCCTGCGGCGCATGCGCAGATACTTGTCCGGTTGGCGCAATCAGCGAAGGCGACGGCCAGTTCGTGATCGACGCCGATACTTGCATCAGCTGCGGCTCTTGCGCGGACGGTTGCCCGGTTGGCGCAATCAGCGAAGAATAATCACAGAAAAAAACAAAAGACCTGTGCTTCGGCGCAGGTCTTTTTGCGTATTTCTTTTGTGCATTATTGGGTTTATCGCATTAAAACAATGAAAACTTTTTCGCAATTCGACAATAAAAAGTCAGTTGACATTCAATTTTTTTAGGTATACAATATATATTCGGTATCGCCTTGTGTCTGCATGCAGACGGCAGCAGGAGCGATATACGATAAATTGGAGGCGGCAGTAAATGAGCTACGTTCAGAGAGTCATTGAACAAACAGCGAAAAACAACAAGAATGAGCCGGAATTTATCCAGACTGTGACGGAAGTGTTGACTTCCCTCGCGCCGGTCATCGAAAAGCATCCGGAGTATGAAAAGTGCGCCCTGCTGGAGCGCATGGTCGAGCCGGAGCGCGCGATCTCTTTCCGCGTGACATGGGTGGACGACAACGGCAACGTGCAGGTTAACAAGGGTTACCGTGTACAGTTCAACGGTGCGATCGGTCCCTACAAAGGCGGTTTGCGGTTCCATCCTTCGGTGTATCTCGGCATCATGAAATTCCTCGGCTTTGAACAGATCTTCAAAAACAGCCTGACCGGCTTGCCGATCGGCGGCGCAAAGGGCGGTTCCGATTTTGACCCGCGCGGCAAGAGCGACGCAGAAATCATGCGCTTCTGCCAGGCATTTATGACGGAACTTTACCGTCACATCGGTCCGGACATCGATGTTCCGGCCGGTGATATCGGCGTCGGTGGCCGTGAGATCGGTTATCTGTACGGCCAGTATCGGCGCATCAAAGGCAGATTTGAAAACGGCGTACTGACCGGAAAGGGTCTTCCCTACGGCGGTTCTCTGATCCGTCCGGAAGCAACCGGCTTCGGCGCAATCTATTATACCGTGGAAATGCTTAAACATTTCGGCGAAGAGATCAAAGGCAAGACGTTCGTCGTTTCCGGCTTCGGCAACGTGGCGTGGGGCGCAGTGAAAAAGATTACCGAGCTTGGCGGCAAGGTGCTCACCATCTCCGGCCCGGACGGCTATGTCCTTGACGAAGACGGCATCAGCACCGACGAAAAGATCAACTTCATGCTGGAAATGCGTGCCTCCGGCCGTGACAAGGTGCAGGATTACGCAGACAAGTTCGGCGCGAAGTTCTTCCCGGGTGAAAAGCCCTGGGGTGTTAAGGCAGACGTGATGCTGCCCTGCGCAACGCAGAACGAAGTCGGTGTTGCCGAAGCGGAAAAAATCATCGCCAACGAAGTTCCGTATTATGTTGAAGTGTCCAATATGCCGACCACAAACGAAGCGCTGGAACTGCTGCGCAAGAGCTGCAAAGCCGTTGCGCCGTCCAAGGCGGTCAATGCCGGCGGTGTTGCGACGTCTGCGCTGGAAATGAGCCAAAACTCCATGCGCTACAGTTGGACTGCAGAAGAGGTCGACGCAAAGCTGCATCAGATCATGAAGACCATTCATGACAATTCCGCAAAAGCGGCGGAAGAAAACGGTCTCGGTTATGATCTTGTTGCCGGTGCAAATATCGCGGGCTTCCAGAAGGTTGCCGATGCGATGATGGCACAGGGCCTCATCTGAGCGAACGGATACATAAAAAAACAGAGCGGTGAAACCGCTCTGTTTTTTATTCAATGTCATTGATATCATAGGGTGTCCGCTGATACACAAAGTAGTTCAGCCAGTTGGTGAACATCAGCGTGCCGACGTTGCGCCAGGTCATAATCGGCTGCTTGGTCGGATCATCGTCCGGGAAGTAATTTTGCGGAATCTGAATGGGCAGCCCTTTTTCCTTATCGCGGAAATACTCCTTTGCGAGGGTGTCCGCGTCATATTCGGAATGCCCGGTCGCGAAAAACTTCCGGCAGGCGAGGTCGGAAATCAGATGGATGCCGGAGATCTCGGAGTAGGAGAGAATCTGCAAGTCCTTGCACAGCGCGACATCTTCAAAACGGACTTCCGTGTGGCGTGACTGCGGAACATTGAAACGGTCGTCAAACCCGCGCAGCAGCGGGTGATACAGATCCAGCGGCTTTTGCTGGAATACGCCGAACATCTTTTCCTTGAGCAGGTGTTTCGGAATCCCGTAGTGGTAATAGAGGGCCGCCTGTGCACCCCAGCAGATGTGGAAGGTGGAATAGACATTCTTTTTGGACCATTCGAAGATCTGGCATAGCTCGTCCCAGTAATCGACTTCCTCAAATTCCATTTTTTCTACCGGCGCGCCGGTGACAATCATGCCGTCATATTTTTTGTGCTTGATTTCATCAAAGGTATGATAAAACGTCAGCATATGTTCTTCATTGACGTTTTTGGATTTGTGGGTCGCTGTCTGCAGCAGCTCAACATCCACCTGCAGCGGGGTGTTGCTCATCAGGCGCAGCAGCTGCGTTTCGGTTTCGATTTTCGTCGGCATCAGATTCAGAATCAGAATTTTCAGCGGGCGGATATCCTGGCTTTGCGCGCGCTCCTGCGACATGACAAAAATGTTCTCACGCTCAAGGCGTTCTTTTGCGGGCAGACGGTCATCAATTTTGATCGGCATGGCTTCACCTTCTTTTGCTTTGCAGTAGATTCTATGATAGCACAAAGTTTTGAAAATGTAAATGGATAAAGGAAAAAAAGTACCCGCGCAGCGCCGCTGCGCAATGACCGTCCCGCGGGACAGCTGCTATGCGGATGAAGAATCTCCGCAGACTTTTTTTCAAATAACCCTTTACATTTTGAAAAACATATGCTATAATCTTTCAGCATTGTGCCGATTTCTCAGTGCGCGGACTTCACCAACCGCATGCCGGGGGTCAGGCGAATGAAATATTTTTATGAGGTGAAACATCATGATCACAAAAGAAGAAAAAACCGCAATCATCAAAGAGTATGCGATTCATGAGGGCGACACCGGTTCTCCGGAAGTACAGATCGCAGTGCTGACGCACAGAATCAACACCCTCACCGAGCATCTGAAAATCAACAAGAAGGACCATCATTCTCGCCGCGGCCTTTTGAAAATGGTCGGTCACAGAAGAAACCTCCTTGCGTATCTGCAGAAGGTTGACATCGAGCGGTATCGTTCCATCGTTGCAAGACTCGGACTTCGTAAATAAGATCGTACGCAGACAGCAGGCACACATCGTTGTGTCTGCTGTTTATCCCGTTTTTTAACCCTTGATTTTGATGCGGGGCTGCTTTGGATTAGCACTAAATTGAGCGGTACGCCGATTGCGCCGACCGTTGAATTTATTGCTAAACCCGGCCTTGCGTTGAAAATATATTTTTCCATGAAAGGTTGGTACATCTATGTTCCCCGAATTCAGAACATTCAAAACGACCCTTGCCGGTCGTCCGCTGGTTGTTGAAACCGGCAAAATGGCTGGCCTGGCCAGTGGTTCCTGCTTGATCCGTTATGGTGAAACGGAGATTCTCTGCACTGCGACCATGTCCGCAAAACCGCGTGAAGGCGTAGATTTCTTCCCGCTTTCCGTTGACTTCGAAGAAAAGCTTTATTCCGTCGGCAAGATTCCCGGCTCCTTCCAGCGCAGAGAAGGCCGCGCCAGTGAAAAAGCGACGCTGTCTTCCCGCGTGATCGACCGTCCGATCCGTCCGCTGTTCCCGAAGGATATGCGCAACGATGTCGGTGTTGTCGCCACGGTCATGTCTGTTGATCCGGACTGCCTGCCGGAAATCACCGCAATGATCGGTGTCTCCGTTGCGATCTCCATCTCCGAGATTCCGTGGGACGGCCCGATCGCGGGCGTTTCCGTCGGCCTTGTGGATGGCAAATTTGTCATCAACCCGACCGAAGAGGAACGCGACAAGAGCGAAATGGCTGTCACGGTTGCATCGACGGCAGACCTCGTCGCCATGATCGAAGCCGGCGCCAACGAAGTGGACAACGAGACCATGTTCGACGGCATCATGTATGCGCACAAGGTCAACCAGGAAATCGTTGAATTTATCAAAGGCATCCAGAAGGAAGTCGGCAAAGAGAAGATCCCGTTCGAATCCCAGGATCCCGATCCGGCAATGTTCGAGGCAGTTAAGGAATTTGCCATCGATATGGTGAAGGAAGCGCTTGACACCGATGACAAACGCATCCGCGACGAACGTCTGAAACCGGTGTATGCTGCTGTTCACGAGAAGTTCGACGAAGTATACCCCGAAGAGATCACGAAGATCGACGACTGCATGTACAAGCTGCAGAAGTACGTGGTACGCCGCTGGCTTCTCGATGAAGGCAAGCGTGTGGACGGCCGCGGCATCAACGATATGCGTCCGCTTGACGCAGAGATCGACCTGCTGTCCCGCGTCCATGGCTCCGGTATGTTTACCCGCGGTCAGACGCAGGTGCTCACCGTGACCACCCTTGGCACGGCGAGCGATGCGCAGATGCTTGACGGTCTTGATAAGGAAGAAAGCAAGCGCTACATTCATCATTACAATTTCCCGTCCTACTCTGTCGGCGAGACCCGTCCGCCGCGCGGCCCGGGCCGTCGTGAAATCGGTCACGGCGCACTCGCAGAACGCGCCTTGCTGCCGGTGATTCCCTCGGTGGAGGAGTTCCCGTATACCATCCGTCTGGTGTCTGAAGTGCTGTCCTCCAACGGTTCCACTTCCCAGGCGTCCGTCTGCGGCTCCACGCTGTCTCTGATGGCAGCCGGCGTGCCGATCAAGGCGCCGGTGGCGGGTATCTCCTGCGGTCTGATTACAGAAGGCGACCGCTTCATGACGATGGTCGACATCCAGGGTCTCGAGGACTTCTTCGGCGACATGGACTTTAAGGTTGCCGGTACAAAGAACGGTATCACTGCCATTCAGATGGACCTCAAGATTCACGGCCTGACGCCGGAAATTATCAAGGAAGCACTTGAAAAGACTTATGCAGCACGCTGCAAGATCCTTGACGAAGTGATGCTGCCGTGCATCGCTGAACCGCGCGCAGAACTGTCCAAGTATGCGCCGAAGATGCTCACGACGAAGATCGATGTCGATAAGATCGGCGACATCATCGGTAAGCAGGGCAAGGTTATCCAGAAGATCTGTGCAGAGTGTGATTGTAAGATCGACGTCGAAGAAGATGGCTCGATCTTCATCACCGCGCTCGATATTGAAAACGCAAAACGTGCGCTCACCATCATTGATACGATTGCGAAAGATCCGGAGATCGGTGCAATTTATCGTGGTGTCGTTACCCGTTTGATGACCTTCGGCGCGTTCGTTGAAATCGCACCGGGCAAAGAAGGTCTGGTCCACATCAGCAAGCTTGACGTCAAGCGTGTGGAAAAGGTCGAAGATTGTGTTGCCGTCGGCGACGAAGTGATCGTTAAGGTTACCGAGATCGACGATCAGGGCAGAATCAATCTTTCCCGCAGAGACGCGCTTATCGAAGTGGAAGGCGCCGTACCCGAACCGGGCAGCGAAGAGGCACCGAAACGCGGCGGCAGACGTGACGGCGGCCGCGGCAGACGCAACAATCATTAATCATAGCAAGTGTTGGGAAACGGTCGTGTAAGCGATTTGCTTATGCGACCGTTTTTTGAAAGAGGGATTATTATGAAACGGAAAAATCAGATTTTATCTTTGACTGTTGCGGCGATGTTTATTGCACTCATTGCAGTTCTCAGTCTGACGCCGATCGGTTATCTCAAGATCGGTGTGATTGAGATTTCGTTTTTGGTGCTGCCGGTGATCCTCGGCGGTATTCTGCTCGGAAAATGGGGAGGACTGCTGCTGGGTACGGCATTCGGTGTGACGAGCTTGATTCAATGCTTCGGCATGAGTCCGTTCGGCGCGGCGATTTTCGGCATTTCGCCGGCGTTTACCGTGATTGTTTGCCTGCTGCCGCGGATGCTGCTCGGCTTTTGCGGTGCATGGTTGTTTGAAGCACTATCTAAAACGAAGCTGCCGACAGCGGTCAGCGGCGGTCTGTCCGGCCTGTGCGCATCGTTGCTCAACACCGTCGGATTTGTCGGACTGCTGGTGCTGCTGTTCGGAAAAACCGATTATGTACAGTCGCTGATGGAAAGCATGGGCGCAGAGAATCTTTTGCGCTTTGCTGTGATGTTTGCCGGTGTCAACAGCCTTGTGGAGGCTGCGGCGAACACCGTGCTTTGCGGTGCGATTGCACCGGTTCTGGTTCGGCTGAAAAAGCGGATGCACTGAACGGTTTCGCTGACGTGACCGCACACGGGGCGCGCGTGCTGCAGATCACGGCAAATCACTTGACAGCATCCTGAAATATCGCTATAATATCCATATAATGCGAGCATTGTATGGATATTTTTGTATATATTTCGGAGAGAAGGTTGATTATGGCAAAGCTCAAAACCTTTTTGGACAGCAAGATCATCAAAAAGGATGTCGGCGAAGAAACGGTTCTGACATGGAAAGAGACGATATCCTATGCCCTTGGCCGTGGCGCACAGGGGATGAATACCGGCATGACCAGCTCGAAATACGTCAACTACTTTTTGACAAATGTATTGTTTGCAAAACTCGGAGAGCGCGGCATGACCATCGCCTCGCGGATCCGTTTGTACTGCGGCATTTTTGATGCGATCAATGACCCGATCATGGGCGTTATTGTGGACCGCACGCGTACAAAGAACGGACAGATGCGTCCGTATATCAAATGGGCGCCGATCTTTGTTGCCATTGTCATGGTGCTGTTTTTCATCGGTTCATCGAATATGCCGACGTGGTTCAACATTGCGTACACGACGGTGCTGTTTGTTCTGCTGGATGTTACCTACACCGCTTTTGATATCCCGATGGGTGCGCTCGCGTTTTCAATTACACCGAGCGGCATTGAGCGCACAAAGCTCTTCGGCGTTTCTTCCATCGTTCGTTCTGTCGGTGGTGCCATTCCAATGGTGTTTGTTGCCGGCGGCAGTTTGCTGCCGTATTTCAAGGATCATACGCCGCAGGCATATCTCACATCGGCCATTGTGGCCGCAGTCGGCATTGTATTGCTGACGCGCCTGACCTACATGAATACCCGCGAACGCGCCGAACACAAGGAAGACGCGCCTTCGATTAAGGAATGCTTTCGTCTGCTGTTCCAGAACCGTCCGCTGCTGATGCTGTTCCTTGGCAATGTCTGCTTCGTCCTGTGCAAGATTCCCGAACAGGTTTCTGCCTTCTTTGTGCGTGACCTGATGTACAATCCGAAGTATAACGTATTCATTGATATCGTGAAATTCCCCGGCAGCCTGATCGCGGCGGTGCTTGTGCCGATGATTATGGAAAAACTCGGCCGCCGAGCGAATCCGAAGCGGTTTTATCAGGTCTGCTGTCTGCTTGCGATCGCGCTCAGCGCGTTGTTTGCCGTGTCGACATATTCCGGTCTGATGAAAAAGGCACCCGATACGTCCGTTTCATTGTTCACGGGTATTTTGATCGTGGCCTTCACCGGCCTGCTTGCGATTCCGATGGAATTCAAAAACCTCATTCAAAAGGAAATGGAAGCCGAAACGGTGGACTATATCGAGTACAAGACCGGTACACGGGTAGAGGGCGTGATGCTTTCGATCATGTCGTTCACCGGGAAAATCGAAAACACGTTTTCGTCCTCCATCGGTTTGTGGGTACTCGGCAAAACGAGCTACATTCCGCATGAAGAGGGGAGCGTTGCACAAAATCACCCGACCAATCTTGCGCTGTTCCTGATGACGATTCTGGTACCGGCGGCAGGCTATTTGCTGATGCTGATTCCGATGCATTTCTATAACATCACCGGCGAAAGTCATCGGAAGATGATGGAAGTCATCAAAGAGCGCCGCGCCGCGTTGTCCGAAGAAGCAACAACTTTGCAGGAGGCATGAACATGAAAGAGACAAAACTGACCTTTATTGCGGATACCCATCATTTTTCAAAAACGCTTTCCGACGGCGGACGGCAGTATAAGCTGCGCAGCGGTTCCGACCAGAAATGCCTGATGGAAACCGGTGATATTGTTGATGCGGCGTTCAGGCAAATCGCGCAAAGCGATACCGAAGCGGTCATGATCGTCGGTGACCTGACAAACAACGGTGAGCGTGTCAGCCATGAAGAGTTCCGCGAAAAGCTGTATACGCTGCAAAAAGACAAACCGGTTTATGTCATCACTGCGACGCACGACTGGTGCAGCGATGAAAATCCGCGCCGGTATATCGGCGATGCGGTATATCGGGATGTGCCGGTTATGGCGAGCGACGAACTGCGTGATTTTTACTTTGATTTCGGGCCGAAGGATGCGGACAGTGAGTTCATTACGCATTTGGGTACAACGTCGTACACCGTGGATATCGGTGAAGATGTACGTCTGCTTGCGCTCAATGACGATCAGAGCGGACGCGGCGGCGCCGGCTTTTCCGAGGAACATTATCAATGGATCGAAGCGCAGATTGCAAAGGCGAAAGCGGACGGGCGTATTCTGATCGGTATGGAGCATCACATGCTGATCGCGCACATTCATCCGCTGATCTTCGGCGGCAGCTGCGTTGCAGAGCGGGAAAAAGTGGCAACACGTCTTGCGGATGCGGGCCTCAAATATATGTTTGTCGGCCACTCGCACATTCAGTGCATCGATACGTTTACCACGAAAAACGGCAACACCATCACGGAAGTCAACGTCGGTTCCCTTGTGGGGTACCCGGCGCCGATCGTCAATGTTACCGTTTGCGATGAAGGGCTGAAGATCGACGTTGATCATGTGAAAACGTTTACTTACGAAGGAAAAGAAATCGATGCGCTGCCGTATCTTGAAAAACACGCGACAGATTTGTTTGACCGTGTGATGGAAGGGGCGCTGATCTCCAAGAAGGAGTTTGTCGACCGGCTGTCTGCACTCGGCGTCAAGGGAGATCATTTCGGAAATCTCGTCTATGTGGTCCGTCCGCTCGCAAAGGGGTATTTCGGTGCGAAGGCCGGTTCGGTTGTGAAGCTGCTTCGGCTGCTCGGCTGCAAAAGCTGCATTGACGCGAAGGCGGCAGAAAAATTCAAGGATAAACCATTGCTGGACTTTGTGCATGAAACCTGGCTGTCCATGCTGGACGGTCACGGCCGCGGCGTCCACGACAAAGACTATTACAATCTGGTTATGAGTGTCGGCAACGCGCTGGTGCATCTGCGCGCGGAACCGCTGACGCTGAAAATTCGCCAGATGCTGCATAACATTCTGACGAATGACCGGTTTGAAAACGCGATTCTTTAAGCAACCGTCGCCGGAATGCATTTTGCGGCGGTTCCCGTTGAAACCCTGCTTTGAACGAGGTGAGTTCAGATGAAACGAATGCTCTCGGTGGTCCTTTGCGTTTTGCTGCTGTCCGGTCTGCTGCTGCCGGCGCAGGCTGCCGCAGATCGTGACCCGATTGTATATGTTACCGGCATGATGTCGTCGAATCTTGTAAAGGGCGAGACGACCGTCTTTCCGCCTGCCGGCAGCGAAATTGCGAAAACCGTTGCGGCGCTGGTGCCTGCTTATACGGCATACCGCCTGACAGACAATAAAACTGCTTTTGCGCAAAAGATCGTTTCCGCCGTGACAGACCTGTATCGACCGCTGCTTTGCGATGATACGGGAACGCCGACGGATAAAGCGGTCGTTCCTGAAAAGAAAAATCTGGTCTCACTGGATCAATCCTACGGGAAACGTAATTATTTTTATTACGACTGGCGACTGGACGCGACGCAAACGGCACGGGACCTGGATGCGTATATCAACGCAGTATTGAAAGCAACCGGGCGCAAAACGGTTGCGTTGGTTTGCTCAAGCATGGGCGGCTGCATCGGCGCGGCTTACCTGGCACAATTCGGCAGTGCGCGGCTGTCTTCGCTGGTGTTTTCTTCGGCGGCAACCATGGGTGTAACGCTTGTTTCAATGCTGTTTTCCGATACGCTGCCGCTGTCGGAAAACGTCGTCTATGATTTTTTGCAGTCGCTGGAACTGGAGAAGAAAGCGAATCTGAGCGGCAGTGCAAAGCGCGCGCTCGATGCGGCCGGCGGATTCAACGCTGTGCTGCGGGACATTGCGTCTGTTGCCGCAGCGGAAAAAGAGACGCTGTTCCAAGGGCTCGTCATTCCGTTTTTGTCCCGGATGCCGGGCATTTGGAGCTTCGTGAAAGACGGGGACTTTGCTGCCGCCAAGAGCGCGACTGGCGTCCGTGCCGGAACAGCGCTGGCCAAAAAAATCAACGCGTATCATCTGACGGTACGCCCGAACGTCAGACGCCTTATGCAGGAGGCATTGGATGACGGCGTGAAGCTCGCTATCCTGTCAAATTATAAAGAGCCTGTGCGGCTTACGGAAGATAATGTCCTGACCGACGGTCTCATTCCGACCGAATCGACGTCGTTCGGCGCGACCTGTGCAGCAACAAACACCTGGCTGATGCCGGACCCGGAAGCGGATGAGACGGCGTTGCAGTATCTTTCACCCGATCATCAAATTGATAGCAGCACCTGCGCCTTTCCCGAGCACACCTGGTTCATCAAGGGCGCCGATCATGCCTATTCGGATGCGGCGTTTTTGCGCTGGGTCGCCTATACGAAAGGCGACGTTGACATTTACGCCAATGAAGGCTACCCACAGTTTTTGAAGTGGACGGAGCATGAGGCTTATGTGCCGCAGCTCTCCGACGGGACGAACCTGCCTGCGGCACTGCTGGCAATACTGCCGCAGCTGCTGGAGCAGATCCGGGCACTGCTGCGCGTGCTTGCCGAAGGGATGTCCATGGGGGTGACGGTATGACCCAGGTGGTTGCAGCTTTGATTTGGAACGCGGGCAGGTTTATGATCTGTCAGCGTCCGGCGCATAAGACAAGAGGTCTGCTCTGGGAGTTTGTTGGCGGCAAAGTCGAACCGGGGGAAACAAAAGAGGAAGCGCTCACAAGGGAGTGCCGAGAAGAACTCGGCGTCTTTGTCCGCGCAACGGATGTGTTTATGGAACTGGTACATACCTATCCCGACATGACAGTCGATCTGACGCTGTTCCATGCGCAGCTTGTTTCCGGAACACCGCGGCTTCTTGAACATGCCGATCTGCGATGGATCACCCCGGCTGAAATTGACGATTACGACTTTTGTCCGGCCGATGTTGAAATTCTGAAAAAGTTGAAAGAACAAGCTGAATAACAGAAGCGGCGTCAGCAATTATTGTAATATACAGCACAACAGGGCACGGACATCCTTTTGGATGATCCGTGCCCTGCTGCATTGCTGCAAAGATTCGTTTTTTTCGATCAGCGCTCCTGCGCCCAGACAAAGTTCTCTGTGCCTGCGCCGATTTCGAAGTGATACTTCACAATGCCGAGATCAATGTCGCTGTGTACACCGCCGGTCGCTTTGATGGTGACGGTGTTGTGATCCCGGGTGATGTAAAACTTCTGCTGGTTGATTGCCGTCGGTGCCAGCAGGGCAGCGGCAATGCCGTTGCGATACCATGCGGGCGCGTTGTCGCCGTACCGTGCGACCTCCTCCGGCTGCTTGCATTTGCGGTCATGCCCCTGTGTCGCTCCGTATCCGAGGGAGATCACGATCGGCATTTTTTCGCCTTTTCGGATGACTGCTTTGCATTTGCGTTTGCTGAAGGTCAGCGCGACCCAGCAGGTGTTGAGCCCGAGCTGCTGTGCGAGCAGTACAAGCTGTTCACCGTAATAGCCGATGGTTTCGGCGAGCGTATCGCTCTTTTCGCCGACCATGGCAAGGTAGTTGCGGACGCCGGAAAAGTTGCCGTAACGGGCGAGCGCGCCGGTGAAGCATTCCGGCTCTTCGGTGAACAGCTGGATGTGCAGACCGCTTTGTTTATTGATTGTACGAATTGCCGTCTGCAGGGCTTCGATCTGTGTGTCTGTCAGCGGCGTGTCCAGATATTGCCGCACGGAGTGCCTTGCCTGCATTGCTTCCAAAAGATTCATCAGAGGTCCTCCTTCCATATCACGAGCAGAATTCCGTCGCGCACCGTGACCGATCCTGCACGACCGCAAAACGCGTTGCTTGCGCCGAGCGACGTATGGTTGGTTAGCGTGACGTTGTCTGCTTCATATTGCATGTTTTTGATCGTGACGCCATGACTTTCCGCCGTCAGGGAAAATACGGCAAGCTGCCCGGTCTGCGACGCGGGAAAGGTCAGCGTCTCATTTTGAATCGCCGTGACGCGGGTGCCGTCCGCACCGACCAGTGTGCCCCGGCAGCCGCGCAGACACAAGTCATGCAGCAGCTGCAGATTCGCCACGCTGTGATCAAGCCGTCCGCCCAGCGCACCGTAGATCACGAAGGTCCGATATCCGCGCGCGATGCCGTATGCCGCGGCAAGAAAAGAGTCGGTCTCGTCCTTTTGTACCGGGTGAACAAAGACGTTTTCTCCCGGCGGAACACTGCCGTAAGAATCAAAATCGCCGACAATGAGATCCGGCTTGATTCCATACCGTTTTGCATGTGCCAATCCGCCGTCCGCGCAGATCACAAAATCCGCCGACATCTCCGGCAGCGACGGCACATCGCCGGCACAAATGATGCTGCATTGCATGACCTCGCCTTCTTTCTTTGCATGATTATATCACATTGTCCGGATTTTGGCAACTGCCCTTGACGGCGGCCGTGGATTGTGGTATAGTTGACGCAGCACGAAAAAGGAGGCGCCGCATGAACATTCAGATTTTCGGCAAGACCAAATGCTTTGATACAAAAAAGGCGCAGCGGCATTTCAAGGAGCGGCGCGTGAAGTTTCAGTTCGTTGATCTGTCAAAGTTCAACATGAGCAAGGGCGAGCTGCGGTCTGTCAAAACTGCGCTCAAATGCAAGGCGGAGGACCTGCTTGACCCAAAGGCAAAAAGTGACGACGCCGCTATGCTGCGGTACCTTGTGAGCGAAGATGCCAAAGATGAAAAGCTGCTCGAAGACGGGTCTTTGCTCAGAACACCGATCGTGCGCAACGGAAAGAAGGCGACGGTCGGGTATTGCCCGGAAATCTGGAAGGAATGGGAGAACGAATGACATGGTAACAAAGGAACAGATTGACCGCATCAACGCCCTTGCGCGCAAGGCGAAGACGCCCGAGGGACTCACGGATGCCGAACGGGATGAGCAGAAAATGCTGCGGGAGTTGTATATCGCTTCGTTCCGCGAGAGCCTTGTTTCTCAGTTGGAAACGACGTATATCGTGGATGAACACGGCAACAAGCGCAAAGTGCAGCGCCGCAAAAAATGACGAAAAAGACCGCAGGACACTCCTGCGGTCTTGCTTTTTATCGAATCGTGCCGATGCGCTCATAAAGTGCGTCGGCCTTTGCTTTCCAAGCGGAAAAACCGTCTTCGGTTGCTGGAAAGTGTTTGTAATGATTGGAGATGGCAACGGCATTTTTCACCGCTGTGATTGCGGCCTTGACGGTGGCGGGGTGAATCTTCGTTCCGGCAATGCCGGTGCAAAAGGCGCGCACGGAAGTCAGGAGCGTTTTTGCCGGGACAGGCGCGCCGCTCAGCGCGTTCAGCAAGTCGTCGCTGATGAGTCCGCTTTCGAAGGCATATTGGAAATCGTCGAAGGTTGCCGCGTTGACGATGCCGACAAGCAGCGCCCGCAAAAACGCAAATTCGGCGCCTTGGGTTGCGTTGTAAGCGCGGTTGATGGGCCAGAGTGCGCGACGGGAAGTGTTGCCGGTCTGCAGTGCGCGGCTCAGGGTGTCCAGCGCGAGCTGCACCTGCACCATCGAGGAGGTCACGCCTTCGCCGTTGACGGATTTTGTAAGGTTGCCGGCGTCGCCGCTGACAAAAAAGTTGTCCGCCACCATGGAGTCACAGTTGCGTGTGTACGGCGTTCGTCCGCGCTCGATGCGCTCGAGCGTATGTGCGGGCAGGGGAACCGTGCGTTCGAGTTCGGCATACACCTGTTCGGCGTAGTCGAACGAATGGCAGGCGCCGATGCCGATGATTGCGCCTGCCGGGTCGGCGCAAGGAGCGATCCACGCCTTATAATACGCCCAGAAGGTCGACCCGTCGAGGTAGTCTTCGGGATGATTGAGGTGGACGTAACGCAAGATGACATAAAACATTTCTTCATCAGTCAGCGCTTTGATGGATACGCCGTAGGACGCAGGGAGGCTTCTGCGGCCGATGGCCGCCATGCCGGAGCAATCCGCAACCATTTTTGCATGGAACTTGATATCGTTTCCGTTTTCATCCGCTCTGACGCCGCAAATCTTGCCGTTATCGTCAAACAAAAATGCCTTAAAGGTGCAGCCGAAGCGCAGAACCGCGCCGGCCTTCTGCGCCAGCGAGAGCAGCAGCAACGTATATTCGTGCATGTGCAGACCGACAATGGGGTTGATCTGACACTTCGGATATTTGTTCAGCGGGTCGGCATTGCGGTTCTTTTCAAATTCAAACGCCCACGCCGCTTCACCCGGTTGGGGACGGGGAATGTCCAGTCGGGTGAACTCCCGCGCCTCTATGTGAAATATGTCATATTTCGTGCCGACGCGGTCGTTCGGCTGCTGTTCAAGCACAAGAACACGGTGCCCGCGTTTTGCAAGACCGCGGGCGAGGTACGCACCGGTGGTGCCGCCGCCGATGATGATGCAGTCATATCGTGTCATACTACCCCTCCTGATGATACTTTCTTTCTTTATTTTAGCGAATTCTGCAGGGATTTGCAAGAGCTTTCCGAACAAAAAAGTGAGTGATCACTAACAGCAAAAAGTCCGCAAACATCATTATTCTTTTTGGCAAATATTCACGTTGCGTATGTTCCAAATCGGCAATTTTGACAAATGATTTGTATATTGTGCACAATTCTGTTGGTATCACTTTATTAAATCAGCCAATTGCATCATTGTGAATAATGTGTTAATATATAGTCAGCAAACGGAGCGGATAATGGTTTGTTCATGCAATACACATATTCCGTTTGACTCTTCAGAAAGGAGTACGTTACAATGTTTGATAAGATTAAGGAAATCATCGGTGAGATTAAAGACCTCTTCGCAAAGATCGGCGAAACCGGTTTCTTCCAGACGATCTTCGGCGCACTTTCCAAGATTCTTAGACTTGAGAAGGAAGACGAGACCGCTGACATCGTTGACGCGATCGCTGGCACCATCGAATAATTGATGGACAAAGCTGATTGAGAATCAGTGATTCGAACAAAAACCTCCGGCTTCGGCCGGAGGCTTTTTGTATGGTTCCTTTTGGGAATAAAAATAAGATTTATGAATAAAATGTGAATTATTCGTAAAAGTTGACAAAAAATTCACAAAATCAATTATGTGAATTTGTACATATTTGTATCTTGAAAAAATGACAAATCTGTGATAATATATCAATGGCAGATGAGGGAGTAACTTGTTACATACCTCGTTTGACTACTACGAAAGGAGAACGATACAATGTTTGATAAGATTAAGGAAATCATTGGCCAGATCAAAGATCTGTTCGCAACGATCGGTGAAACCGGTTTCTTCCAGGCGATCTTTGGTGCTCTCTCCAAGATCCTGAACCTTGAAAAAGAAGGCGAAGCTGCTGAGATCATCGACGATATCGCTGGCACCATCGAATAATTGATGGAACTATCTAAGAATAGTTATTCTTAACACAAAGCCCCTGGTTTCGGCCGGGGGTTTTGTGCTGCAAATTGTGATAGACTTTTGTTGAAGTTTTGCAAACATTTTCGCAAAGCATGGAATAATCTGTGAAAACTATAAATTTTGCTTGAATTTTTCATTTAGGTGTGATACAATGTAACCAATGAAGAAGGGCAAAACCCGTATTCAAAATCATTTTCTCGATGGAGGCGAATCCCATGAGCATTGCAGGTTTCTTTAAACAGTTCATTCTCAGCATTCTGAAGATCATCAAGGCACTTGACAAGAGCGGCGAAATCAGCAAAGCCTTTGATTCTCTGGAAAAGGCGCTGGCCGACGACGAAGCTCCGGCAGAAGAATAAGAGAACAATATTTATCAGGAGGTAACACATTATGCAGGCAATTCGTGATTTCTTCAATGCAATTTATCAAAGCATTCTCACCATCGTCGGTGCAGCCGGTAACAAGAACAGCAAAATCGGTGATATCGTGACGATCCTTCGTGACATGTTCTCCGGCGGTAAAGAAGAGTAAGTTTTTCAGAAAAAAGGAGCTGCGCGGCAGCTCTTTTTCTTTTGGTACGCAGCGGCGTACAAAGTTGTCAGTGGTGTGTCACAGTTTTCATAAAGCAGTGAAAAGATTGTGAATTTTCTGAATAAGGCTTGAATTTATTCGCTTTTTATGCTACACTATTTCCGGTATCAGAAGATGCCAAATTTTAATACGGAGGCAGCATTATGGATAGCATCATTGCGGTATTCAATCAGATCCTTGATTTCTTCAAGAATAATGAATCCATCGC
>CACYCR010000010.1 GCA_902772935.1 Oscillospiraceae bacterium
TCAAGTGCTTGGGCCTGTAGCTCAGTTGGGAGAGCGTTCGGTTCGCATCCGAGAGGTCGAGAGTTCGAATCTCTTCAGGTCCACCATAAGTAGGAACCTCTTTTGTCTATTGAGGCAAAAGAGGTTTTTCTTCTTTGCGCTGTGTTTTGAACCGGTCTGCCGGCGTGAAAACGGAACAATCAAGACATTGGAGGTCTTTTTTATGATGCAACCGGAAGAACTGAAGGTCACGCAAGCGTGGGATAAGACATTCAAAAAGAGCGACAAGGTCGATCACTGCAAGGTGCGCTTTGTCAACCGCTACGGCATAACGCTTGCGGCGGATCTGTATGTGCCGAAGAACACAGACGTCAGACTGCCTGCGATCGCTGTCTGCGGCCCGTTTGGCGCTGTGAAGGAGCAGTGCGCCGGGCTTTATGCGCAGACAATGGCAGAGCGCGGCTTTGTGACGATGGCCTTCGATCCGTCGTTTACCGGAGAAAGCGGCGGCAGCGTCCGCTATATGGCGTCGCCCGACATCAACACCGAAGACTTTATGGCGGCTGTGGATTATCTGTCGCTCTGCGATAAGGTCGATCCTGACCGGATCGGCATCATCGGCATCTGCGGGTGGGGCGGCATGGCGCTGAACACGGCGGCGCTGGATACCCGTGTCAAGGCGACGGCGGTCATGACGATGTACGATATGACACGCGTGAACGCAAAGGGATACTTTGACGCGGAAGACAGCGAGGAAGCGCGGTTCAACAAACGGGCGGCACTCTGCGCTCAGCGCATTGCCGATCTGAAAAACGGCGCATATACCCTCGGCGGCGGTGTGATCGATCCGCTGCCCGATGACGCGCCGTATTTTGTGAAGGATTATTACGACTATTACAAGACCGAACGCGGCTATCACGCACGCTCGCTCAACTCAAACGGCGGCTGGAACGTGATCGGGTGCGAAAGCTTTCTCAATCAACCCATCCTGCAGTATTCCAACGAAATCAGAAGCGCCGTGCTGATCGTTCACGGCGACGCGGCGCACTCCTGCTACTTCGGCAAAGACGCCTATGCCGACATGGTCAAAAACAGCAAGTACACCGCCAACAAAGAGCTGATGCTTATTCCCGGCGCATCGCACACCGACCTGTATGACGGCGGCAAAACGAACGCGATTCCGTTTGATAAGCTGGAACAGTTCTTTGCGGCCTATCTGAAATAAAAGATATGAAACTTTTAAGGTGTATGGCGGGACTCTTCTGCATGGCAGCGGTGCTCGCGCTTTCTGCCTGCGGACCGGCACAGGACAACGCCGCTTCTGCGCGGCTGCAGGATCTGACGTCCCGGACGCAGGAAACGAAAAACAACGTTTCGGAAAGCATGCAGACTGACGCACAGACAACAGAGACGATACCATCTGAATCAGGGGAACAGAACATGGAACAGACGCTTCACCTTTTTATCAACGACACCGAAGTCAAAGCGGCATGGGAGAAAAACGAGGCGGTCCGTGCGCTGACCGACCTTGTTTCGTCCAAAGCGCTCACCGTTCCGATGTCGATGTACGGCGGCTTTGAGCAGGTCGGCTCTCTCGGCGCGCATTTGCCGGCAAACGACAGTCAGATCAAAACCAAAGCCGGAGATATCGTGCTGTATGCCGGCAATCAGATCGTTTTGTTCTACGGCTCAAATACCTGGGCCTACACGCGCCTTGGCAGTATCGTCGATCAGACGGAGGCAGACTTGACCCGGTTGCTCGGCAACGGCAACGTCACAATCACACTTTCTTACAAAGGAGAAACACCATGAGCAAGGTTCTTGTTATCACAACCAGTCTTCGCGCCAAAAGCAATTCCGACATTCTTGCCGGGCATCTGGTCGCCGGCGCGCAAGCAGCGGGGCATCAAGTGGAGCAAATCAGTCTGAAAGGCAGGGAGCTCCGCTTCTGCATCGGCTGTTTGTCCTGTCAAAAGACGCAAAAATGCGTGCTGCAGGATGACGCGATCGAAATTGCGGAAAAAGTCAAAAACGCGGACACACTGGTGTTCGTTACCCCGATCTATTATTACGAGATGTGCGGACAGATGAAAACGCTGCTTGACCGGTTGAATCCGCTCTATGCGTCGGATTACCGCTTCCGTCACGTCTACCTGCTTTCAACGGCGGCGGAAAAGGAAGAAGCAACACCCGAAAAAGCGGTGAACGGCCTGCAGGGCTGGGTGGACTGCTTTGAAAAAGCGGCGCTTGCCGGTTCTCTCTTCTGCGGCGGCGTCAATGCTCCGGGCGAAGCAGCGGTCAAAGAAGCGCAACAGGAAGAAGCATACCGTTTCGGGAACAGCCTGCTTTAAGAATTTCACATAAAAACGCTGCCGGCTGAACCGCCTTCCTGTTGAAGACAGTCGCCGGCAGCGGCGATTGATTATGCCTGCAGCGTGTCAAACGCTTCGCGGAACCA
>CACYCR010000011.1 GCA_902772935.1 Oscillospiraceae bacterium
ACATCTGCCGCTTGATGATATGTTTGACTGGAACGGAGACGGGAAAATAACCGGCTTCGAAAACGTGCTCCGGGATGCACATTGGATTAATGCGTTTGAATCCAAACCGGAACCAACGACGTCACTTCCATTGAATTTCGGAAGTGCTGCTTACTATTCCGCGCAAAATCAGAACCGTGGGGCGGAACAGGAAAATGACGATATCGACGACAGTAATATAGACACATATGAAAACGATGCGGAGCCTGGTTGCTATTTTGGGCTTGATAAAACAGGGGCACGTTGCAAAATGAAGAAAGCAACGTGCCTTGGTTTGGAAGGGATGCGGGACGATGAAAAAGATTCTGGTTGCCGGCGCGGGCCACGGCGGGCTCGTCGCTGCGATTCATCTGGCAAGGCGCGGCCATGACGTCACGGTCGTGGAAAAAAACGCACGCGCAGCCATGGGGCACGACTGGCACGACTGGCTGGAATACTCGGCGTTTGACGGCGCAGGCATTGCTCGGCCGCCGGAGGATCTTTGTCTGAAAGCGGTGATGCAGGGGTTTTTGAACCCGAGCGGAACGGTGGAGCTGCGCCACGGCTACAACGATAAGGCTGTCATCATGGATCGAAAAGAACTGATCGCATACCTTCTGCAGCTGGCAGAGGACGCCGGCGTGCACCTGCTGTTTGAAACGACGATCCTTGCGCCGCTGCTCGAAGGCGCAGCCGTCAAAGGGCTGGTCGTTCAGTCAAGCGACGCGCTCACCCGGCTGGAGTGCGACCTGCTGATCGACAGCGCCGGCATGCGCTCTCCTGTGCGCTCAACGCTGCCCGCCATTTTCGGCATTGACAATATGATTGACAAGCGCAGCGTGTTTCACGTCTGGCGCGCCTATTATGAAAACCTGGACGGAAGCATCAACGATCCGCCCTATACCATCCATCTGTTTCATAGAAACCGCCCCGGCATCGACTGGGTCATCACCGACAAGGATTATGTTGATATCCTTGTTGGAAAATTCAGCCTCGCCGGCGACCTGACACAGGCGGACGTTGAAGACGCGCTGCAAGCGTTTCGCAAGCAGCGCCCGTACATCGGTGAAGCCATTGTGCGTGGCGGCAGCTTTGAAGAAATACCGATTTCGCGGATGCTGCCCCTGCTCGTCGCCGACGGTTACGCTGCCATCGGAGACTGCGCCGGCATGACGGTACCGCTCAACGGCAGCGGGATCATTTTGAGCATGAACGCCGGAAAAATCCTCGCGGACGTTGTCGACGCCATCGACGGCCCCTGCACTAAGGCCGCGCTCTGGCCGTATGAATACGAATACTTCATGAAGCACGGCAAAGGCCTCGTCATGATCGACATCATCAAAACGCTGTTCACTTATGTCAAGGGCGAGGACATTGACTATCTCACAGAAAAAAAGATCCTCACCTCCGACCAGCTCGGCGTTGCCGGCGGCGGTTCGATGAACGTTTCTGCCCGGTATATCCTGAATCTCATCGTGGCGGGGATTCCGTTGCTGAAGCTGGTGCCGCCCGCAGTGCGCTGCTTCAAGACGCTGCCGCTCGTGTCGCGCGTGTGCGAGAGTATGCCGAAGACCTACGACGAAGAACGTGTGCGACGTTGGATCAAGCGCTACCGCGCGCTGTGACTACTTGACTATAACACAATCACCCTGCAGACGTCGAGAGAGACAGACAGAAACCGTGTTTTTCGCCCCAAAGCAGTTCCTTCACAAAAGGTGAAGTGCCCGCAAAAGGTGACAATTATTTGGGGCCTATTACCCACCTCCAATTACATCAATTTCATATAAATGATGCAATTGAGCGCTTGACAAATGCAGTTGTGAAATGTGAATATGGCGTGGTAATAGAACGGTGAGAGGTGTGGACAAATGCAATTTATGATTAAAGCCTATGATGGCGAAGGCATGCTTGAAAAACGTATGGAAGTCCGTCCGCTTCATCTTGAAGGAATGAAAAAACTTGGCAAGCACATCGTCTGTGCAGGCGGTCTCCTTGACGATGATAGAAAAATGAAGGGTTCTGTGCTGATCGTTGACTTTCCCGACCGCGCCGCACTTGAAGAGTATCTATCAAGCGAGCCTTACGTAACGGAACATGTTTGGAAAAATGTCGAAATCGAAGTTATGAATGTTGTACTTCTGAACGGCGATAGAATCAAGTAAGGAGGCCCGGCTATGTCAAAGAAAGGCTACAGCCTGCCGAATTTCTGGGGCGGCTATGACCACTATGATGAAAACGGCAAAAAGATCGGCACCAGTGAGCCGGACTGGGCTGGTGGGTTCAACGAATATGACAACAACCATAAAAAAGTCGGTTACTCCACGCCCAACTGGGCAGGCGGCTACACCGAAT
>CACYCR010000012.1 GCA_902772935.1 Oscillospiraceae bacterium
CCACGGCAACAAGGGCGTTGTTTCCCGTATTCTGCCGCAGGAGGATATGCCCTTCATGGAAGACGGTACGCCGCTGGATATCGTGCTGAATCCGCTCGGCGTTCCCTCCCGAATGAACATCGGTCAGGTGCTTGAGGTTCACCTCGGCTTTGCCTGCCGTGAGCTCGGCTGGAAGATCATGACGCCCGTGTTCGACGGCGCGCATGAAGACGATATCCGTGAGGCGCTGCGCCTGGCAGGCCTTTCCGAAACCGGCAAATCCGTCCTGACCGACGGCCGCACCGGTGAAAAATTTGATAATGAAGTCACGGTCGGCGTGATGTACTTTTTGAAGCTGCACCATCTGGTCGACGACAAGATGCATGCCCGTTCCACCGGCCCGTACTCCCTCGTCACGCAGCAGCCCCTCGGCGGTAAAGCGCAGTTCGGCGGCCAGCGCTTCGGCGAAATGGAAGTCTGGGCGCTCGAAGCCTACGGCGCCGCCTACACCCTGCAGGAGATCCTGACCGTGAAGTCCGACGACGTGATCGGCCGTGTCAAGACGTATGAAGCGATCGTCAACGGCGAAAACGTCCCGAAGGCAGGTGTTCCCGAATCGTTCAAGGTTCTGATCAAGGAACTGCAGTCCCTTTCGCTCGATATCAAGGTCCTTGACGCAGACAACAACGAAGTCGACCTGAAGCAAAACCTTGACGGCGACGACGGTATCTCGCTGCACAAGTACCCGGTCAGAGGCGACCGCGACGCGCTTGCCGATGAAGAGGACGAAGACGTTCTTCCCGACGATGAAGACGCGGACGACCTTTCGGATGACGACGTGGACGATCTGCCCGATGACGAAGCAGACGGCGATTTTGATGAATCGGAAGAAGGCAGCGATTTCAACTTCGATGAATTCTTCAACGAAATCAACCCGACAGTCAATGACGCGGGTTACGCAGCCGGTTTTGTGCCGGACGATGAGACATAACCTTTTGTCCGGTATCCATCTGTCTTCCGTAACCGATGATGGGATCGGTTACCAATTTCAAAGAAAGGGCTGACTTCAGTTATTATGGAAAATAACAATATTATTTTTGATTCAATCAAAATCGGTCTTGCCTCGCCGGAACAGATCATCAACGAATGGTCCTACGGTGAGGTCACAAAGCCGGAAACGATCAACTACCGCACGCTGAAGCCCGAACCGGGCGGTCTGTTCTGTGAAAGGATCTTCGGCCCCCTGAAGGACTGGGAGTGCCACTGCGGCCGTTATAAGCGCGTGCGCCACAAGGGCAAGATCTGCGAACGCTGCGGCGTGGAGATCACCAAGGCCAAGGTGCGCCGCGAGCGCATGGGCCACATCGAACTGGCTACGCCGGTGTCGCACATCTGGTATTTCAAGGGCATTCCGTCCCGCATCGGTCTGATGCTCGATATGTCGCCGCGCGATCTGGAACGCGTGCTGTATTTCGCATCCTATGTCGTCATCAATCCCGGCACGGTGCCCAACGTGAAAAAATGCCAGGCGATCACCGAAAAGCAGTATGAAGACATCAAAGAATACTACTATGACGACGAGAACTTCAAGGTCGGCATGGGCGCGGAAGCCATCAAAGAGCTGCTTGCGGAAATCGACGTTGCGGCGCTCTCCGATGAGCTGCGCGAACAGCTTGCAACGGCGACCGGCCAGAAGAAGCAGCGTCTGCTCAAGCGGCTGGAAGTGGTTGACGCGTTCAAGAACTCCGGCAACAAGCCGCAGTGGATGATCCTGGACGCGATCCCGGTCATTCCGCCGGATATCCGCCCGATGGTGCAGCTGGACGGCGGCCGCTTTGCAACGAGCGACCTCAACGACCTGTACCGCCGCGTCATCAACCGCAACAACCGTTTGAAAAAGCTGCTGGAGCTCGGCGCGCCGAGCATCATCATCCGCAACGAAAAGCGCATGCTGCAGGAGTCCGTCGACGCCCTGATCGACAACGGCCGCCGCGGCCGTCCGGTCACCGGCCCGAACAACCGCCCGCTCAAGTCGCTCTCCGATATGCTGAAGGGCAAGCAGGGCCGTTTCCGTCAGAACCTGCTCGGTAAGCGCGTGGACTATTCCGGCCGTTCGGTTATCGTTGTCGGTCCGGAGCTCAAGATTTATCAGTGCGGTTTGCCGAAGGAGATGGCACTCGAACTGTTTAAGCCCTTTGTTATGAAGCGCCTTGTCGAAACCGAATCGGCAAGCAACATCAAGGCGGCAAGAAAAATGGTAGAGAGAGCAAAGCCCGAGGTATGGGATGCGCTCGATATCGTTATCAAAGACCACCCGGTTATGCTCAAC
>CACYCR010000013.1 GCA_902772935.1 Oscillospiraceae bacterium
CAAAACCACCGATAAAATCGACGCGGTGTCCGCTGCGGCGATGGAGATCGCTGCGCTCAGACCCGCCTTTATGAGCGTCACCTACGGCGCAGGCGGCGGCACTTCGGACTACACGGCGGCGCTGTGTGCCGATTTGCAAAACCTGTCGGGCGTGCCTGTGATGGCGCATCTGACCTGCATCAACTCTACCAGAGCGCAGGTGCACGCGCAGATGCAACTGCTCAAGGATAACCATATCACCAACATCATGGCGCTGCGCGGCGACCGCGTACCCGAAAATCACGAGACCGATTATCACTATGCGAGCGAGCTGATTGCCGAAATTGCGGCGGACGGCGGCTTTTGCATCGGCGGCGCCTGTTACCCCGAAACGCACCCCGAAAGCGACAACAGCTTTGACGATGTGCGCCACCTGAAGGAGAAGCAGGACTGCGGCTGCCAGTTTTTCACGACGCAGATGTTTTTCGACAACGACATCCTGTATAATTTCCTGTACCGCATCCGCGAGGCCGGCATCACGGTGCCGGTGGTGGCGGGCATTATGCCGGTCACGAACCCGAAGTCCATCAAGCGCATCTGCCGCATCTCCGGGTCGGCGCTGCCGCAGCGGTTTTGCCGCATTGTGGATAAATACGGTGACGACCCCGCAAAGATGAAGCAGGCCGGCATCGCCTACGCTACGCAGCAGATCATTGATCTGTACGCCAACGGCGTCAATGCGGTCCACATTTATTCGATGAACAAACCGGACATCGCTTCGGCGATTTTGTCCAACGTGTCGGAGATCCTCAAATGACGCCGCAGGTGATACTGCGGTCGGCCGCGCCGCAGGAGCTTCGCTATGACAAACGGGAGGCGGCGCGGTACCTCGGCTGCCGGACCAATACGCCCGCGCTCGATGACGGCGGGCTGTTCCGCCTTGTCGCATCGCAATTGCAGCGCGCGGTGTCGGCAAAGGCGTGTTATGCTGTTTTGCCGGTCAGGATCACGGGAACGCGGGTGGATTTCGGCGCGTTTTCACTGGACAGCAGCGACCTTGCAAAGAACCTTGCCGGCTGCAATGCGGCAATCCTTTTTGCCGCGACGCTCGGCGCCGGTGCGGATCGCTGCATCCTGACGTATAAAAAAACGCTGCCGTCGCGGGCCATGCTGCTCGACGCGGTGGCGTCCTCGATGATTGAGTGCTGGTGCGACGATTTGCAGGCGGAACTGACCGCCGGAAAAGAAAGCTGCCCGCGCTTCAGCCCCGGGTACGGCGACGTGCCGCTGACGGTGCAGCGGGAGGTGCTCTCCCTGCTGGACGCGCAGCGCAGGCTCGGCATCACGCTCTCCGATACCTGCTTTATGACGCCGACCAAATCCGTGACCGCTTTCATCGGTCTGAAAGGGGAGGGTACCGCATGACCATCCGGGAACGGCTGCAGCGCTGCCGCGTATACTTTGACGGCGGCATGGGCAGCCTGCTGCAAAAAGAGGGGCTGCAAAGCGGCGAACTGCCGGAGACATGGAACCTGACGCACCCCGATGTGCTGCAGAACATCCATCTTGCGTATATGAACGCCGGCAGCAACGTCATCACGTCGAACACCTTCGGCGCGAACTGCCTGAAATTTGACAACCTCGACGCCATCATCCGCGCCGCCTATGCGAACCTTGCCGCCGCAAAGGCGCAGTTTGCCGGCGACCGGGACAGCGTTTATTTTGCATTTGACGTCGGCCCGCTCGGGAAGATGCTCGAGCCGCTCGGCGATTTTCCGTTTGAACGCGCGGTGGAGACCTTTGCCGAAAGCATCCGCATTGCCGACGGGTGCGGCTTTGATCTGATCCTCATTGAAACGATGAGCGATCTGTATGAGACCAAGGCGGCCGTCCTTGCCGCCAAGGAGAACAGCCGTCTGCCGATCATTGTCACGAACGCCTATGACGAGACGGCGCACCTGCTGACCGGGGCGGACGTCCCGGCGGTGGTGGCGACGCTGGAAGGGCTCGGCGTGGACGCCCTCGGGGTGAACTGCTCGCTCGGCCCGCACCAGATGCTGCCGATCGCAAAGCAGTATCTGACCTGGGCATCGAAGCCGGTCGTCATCAATCCGAACGCCGGCATTCCGCACGTTGCGGACGGCAAAACGCTTTATGATGTGGACGCGGCGGAATTTTCCGACGTGATGCAGGAGATCGCCGCCCTCGGCGTCCACGGGCTCGGCGGCTGCTGCGGTACCACGCCGGCGTACATCGCAGCGCTTGTGAAAAAAACGGCGTCGCTGCCGTTTGTGCCGCCGGAAGAAAAACACCGCACGCTGGTGACGTCTTACACCCACGCCGTTGAGATCGGCAAAGAAAAGATCGTCATCGGTGAACGCATCAACCCGACCGGCAAGCCCAGGCTCAAGGCGGCGCTGCGCGAAAACGACCTGGGCTATCTGATCCGCGAGGGTCTGTCGCAGCAGGAGCACGGCGCACACATTCTGGACGTCAACGTCGGCCTCGGGGAGATCGACGAAACGGCGATGCTGACCGCGGCCGTCAAAGAGCTGCAAAGCGTGCTGGATCTGCCGCTGCAGATTGACACGGTGCGCCCGGCGGCGCTGGAACGCGCCATGCGCATCTATAACGGCAAGCCGCTGATCAATTCCGTCAACGCCAAGCGCGAAAGCATGGACGCCGTGTTTCCGCTTGTGAAAAAGTACGGCGGCGCGGTGATCGCCCTGACCATCGGCGACGACGGCATTCCGCCCACGGCAGCGGGCCGCGTCGCGCTTGCAAAAAAAATCATCGACGAAGCCGCCCGCTGCGGCATCGACAAAAAGGACATCGTGGTTGACGCGCTGTGCATGACCGTTTCCGCGGACGATTGCAGCGCCCGGATCACGCTGGACGCCGTCCGGCAGATCAAGGCGCTCGGCGTGAACACCTGCCTCGGCGTGTCGAATGTCTCCTTTGCGCTGCCGGAACGGCCGCAGATCAACGCCGCGTTTCTTGCCATGGCGTTGGAAGCCGGGCTGGACTGCGCCATCCTCAACCCGAACAGCGACGTGATGATGGGCGCGTTCTACAGCTTTGCGATGCTCAACGGCGACGATCCGCGCTGTCAGCAGTACATCGACTTTGCCACGGCGCACCGCCCGCAGCCGCAGGAAGCAGCGGTGCAACATACGCTGCCGGCGCTGTCCTATGCCATTTTGAAGGGGCTCGAGGCGGACGCCGAAAAAGCGGCGAAGACGTTGCTGCAAACCACGCCGCCGCTGACCATCATCAACGAACAGATCATTCCGGCGCTGAACCGCGTCGGCGAACAATTCGAGAACAAAGAACTGTTTCTGCCGCAACTGCTCATGAGCGCGGAAGCGGCAAACGCGGCGTTTTCCGTCGTGTCAACGCAGATCGACGTCTCCGGCGAAAAGAAGGACAAGATCCTGCTGGCAACCGTGCAGGGCGACATCCACGACATCGGCAAAAACATTGTCAAGGTGCTGCTGCAAAGCTACGGCTTTGACGTGATCGACCTCGGCAAGGATGTGCCGCCGCAGGCCGTGCTTGCCGCCGCAAAAGAGCACGGGGTACGCCTCGTGGGCCTGAGCGCGCTGATGACCACAACGCTTGACGCGATGCAGGAAACCGCCGATTTGCTGCACCGGGAATACCCGGCAGCGACGGTCATTGTCGGCGGCGCGGTACTGACCAAGCGCTATGCCGATGCCATCGGCGCGGCGTATGCCAAGGACGCCATGGAGACCGTGCAGTTTGCAAAGCGGTTCTTTGAAAAAGACTGAATTTCACCCGTCCCGCGTGTTTCGCGGGGCGGCCTTTTCGCCTTGACATCCGCAGCCGAATCTGCTATACTGAAATCGGGAAGCCCGCTGCGGGTACCCGAAAAAATGAAAGGATGAAGAACGATGAAAAAGCGAATTCTGGCACTTTTACTTGCGGCACTTTTGCTGCTGCCCTTTGCACCCCTTGCGATGGCGCAGGACGATGACGAGACGCCCGGCGTCTGGGAAATGTCTTATGTGATGTTGATCAATCAACTCACCGGGTATTCCCACAACCTGGAGGACACCCGCACGACCCTCGGCGTCGGCGACAAGATCCAGGTGTTCTATCAGGGCAACGAACCGGCGGATGTGGTGATCAACGGCGACACGGTGTACCACTTCGATGCCGGGGAGAACGATTACACCTATGAAACGACGGTCACCGCTGCCGGTCCGCTGACGCTGATTCTGAAAACCGCGACCCGGGAACTGATCCACCGCGACTTCACGGTCATCTCTTCGCGGGATATGTACCGCGAAACCCTCAAAGAATCGCTCAGCCTCAAAATCAAGCTGGAGACCATGAAGGACGGCGCGATGCACGGCTTCCCGGTCGGCAACCCGTTTGTGTATCCGTTTCTGATCTTCTCCGCGATCGCTGAGTTCTTCGGGGCGCTTTTCTCCTTCCGGAACATCATCAAATAACCAACCGTAAAAAAATACAGCCGCATCTGGGACACCCCCAAGTGCGGCTGTTCTTTTTTTGCTTGCGCTGCAATCAGGCGTCGGCCTGCGCGGCGTCTTCCAGGAGCGCGGCTTCCATTTCCCGCTCGATGTCCGGATCGTAGGAGAGCATGGGCGCTTCCTTTTTGTTTTTGATGATACGGTTGACGTAATTCCTTGTGATGCGCGACACCACGGGGAAGAGCACGACCACGCCGATCAGGTTCGGAATCATCATCAGACCGTTGAAGGTGTCGGAGATGTCCCACGCGAGCGAGGAGGTCATGACCGCGCCGGAGATGATCATCAGCACAAAGATGATCTTGTACACGATGGTAGCCTTGGTACCGAAGAGGTACTCCACGGCCTTGGTGCCGTACTGCGACCAGCCGAGCACGGTGGTGAACGCAAAGAGCAGCATGGCAAGCGCGATGAAGGCCTCGCCGGCATAGCCGAACGATTCGCCGAAGACCTGCGCAACGAGCGTCGCATCGCTGACGCCTTCCTTGACTAGCCCCGTTGCAAGGTCGATGTGACCGGAGGAAAGCACAACGATGGCGGTCATGGTGCAGACGATGAAGGTGTCAAAGAAGACCTCGAAGATGCCCCACATGCCCTGACGGACGGGCTCCTTGACGTTGGAGCTTGAATGGACCATGACAGAGGAGCCAAGACCGGCCTCGTTAGAGAAGACGCCGCGCTTG
>CACYCR010000014.1 GCA_902772935.1 Oscillospiraceae bacterium
CCATCTTCTTATGACAGTTCGGACAGCGGGCATTGGTCACCGTAGAAAGGCCCTTGCGGTACCCGCAGTCGCGGTCCTGGCAGACAAGCATCTTACCCTTCTTGCCGTTGACCTCCAGCAGATATTTTCCGCAGACCGGGCACTGCTGCCTGGTGAGGTTGTCGTGGTGGTACTGGGCGTTGCTAAGCGCAACCTTTGATACAAGGTCCGTTGCGTACTGCCGCATTTCGCGAATGAATTTATGCATATCGGCAGTGCCGCGGCTGATGTTCTGCAGCTGCTGCTCCCATTTTGCGGTCAGCTCCGCCGAACGAAGATCCTCCGGCACGATCGCCACAAGCTGCTTGCCTTTCGCAGTCGGGCGGATCTGATTGCCGTCGCGTTCGATGGAAAAATTGGAAAACAGCTTTTCAATGATGTCGGCGCGTGTCGCGGGCGTACCGAGACCGCTGGTCGTTTCAATGACAGCCTTGAGGTTTTTGTCCGTGATCTGCTTGCCGGGGTGCTCCATCGCGGTCAGCAGCGTCGCTTCGGTGTACCGGGCAGGGGGCCGCGTTTTGCCGGATGTGATCTTTGTGCCGCGCAGCTCCAGCGTCTGCCCCTGCCGCAGTACCGGCAGCTGCTGCACCTTGATCTCACTTTCGGCGTCTTCGTCCTCGTCGGTGCTCTGCGCATAGAACGCTTTCCAGCCGGCCGACTTCACAATCTTGCCCTTTGCGTAAAAATTGTGCTTGCCGATGGACACGGTCAGCTTGACTTCATCGTACTCAAACGCAGGGGAGAGCACGGCAAGAAACCGCTTGACCACTAAATCATAGATCGTGCGCTCCTCATGGCTCATTTTGGCGTAGTTAGCCGGCTGCTCGGTCGGGATGATCGCGTGGTGGTCGGTGACCTTCGCATTGTTGACGATGTACTTTGTCTGCAGCGGCCCGCGGGAAAGCGCATACGCCGTCTTCTGGAACTGTCCTTGCGCCGCGGCACGCAAACGTTCCGGCAGCGTCGGCACGATGTCGTCGGTGATGTAGCGCGAATCCGTACGCGGATAGGTCAGCACCTTATGAAATTCATACAGACTCTGCATATAGAACAGTGTCTGCTTTGCCGAATAGCCATAGAGCTTGTTGGCGTCGCGCTGCAGCTCCGTGAGGTCATAGGCGGCCGGCGGCGGGGTACGCTTCGCGGTCTTTTCCAGTTTGGCAACAACCGCCTTCTGTCCGCGCAGTTCACTTTCAATCCGCTCCACATAGGCACGGTCGGAAAAGCGGGTGTTGTTCTTTGCATCGCGGAAGGTGGCAATGAATCCCGGAAACTGCGCCTGCAGCCCGAAGTAATCCTTTGGCAAAAACGATGCGATCTCTTTTTCACGGTCGACGATCATGGCCAGCGTCGGCGTCTGCACCCGTCCGGCGGAAAGCTGCGCGTTGAAGCGGCAGGTGAGGGCGCGCGTGACATTCAGCCCGACCAGCCAGTCCGCCTCGGCACGCGCCTGTGCAGAGCGATAGAGATTATCATACTGCTTTGCCGGTTTGAGGTTCGCAAAGCCCTCCTTGATCGCCTTGTCTGTCTGTGAAGAGATCCACAACCGCAGCGTCGGCTTTTTCCAGCCGGCCTTCATCATGATCCACCGCGCAACGAGCTCACCTTCGCGGCCGGCATCCGTCGCAATGATGAGCGAATCGACGTCCGCGCGTTTCATCAGCTTCGAAACGGTGCGATATTGCTTTGACGTCTGTTTGATGACGGTCAGCTTCATCCGCTCCGGCAGCATCGGCAAATCCTCCATGCGCCACTGCTTATAGGTCTCGCTGTATTCCTCGGGGTCGGCGAGCGTGACCAGATGACCGAGCGCCCAGGTGACAATATATCTTCCGCCTTCGATGTAGCCGTCCGCTTTTCTTGTCGCGCCGATGACACGGGCAAGATCACGGGCGACCGACGGTTTTTCCGCAAGTACAAGTTGTTTTCCCATAGTAACCTCCTTCTGTGTTCTCTGCGGCCATTATACCACGGCATAGGCGGAAAAGCAAGACACGCCGACATCGCCCGGCCGTCACGCCTTAAGTTGATTTTAGGTTCTTATGGTAACGTGTTTATGTTCTTGCATCAGTCTGCATATAGACAAAATGACGAGAAATGTTGCTCGGTGTATAGATTTTCCGACCCTTTTGTGATTTGACAGTTTACTATGGTGAATTTTCACAATGGAAATATCGCCGAAAAAATTGTGCTTTTTTCATTATAAAATGCTGTATCTCACAAAAAAATTGCCCTCCAAACAAACATTTTGAAAAATTACCTAAAAAAATTCGCGTTTTATATTGCAAAATGCCGATAAATCGTGTACAATGGTAAAAGTGACGATAGTCAAAATGTATAAATCTGTGTGATACGCACGAAACCGCGCGGCACGCACGGATCTTAACCTAAAAAAACACGGAGGGAATTTTTATGTCAAACAGACTCTTCCAGGGAATCATCCACCAAATGAAAGATGCCATTGACCGCACGATCGGCGTTGTTGACGCAAACGGCACAATCATCTGCTGCAGCGACCTGCGTCGTATCGGCGAAGCTGACCCGATCAAGCTCAAAGAGGATCTCTCCAACTTTGAGGTCAAGGTCTTTGCCGGAAAAACCTATATGCCCATCGGCGTCCAGATGCACCCCGATGCTGCGGTATTTGTTGACGGGGATGACGAGATCGCCGCAAACTATGCGCGCCTGATCGCGGTCTCACTCAACGGGATCAAACAATACTATGATGAAAAGTATGACCGGAACAACTTCATCAAGAACGTGATTCTTGATAACATTCTTCCCGGCGACATCTACCTCAAGACGCGGGAATTCGGCTTCAACAATGAAGTCGCCCGCAGCGTATTGCTTATCCGTCTCAAGGAGCGTTCCGACGTCTCTGCGACCGACTCCATCCAAAAGCTGTTCCCGGACAAGCAAAAGGATCTGGTCATCAACATCAATGAAACGGACATCGCGCTTGTCAAAGAGCTACGCCCAGACAACGAGCTGAAGGATCTTGAAAAGCTTGCGCGTTCGATTGTTGATACGCTGCATACCGAATACTTCATCAACGCCATTGTCGGCATCGGCTCCATCGTCGGCTCTCTGAAAGATCTGCCGCGTTCCTTCAAGGAATCGCAGATCGCGCTCGAAGTCGGCAAGGTGTTCGATACCGAGAAGACCATCGTCACGTATGAAAACCTCGGCATTGCGCGTCTGATTTATCAGCTGCCGACAACGCTTTGCGAAATGTTCCTCAAGGAAATTTTCAAGAAGGGCTCCATTGTCGGTCTCGACCATGAAACACTGTTCACGATCCAAAAGTTCTTCGAAAACAACCTCAACGTCTCCGAGACGTCCCGCAAGCTGTTTGTCCATCGGAACACGCTGGTCTATCGCCTTGAAAAAATCAAAAAGCTCACCGGGCTGGATCTGCGCGAATTTGACGACGCAATCGTCTTCAAAGTGGCGCTGATGGTCAAGAAATACCTTGACGCAAAGCCGGTTAAATACTAATCCACAGTCTGAAGTCCAATTGCACGGAAGCAGAAAGAAGAGATTTTTCCTATGATTGAATTCAAAAATGTTAACATGGTGTACAAAACGAACGGCGTCGTCGCGCTTGACAACGTTTCCGTACGCATCGAAGACGGTGAGTTCGTCTTCGTCGTCGGTGCATCCGGCGCCGGTAAAAGTTCGTTTCTGAACGTCATTATGGGACAGGAGAAGGTCGACTCCGGCAACGTCATCGTCGGCCCGTTCAATCTTGCCAAAATGAAAAAGAAAGAGCTGCCGTATCTGCGGCGTATGCTCGGCATCGTTTTTCAGGATTTCCGTCTGATCCCGACCATGACTGTCTATGACAATGTCGCATTCGCTCTGCGCGTTATCGGTCTCGGCGAACGGATCATCCGCAAACGTGTCCGTTACGTCCTGCGGCTCGTTGACCTGTCTGCCAAGGCGAAGAACCTGCCAAATCAGCTGTCCACCGGCGAACGTCAGCGTGTTGCCATTGCGCGTGCGCTGGTCAATAACCCCGGCATCATCATTGCCGATGAGCCGACCGGCAACCTCGACCCCGTTCTTTCCGGGGAAATCATGACGCTCTTTGACAAAATCAACTCCCTGGGCGCAACCGTCGTTGTCGTGACGCATGACCTTGAGCTGGTACATCAGTTCGATCACCGCATCGTCACCATCGAAAACGGCAAGATCGTCTCCGATCAGCCGGCAAAAGTTGCCCCGAAGCCGACGTCGCAGCAGCAGCGCGCGACAGACATCCCGAAGGTGACGATCATCCCTTCAAAGCCGAAGGTGACGGCCGTTGCCGTCAAACCGCCGCAAGAGGAAGCGTCAGCCGCTCCG
>CACYCR010000015.1 GCA_902772935.1 Oscillospiraceae bacterium
ACAACAGCGGCGATTGCTTCAAGGCGATCATCGAACCGGTGGTCTACGCCGTTGAAAAGCTGCTGAAGGATCCGCTTACAAATGTCTGCAGCTTGCTGCTGAACCTTGCAAACGCAGTGGATTCCGGCGTCATGGTCTCCCGCTTCAAGAAGATGTCCATGTACCTGGAGTTCAGCGATCTCATCCTGAACATCACCTCCAAGCTGAACGTCGGCTCGTTTGAAAGCAGCGAGCAGTTCAACCTCGGCACCACGCTGCTCAACGTCATCGACGATGCAGGCATTCCGATTTACGGTTCGTTCAACAACCTGATCCAGGGCGCGATCAAAAAGTTCCTTGACGTGTCGCCATCGGCGTTCAACACCAAGGGCTTCCTGGCCTGCGGCAGCGCTGTCACGCTTTCGAACGGCACCCGCGTGTACAAGGCGAACTCCGACGCCGTCCTCGGCTTCCTGGTCCGCTATCTGCTGCAGGACGGTCTGTTGCGTGCGATCCTCAACAAGGTGAACTTCTTCAACGCAAAGGCCACCAACCAGATCATCAAGGCGGTCACCGCCGCAAGCACCGATCTGAGCACCTTCCTGCCGGTCGTTCTTCGTGTGGTTCTCAAGAATATCACGAAGCCCGCCGCGAAATAAACTTTTACCGAAAAAGAGCAAGATGACAAGTCTTGCTCTTTTTTTACGCCGCATGGGAGAAGGTTATTTCTTAAATTTGCATTCCGCCTTGCATTATTCGCAAAAATCTGTTATGATAAATAAAAAAGTTGAAAGGATGATATTTTATGCCAACCAGACAGGAACTTAAGCGCCGCGCAAGAGTTCAACTCGGCGGACGAATTTTCAGCAGCGAATGGCTGATGGCTTTGCTTGTTTGCTTCGTCGCGGGCGCAATTCTGAGCCTCGGCAACACACCGAGCATCATTTCTTACTCCAGCCAATTATCACGCATCGTGTCAAACGCCATGAACAATTCGGAGAATTTCAACGTTGAAATCAGTTCCGGACCGCTTTTCGGCAGCTTCGGTACGATCATCTACATCATTCTTGCCGGCCCGCTGAACTTCGGTCTGAGCTATCTCTTCCTCAAGCAGGCGCGTGACCGGCAGCCGATGCAGTTCACCGATCTGTTCAAAGGCTTCACTACGGACTTCGGCGGCAACGTACTGCTGGGCATCATGATCGCCATCTTCACGACGCTGTGGACACTGCTGTTCATCATCCCCGGCATCGTCAAATCGTTGGCCTACTCCATGGCATATTACGTCAAGGTCGACCATCCCGACTGGGATTGGCACGCCTGCATTGATGAGAGCAAACGCATCACCCAAGGTCATAAGGGCGAGCTTTTTGTCCTGGAGCTGAGCTTCATCGGCTGGTACATCGTCGGCGCGCTTGCGCTCGGCGTCGGTACACTCTTTGTTACGCCGTATTTGACCGCAGCACAGACGCATTATTATCAGGAGCTTGTTTACGCTGCCGGTCCGCGAAACGGTTACGCACCGTCTTATGACAACAATCCGCCGTACCAGCCGCCGTATCAGCCGCCTTACGGTGACAATACCCAGCCGCCGTACCAGCCGCCTTATCAGCAACCGTACGGTGACAATACCCAGCCGCCGTATCCGCCGCAGTATCCGGACAACAACAATCCCTACTAATCATACAATGAACAGCCGACCCTGCAGGATTGCCGGGTCGGTTTTTTGACAGGGGAGAGAAAAAACCTCGCGCACAGCCGCAAGGCCGACGCGAGGTATTTTATGATCATTCGATCAATCCAGCAGATACAAGCCGCCCTGCAGCCAGACAAATTCCTTGCCGCCGACATTGATGTACTTGTAGATCTTTTCATTGAATACGCGGTAATCCCGCACACTGTTCGTCTGAATGTTCAGCGAGCGCACCTTGCGCGACGCCTGATTGCAGATATACAGCGTGTTGCCGAGCAGGCTGAGCGAGGTCGGCCGTTCGAACGCGGTCGTCTCACCGCCGCCGACGCGCAGCAGAATCCGCCCCTCACGCGGAGCATACTTGATGATGGCGTTTTCATCCGGTACTGCGCACCAGATGTAGGAGCCGTCCACAGCGATATCGCAGACCGGCGCGCCGTGATACGTCAGCAGGGAAGAGACATTCAGCGTCCCGTCCGTGTTGAAAATATAATATTCACCGTTCGGGAATACCGCCATGATCTTGTTGTCGTTCAGTACGCCGACGTCGCAGGAGACGTAATCGCCGAGCTGCTTTGCGATGTCCTCATATTCGAAGCCGAATTTGACCTTCAGAAAGACCGACCGCTTAATATGCGTGAAGATATCATTGACCGCGTCGTAACCGTAAAAATTCGCCGTGATGTGACCGTCGGCATTGACGCCTTTGCCGGCAAAGACAAAGCCTTTTTTAAACGGGGTGATGTTCAGAATCTCACCCGAAAACACATTTTCCAAAGAGGAAACCTCCTTTTGTTACCAACAGTTTTTCTCTGTTTATAATAATACATGATTCTGCCGTCAAGGTCAAGTGTGAAAACCGAAAAATATTGTGGAGAATTGTACGGCGAATTGTTGACAAATGATGAGAATTCAGGTAAAATTAATTTGTCTATCATGGCAAATCTTGAAATTTGCAGATTGCAATTTCAGTCAGAAGACAGGAAAAGGAGGAAACCACATGCCAGGAAAATACGTCATGGCGCTCGATCAGGGCACAACAAGTTCGCGTGCGATCGTTTTTGACAAAAAAGGCAATATCATCGCAAAAGCGCAAAATGAATTTGACCAGATCTATCCGAAAGCCGGATGGGTGGAGCATGACCCGCTGAAAATCCTTTACAGCCAGATTACATCCATTACATCCGTATTGGCGGACGGTTCGTTCGACGCAAAGGAAATCGCCGGCATCGGTATCACCAACCAGCGTGAAACCACGATCCTTTGGGACAGAGCCACCGGTAAACCCGTTTACAACGCAATCGTTTGGCAGTGCCGCAGAACCGCGGATTTCTGTGAAGAGATCAAGAAGGACAAGGAGCTTTGCGATTACATCAAGGAGCACACCGGTCTGCTTGTGGACGCTTATTTTTCCGCAACGAAGATCAAATGGATCCTTGACAATGTGCCGGGCGCAAAAGCGCTCGCCGAAGCCGGTCAGCTGCTCTTCGGTACCGTGGAAACGTGGCTGATCTGGAACCTGACAAGCGGCCGCATCCACGTCACGGATTATTCCAACGCATCCAGAACCATGCTTTTCGATGTTGACAAGCTGCAGTGGGATCCCTATCTTTGCGAACGGCTCGGCATCCCGATGAGCATCCTGCCCGAACCCGTGCCGTCCAGCCAGGTTTACGGCTGGGTTTCCAACAATGTCTTCGTCGGCATGGAAGAACTCGAAGGCGTCCCCATCTGCGGCGCCATCGGCGACCAGCCCTCCGCACTCTTCGGTCAGGCCTGCTTCAAGCCCGGCATGGCGAAGAACACCTACGGTACCGGCTGCTTCCTGCTCATGAATACCGGCGAACAGCGCGTCGTATCCAAGAACAATCTGCTCACCGGCGTCGCTTGGAGTCTCGGCGGCAAAACGACCTATTCCATTGAAGGTTCCGCCTTCAACGCAGGCTCCGTCATCAAATGGATGCGCGATGAGCTGCAGATGATCGACAGCCCGAAGCGCTGCGACGAGCTTGCGGCCAGCGTTCCCGATTCCAACGGCTGCTACCTGGTGCCGGCCTTCACCGGTCTCGGCGCTCCGTACTGGGATATGTACGCGCGCGGCTGCATCGTCGGCCTGACCCGCGGCGTCAACCGCGCCCACATTGCGCGTGCCGTGCTGGAAAGCATCACCTATCAGATGACCGATCTGCTGGAAGCGATGACGGATGACTCCGGCATTGAAATCACCGATTTGCGCGTCGACGGCGGCGCTTCCGTCTCCAACATCATGATGCGCATTCAGGCCGATATGGCGCAGACCAAGGTCGACCGCCCGAAATGCGTGGAAACCACCGCGCTCGGCGCCGCGTACCTCGCCGGCCTTGCCGTCGGTCTGTGGGACAGCCTTGAGGATATCGAAGCGAACCGTGAGGTCGACAAGATCTTCGAACCGGAAATGCCGAAGGACCAGCGCGACCTGCTGTATAAAGGCTGGAAGAAAGCCGTACAGCGCGCGATGCACTGGGAAGATAAATAAGTCGTGTCCGCGTTCTGCGGCACATCCTGAATTTACATATTATTTTAATAGGAGTGTATAATCATGGGAAAAGTAAATCTTGACTGGAAAACAGCGTATGCCTTCATCGAAGACGCGTTCAAAGGCGTCGGCGTGCCGGAAGACGACGCGAAGATCGTCGCCGATGTTCTGCTTGAATCCGACAAGCGCGGCATCGAATCTCACGGCTGCAACCGCTTCAAGCCGATCTACATTGACCGCATCAACGACGGCATTCAGAATCCGGTCACCAATTTTGAAATCATCAAAGAGACCGAGTGCACCGCAGTGGTCGACGGTCATGACGGTATGGGTCAGGTCATCGGTTACAAATCCATGCAGATGGCGATCGACAAGGCGAAGAAATACGGCATGGGCATGGTTGTTGTCCGCAACTCCTGCCACTACGGCATCGCCGGCTACTATCCCTCCATGGCCTGCAAACAGGGCTGCATCGGCATCACCGGCACCAACGCGCGTCCATCCGTTGCGCCGACCTTCGGTGTGGAAGGCATGTTCGGTACGAACCCGCTAACCATCGGCATCCCGACCGACGAAGACTTCGACTTCATCATCGACTGCGCGACCTCCATCACCCAGAACGGTAAGATCGAGTACTATGCCCGCATCGGCGAAGACGTTCATCCGGGCACCA
>CACYCR010000016.1 GCA_902772935.1 Oscillospiraceae bacterium
CGGCTCAGGAAAAAGGCGTTTGGGCGGGCACCGTCCGAACCTTCTTGGAAGAATGGAAAAAAGGCAATCTGAATAGCGCTTTTTCCTGAAAGGCTTCTTGACAAACCGCCCCGTCAGTGCTACAATATCACCCGAACACGCAATATCCCAAAAGGCTGTGACAAAGACCGCTTTCGTCAGAAGCGTTTGCAGAGAGGCAGTACCACGGCTGGAAGTACCGCCAGACGCAGACAAAAGCGCACCGCTTTGGAGCCGCCGCCGAAACAAGGCGCGCCGTGTGACCGCGTTAAGGTCGAATGAGTGCTGCGGGCAACCGCAGAAACCGGGTGGAACCGTGGAGCTTTTCGCTTCATCCCAGTGCAGATCTGCAGATGGGATGGGGCGTTTTCTATATCTCTTTGAAAAGGAGCAAACACAAATGGACAAAGAATTCTTCCTCGCAAACTACCGCCACTCCATGTCGCACATTCTGGCGAAGGCGGTCATCGAGCTTTGGGGCAAGGACGTGCAGTACGCCATCGGCCCGCAGGTGGACGACGGCTTCTACTATGACTTCAGGCTCGAGCACAACATCAACAAGGACGACTATCCCGCCATCGAAAACAAGATGCGCGAGATCCTCAAGCGCAAGGAAACGTGGGTGCGCCGCGAGATTCCCCGCGCCGAGGCGCTGGAACTGTTCAGGGGCCAGAAGTACAAGACCGAGATCATCGAAGACCTGCCCGAGGATGCGATCATTTCAATCTATGAAACGGGCGACGATTTCGTCGACCTCTGCCGCGGCCCGCACGTGGAAAACTCGCAGGAGCTGCTCTCTGTGGCGTTCCAGATCAAGTTCGTCTCCGGCTCCTATTGGCGCGGCGACGAGCACAACGACCAGCTGCAGCGCGTTTACGTCTACGCCTTCCCCGACAAAAAGCAGCTCAAGGACCACCTCGACATGATCAAGGAAGCCATGGAGCGCGACCACAAGAAGCTCGGCCCCGAGCTGGAGCTGTTCATGTTCCACGAGACCGCCCCGGGCATGCCCTATTGGCTGCCGAAGGGCTGGAGCCTCTATAACGCTCTGCTTTCCTATTGGCGGCGCGAGCATCTGCCCCACGGCTATCAGGAAATCAGCGCCCCGGTGCTCAACGAAAAGCAGCTCTGGGTCACGTCCGGCCACTGGGCTCACTATCAGAGCGGCATGTTCATCGCCCCCGTGGACGAGAACACCACCTACGCGATCAAGCCGATGAACTGCCCCAACTCGATCAACGTCTTCCGCAGCCGCGGCCGCAGCTACCGCGAGCTTCCGCTGCGCTATTCCCAGGTGGACGTCATTCACCGCCGCGAGAAATCGGGCGAGCTCAACGGCCTGTTCCGCGTGCAGGAATTCCACCAGGACGACGCCCACATCTTCGTGACCGAGGAGCAGATTGAAAGCGAGATCGCCGACATCATGGACATCGCGAAGTCCATCTACGGCACCTTCGGCCTGACCTATACGGCCGAGCTTTCCACCCGTCCCGACGATTTCATGGGCGACATTGCCCTTTGGGACAAGGCGGAGGAATCGCTCAAGAGCATCCTGACCCATAAGTTCGGCGCAGACGGCTTTGAGATCAACGAGGGCGACGGCGCGTTCTACGGCCCGAAGATCGACCTCGGCATGCGCGACTGTCTGGGCCGTCAGTGGCAGATGGGTACCATCCAGCTTGACTTCCAGCTTCCGCTGAACTTCAACCTGAAATACGTTGCGCCGGACGGCACGGAGAAGCAGCCGGACATGATTCACCGCGCGATCTTCGGTTCCTTTGAGCGCTTCATCGGCATCCTGATCGAAAATTTCAAGGGGCAGTTCCCGTTCTGGCTGGCGCCGATCCAGGTCGGTATCGTGCCGATCCGTCCGGAGCACAACGAATATGCCAAAAAGCTGGCTGACCTCATGATGAAGAATCACATCCGCTTCGAGGTCGATTACAGCGATCAGAACATGAAGAACAAAATTAAGAAATACAAGCTCAGCCGGATCCCGTACGTGCTTGTGGTCGGCGACAAGGAAGCCGAGCAGAATACGGTTTCCGTCAACATTCGCGGCGTGAAAGACAACCTCTTCGGCGTACCGGTGGAAAGCTTTATGGCCGGTGTCAGCGAAATGCTTGACACGAATGCACTGGAACTGAAAACAGCGTTTTAAAAAGTACTATTCTTTTGCATGGAGGGAATCTTATGAAAAGAATGTTTGCAATCCTGTTGGCGCTGCTGATGGCAGCTTCCGCATTTGCCGTTATGTCTTTAGCATCGGATTATCCTATAGCAAAAAGAACCTATGCCGCAAAAGACCATACGACAATCTATATTCTGACAAAGGAAAATGTCAAGGGATATGAATATGACAGTGGTTCCTATTCATATACCCGAAAGTTTGCATACGACAAGGCATATCGGCTGGTAAAGGAAACACAGGACACCAGAGTGCTGACGTATCGCTATGATCAGAACGGAAACGTGACAAAGCACATGAACGTCTATACTGTAGTGGGCGAAGGCTTTGACAAGACCGCTGTGAGCTACCAATACGACAAAGCCGGTCGGATCACAAGAATAACGGAACGGTATATCGATATCTTCGACGGCAGTTATACAAAAACAGACGCGTATAAGTATAAGGACGGACGGCTGATCAAGCACGTTGCGCAGAAGACTGCGGATGATTACAGCAGTGCCGGAAATTCGCGCGAGGTGATGGTGTATTCCTACGATAAAAACGGTCGCTTGATCAAAACAAAGGACAATTACGGCAACACTACGCGCTATGTCTATGACAAAAACGGGCGCATCACCAAAGAAGTTGAAGAATATATAACCACCTATTACAAGTACAACGCAAACGGCGACCTAGTGAAAAAGTATGCCAAAGAAAATGGAATCAACCATGTGACAGAAGGGGCTTCTTATCAGTATGATCGGAACGGTCTGTTGACTGGCGCGTATTATTATGCGGACGGCGGCACGTCTGAACGTTACAGCTATCAGTATGACAAGCACGGTAACCTGACAAAATCCGTGCATAAGGGATACTTCGATGACGGATACCTCTATACCAAAGAAACGGTGACGTATTCATATAAGAAAGTTGAAAAAGCCATCTCCAGAACCAGAGAGGGTATCACGCTCAACGCCTACAGCTATACGTACGACAAAAAAGAGAAAAAGCCGGTGGTCAGTATTGAAGGAATGCTGCAGGGCGCGGATTACCGTGTGACCTATTTCAACAATATCAAACCGGGTAAAGCCAGTGTACGTATTGATTTCACCGACCCGACGATCCAATCTGTCACGGTGACATATACGATCAAAAAAGCATAAGTGAACGCGTGAAAAGCGCCCGCATCGGTTGATGCGGGCGCTTTTCTAATGAGATTTAAACGAGCTCAGTTTGCAGTCGATGTGGTCTGCGTGTCAACGGCTTCGGCTTCTTGTCCCTGTGCGGCATCGTTTTCGGCGGGGATTGTTGTGGCGTCACTGTTAGCGGCATCCAGCTTCTCAAAGCCAAGATCACCGAAGGTGACGCCGATCTTTGCCAGGAGATCTTCCGCACTGGACAGCACATCGTTCATATGCTTCAGGAATTCATCGGTTTTGATTTCGGTGAGATCCTTCTTTTCGGTTGTTTCTTTGCCGAGATAGTCTCTGGTCCACTTTGTGATGGGCATGCTCATATCGGTGTCATTTGCATATTCTTTGATGTTGATCGCGCCTTTGCCGGTCTCTGTGGAGATGCCGAGACGGGAAAGATAGCGGGTGCTTTCTGCAGCTTCATAATTGGTGACCAGTTTGTCGCCGTCTTCCGGCAGGACGATCCAATAAGTCGCAAGAAAAGAGATGTTGAAGCCGGTGCCACTCTTGTTGATGTCATAATCGAAGCCGAAAACAATCTCGTCCTTGTCATTGACGGCAACATAGCGGAAGTAGTATTCTGCAGTATCTTTTTCTGCAATTGCATAGGGGAAAGATACCGTCTTTGCAGGCTCTTTACTGTTGAGTGCATCATAAGGGACACCGTTTTCTTTGATGTACTTCCGAACGGCGTCGTAGGCTGCGGCTCTGCGGTGTGTCGGGGCGTCAAATTTGTCACCCAGTGCACGCAGAATGTTCAGGGCTTCGGTGACGTTGCCAGCTTCCAGCAATTGATCTGCCATGCCGCTTTTACATTCCAGGACGCGGTCGGCGCTGTCTTCATAGTCGCCCAACGCGGTGAACAGATTCATTGCTTCTTCGTATTCGCCCTTTTCGTAAAGTGCGGCAGCTTTCTTGTAATCTGATTTGTCGCATCCGGTCAACAAGAAGGTGAAGAGACAGGTGCAGGCGAGAAGTAAAGCGATTGTTCGTTTCATTTTTTATACCTCCGTTTTTTATCTATAATATATCATAATGCAATAGAAAACGCAAGTGCTGTCACATTGTGTCCTCACTCACACCGCCGGTGCATATCGGCCTTGCATCGTACGCTTGCGAAAGCGCGTGGCAAGCAGTGTCAGGAACAGCGCACCGCGGACGCAAAGCTCAATGCACATCGCAGTCCAGACGCCCGGCAGGCCGTAGGACCCGGCAAGCAGTGCCGCAAGCGGAATGCGGACGACCCACATGCTGATGAAGTTCAGCACGCTGGAAACCGTGGTGTCACCGGCGCCGCGGAACACACCGGTCGCCACAATAGAGGCCGCGTACATCGGTTCTGCGAAGGTCTCGATGCGCAGCACCTGCGTTCCGAGCGCACGAATCTGCGGATCCACGGACAACAGACCGATCATTTGCGGCGCAAGCAGATACATCAGTGCCCCGCCGACGGACATGACGGCAACGCCGAGCAATGTGGTCAGCCAGCCGAATCGCCGCGTCAGCGAATAACGTTTTGCACCGAGAGATTGTCCGATCACCGTTGTCGCCGCTGCACCGATGCCGTAGCCGGGCATGTAGCAAAGGCTTTCCGCTGTGATGGAAAACGAGTTTGCGGCAATCGCGATCGTACCGAGCGGCGACACGATCCGGGTGAACATGATGTATGCTGCACAGGTGATGATCTGTTCAATTGCGACCGGAACGGCAATTTTTATTGCATTTTTCAGTGCGGCTGCAGAAAACCGGAAGGTCTCGCCACGCCGTAAATGCAGCGTGTCGGAACGCACCAGCAAGTATAAGAGCAACAGCACCGTAGTGACAACTTCCGACAGTGCAGTGCCAAGTGCTGCACCGAGAACACCGAGCCCTGCGCCGGGCAGACGGAAGGTCAGCCCTAAAACGGTGTGTTCTCCGGCGGGGAAGATCAACAAGGCGTTGAAGATGACGTCCAGCACGCACATCACGATTTCCAGACCGCCGGCAACACGCATGTTTCCGCTGCATTGCAGCATACCTGCGGTGGTCGAGTTGAGCTGTACGAACGGCAGTGACAATATAAAAATCAAAAAGTACCACATGGCGTTCTGCCGGATTTCCGGTGCACCGCCGAGCCAGCCGGGTAAATATCTGCTGATTGCTGCACCGCACAGCAGCAGGATGCCGCTGAAGGCGGTGACGCAGACCAGACCGAGCCGTACCAGTTTGCGTGCGCCGACCATGTCGTTCGCGCCGACCTTTTGCGCGATCGGCACGGTGAAGCCTGTGCTTGCCGCCATGCAAAGACCGCCGAACAGCCAGGTGCTTGAAGAAACCAGGCCGATGGCGGCGCTGTCATTCGCACCGAGGCGGCCGACCATGGACGCGTCAATGTATTGCATAACAATGCTGGAAATCTGTGCCAGGATGGCGGGGATGCTCAATTGTATAATCAATAAAAGCTGCCGGTTCAACGGCAAGGGTACGCCGTCGCGCATTTGCGAAAGCAGGCTGGTTCTTTGGTTCTTGCTCATAAAGTAAAATCCTTCTATCTGGTATCCTGTCTATTATAGCAGAGACGATTGAAAATAGCAAATTGAATTTCTGATTTCTTCAAATATTATTTTGAAAGGGGCTTTTCATTTGGATCTTTTTCTGATATAATATTTTGCTAGAAAAGAGGGACATTATGAGAACAATCATTACCGATCAACAAATGGATGCGGAGCGTGCGCTTTATCACCTGCAGCATGCCGATTTGCTGCGCTGCCGATTTGAAGGCCCCGCCGACGGCGAATCCGCCCTGAAAGAAGCACACGACGTTTCCGTCGCAGATTGCCGTTTTTCGCTTCGCTATCCCTTCTGGCATATCACGGATTTTTCAATTGCGCACAGCACCATGAACGAGTTGACCCGCGCCGCGATCTGGTACGCCGCCGACGGACACATCGCGGATTCCGAACTCAGCGGCATCAAAGCGGTGCGCGAATGCAAAAACATCACGATCGACAATTGTACCGTCGTATCCGCGGAATTCGGCTGGAAGTCGCAGCAGCTCACCTTGACAAACACATGCCTGACAGGGGAGTACCCGTTCTTTGACAGCCGCGACCTTGCGCTGAACAATGTCGAGCTGCACGGGAAATACTCGTTTCAGTATGTTGAAAACCTGACGATTGAACACTGTGATCTGGATACCAAAGACGCGTTCTGGCACAGCAAAAACGTCGTTGTCAAGGACAGCGTGATCAAAGGCGAATATCTCGGATGGTATGCGGAAAACCTCACGTTTATCCGCTGTAAGATCATCGGCACACAGCCGCTTTGCTACTGCAAGGGACTCACCCTGGTTGATTGCACAATGGAAGACGCGGATTTCGCATTTGAGTATTCCGAAGTGGATGCCGACATCAAGGGACACCTTCTTTCCGTCAAGAACCCGAAGGAGGGCCGCATCATCTGCGACAGTGTCGGTGAGATCATCACGGAGGATCCTGTGATGGCATGCACGGGCGAAGTCGTCCTCAGAAAGTAAGAAAACCTGTTGCAACGACGCTTGATTTGTGCTACAATAAAGCGACATCATCGAAAGGAGAACATCTATGAATAACGATATGCATATTGTCTGCCTGGATATGGAAGGCGTACTTGTGCCGGAAATCTGGATTGCGTTTGCCGAAGCGAGCGGGATTCCCGAACTCAAAAAGACTACGCGTGACGAGCCGGATTACGATAAGCTGATGCGCTACCGTCTGGACATTCTCAAGCAGCACGGATTGGGCCTGAAGGAGATTCAGGCGGTTATTGAAAAAATCGACCCGATGGAAGGCGCAAAGGCGTTTCTCGATGAACTGCGTTCCTTCACGCAGACCATCATCCTCAGCGATACGTTCACGCAGTTTGCTGCGCCGCTGATGAAAAAGCTCGGTATGCCGACGATTTTCTGCAATACGCTTGAAGTCGCGGACGACGGTGAGATTACCGGTTTTCGAATGCGTGTTGAAAAGTCGAAGTACAGCACAGTCAAGGCCCTGCAGTCGATCGGCTTTGAAACAATCGCTTCCGGCGACAGCTATAACGATCTTGGTATGATCCGCGCCAGCAAGGCGGGCTTCCTTTTCAAGAGCACCGAACAAATCAAAAAAGACAACCCTGATCTGCCGGCGTTCGAGACATACGACGAACTGCTGGAAGCGATCCGGAATGTCGTTCTGGCATAAGCCAACAAAACAAAAAGCAGCGGCGGTACAGGTCTTTCTGTACCGCCGTCTTTTCTATCTAGCAGGTTCAAATGATCATTTCGCCGTGAATCATGACGTGCTGCAGGTGCATTTCGGCATCTACAAACAGCAGATCAGCCCATTTTCCTTCTTCGATGCTGCCGCAGCGGTCATAGACGCCGATTGCTTTTGCCGGGTTCGCGCTGCACGCTGCCACAGCTGTAGGCATATCGATTCCGAAGGACAGCAGGTTTCGAAATTCGTCAAAAACATTGGTGGTACTTCCTGCGATGGTACCGTCTTCCAAAGTGGCATGGCCGTTTTGCAGACGGACAGCTTGCCCGCTGAGCAGATACCTGCCGTCCGGACAGCCGGCGCAAGAGAGGGAATCACTGACGACGACCGTGCGCACACCGCCAAGCAGCTTGAACGCGAGCCGTACGGTGTCCGGTGCAAGATGAAACCCGTCGCAGATCAGCTCCGCCGTAACCCGGTCGTCGAAGAGCACCGCACCGACAGCGCCGGGCGCACGGTGATGCAGCGGCGTCATCGCGTTGAAAAAATGCGTCACATGTGAGAAGCCGTTCTGAAACGCTGCCTGCACTTCGGCAAACGTCGCATTCGTGTGCGCAACGCTGCAGACCATGTCTTTGCTGACTGCACGGGCAAAGTCCAGCGCACCGGGAAGCTCCGGTGCAAGATCGATCAGCGCCACCGGTGAAATTGCGTGCAGGCGGCGAATCTCATCCACATCCGGCAGCCGCAGAAAGGCCGGGTTTTGCGCGCCGCATTTTTCCGGGGAAACAAAAGGACCTTCCAGATTGACGCCGAGAATTCTGGCGCCGGTTTCCTTGCCGCGGATTTGTTTCACCGTTTCAAAGATGTGCTGCAGCGCATCTGCCGGCAGGGTCATCGTAGTCGGACAAAATGCCGTGACGCCGTGGCGCGCATAATAATCGGTCAGTTTTTGCAGTTCATCGGGGCTGCAGCCGCAAACATCAATGCCGTCGCCGCCGTGGGTGTGGATGTCCAAAAAGCCGGGCAGGACGAGAAGTCCGCCGCAGTCCATGGCTTCATCATGATTTGACTGCGGGGAAACCAGGCGGCCGTTTGCAACGCAAAGCGGCGCGGAAATGATGCTGCCGTCCGGGGACAGGTAGCGTAGATTCTGCAAAAGCATGCTGGGAAGGCCTCCAAAGATTTTTTAATTAATTTGGAAAAAGGTATTGACTTTTTCGCACAAATGCGATATTATAATCAAGCTGTTTGATCCATTAGCTCAGCCGGCAGAGCACTTGACTTTTAATCAAGGTGTCCGGAGTTCGAATCTCCGATGGATCACCAGATGCGGAACAGTGAAAGCTGTTCCGCTTTTTCTTTCGGTTTTTATTCTAGCATGCTTTCAAAATTTTTTCTATAGATTTCGTAATTATTTTTAAAATTCTCTTGACGAAACAGACTTTTTGTGATAAGATACTTCTTGCAGTTGCGGATGTGGCGGAATTGGCAGACGCGCTAGATTCAGGTTCTAGTGGTAGCAATACTGTGTGGGTTCAAGTCCCGTCATCCGCACC
>CACYCR010000017.1 GCA_902772935.1 Oscillospiraceae bacterium
GCCTTCGAGGACGGAACGGTCCATGAATGCGCCCGGGTCGCCTTCGTCGGCGTTGCAGACGACATACTTCTGGTCAGCCTGGTTCGCCGCCGTGAAGCTCCATTTGAGACCCGTCGGGAAACCGCCGCCGCCGCGGCCGCGCAGACCGGAATCCTTGACGATCTGGATCACATCTTCCGGTTTCAGCTCAGTCAGGCATTTGGCAAGCGCCTGATAGCCGTCATAAGCGATATATTCATTGATGTCTTCGGGATTGATGACGCCGCAGTTGCGCAGCGCAACGCGCTTTTGCTTTTTGTAGAAGTCGGTTTCCTTCAGCGGCTTGACCTCGTCGGTCGTCTTGGTCTCATCATACAGCAGGCGCTGCACGATGCGGCCCTTGAGCAAATGCTCTTCCACGATCTCGGGGACGTCCTCGGGCTTCACTTCGCTGTAGAAGCAGCCTTCCGGATAAACGACCACGACCGGGCCGAGTGCGCAAAGGCCGAAGCAGCCGGTACGAATGACCTTGACTTCTTCTTCCAGACCTTTTTCCTTGATCTGTGCTTCGAACTGTTCAATGATTTTCGGCGAGTTTGAGGAAGTACAGCCGGTACCGCCGCAAACGAGCACATGGGATCGATACATTCCGTTTCCTCCTTATTTTTTGATCGCGCCGACGGTGTAGTCAATGACGGGATTGCCGTTGACAAGGTGATCGACAACGACCTTTGTTGCTTTTTCGGGATTCATGAGCACATAGGTCACTTTTTCTTTGCCGGGCTCGGTAACTTCGACGATCGGCTCATACTGGCACATGCCGATGCAGCCGGTCTGTGCGACGGTGACATTGGTCAGACCGCGCTTTTCAATTTCTTCCGTGAACCGGTTCATAACCGGGCGTGCGCCTGCTGCAATACCGCAGGTCGCCATACCGACGACAACGCGGGTCACTGCTGTGGAATCGTCGCGGGCGGTCATTTTTGCTTTTGCGGCGTCTCTGAGCGCCATCAATTCTTCAAGAGTTTTCATTTATGCTTGCACCTCCGTGATTGCTTGTGTGTTTTCGTTGATATAATCGGTCAGCCAGCGCATGATGCTCGGCTCGTTCAGCGGCACATCACCCAGAACCGCCAGCAGCGTTTCGGTATCCACGGAAAATTCCCGACCGTCGATCACGCGGCGATAGCGGAAATTGATCTGCGGATTCATGGCCATCAGCGTGACAATGGTGTTTGCCATATCGCCGATGGGTACGAAGTCCACGTGATCCGTATGGAAAAACGCCGTGACTGTTGTGCCGACGCCGACGGTACTTTCAATGGAAAGATTGCCGCCGGTCATTTCCGCCGCCATTTTGAACAGCGGGATGCCGAGGCCGACCTTGCGCGTGGTCCGTGTGGTAAAGAACGGGTCGCGGACAGCGGAAAGCTGTTCGGCGTCCATCCCCTTGCCGTTGTCTTCGATCCGGATCTGCAGGGTATGCAGAGCGGTATCTTCCGTCAGTGCAATGGTGATTTCTTTGGCATTGGCGGTGACGGAGTTCTGCGCAACGTCAAGGACGTTCAGGGAAAGCTCTCTCATTCGGCGTACTTGGCGAGGATGCCCGGCACGTCTTTTGCGGTGATCTTGCCGTAGACGTCGTCATTGACGGTCATAACCGGCGCAAGGCCGCAAGCGCCGATGCAGCGGCACGCGGACAGCGAGAACTTGCCGTCGTCGGTGCATTCTTCGGCGTCGATATGCAATTGATTCTGCAGCTCGTCAAGGATATCCTGCGAGCCTTTGACGTAGCACGCGGTACCGAGGCAGACGGAAATGGCATATTTGCCCTTTGGTGACAATGCGAACTGTGCATAGAACGTCGCGACGCCATAGACCTTCTCAAGCGTTACGCCCATACCGTCGGCGATCTTTTTCTGGATTTCGAACGGCAGATACCCGTAGATATCCTGCGCAACCTGCATGACGTGCATGAGCTGGCTCTGATCTCCGGCGCATTCTGCGATGACCGCATCCAGTTTTGCTGCCTGTTCCGGCGTGTCATTGAATGGGATCTTGCTGATTTTTTTAAGCATTGTTGTTTGCCCTCCTTTAGCGGATCATACCATATCGGTAAAGAAATCAGACAATAACTTTACAGATATTTTCAATATATAATACCACAAATAAACGGCAAAAGTCCATAGCTTTTTCATGGGAATCCGTCAAATTTCTTCCGTTCCCAAAAGATTAGCACTGGCTAACCGCCGCGTAATCGAAGGGTTGTGGCCGGCGGATAAAGGATAACGGGAATACGGGGTTGAAGAATTCAGGGATTATGGGCTCATGGACGCGCGGCTCACAGTCCCATTTGTGACGCCATTGCTCTATGCAGTGTGCACGGCGAACAAAAACAGCGCCGCCGAAGCGACGCTGTCACTGACACGAAAACGCAGGATCATTCTTCCGGTGTTTTCATGATGCCGAGGAAATCCTTGACTCCCAACGGCATGAGCACCTTCATTGCCAGCCCATACGCGATTTCAAAGGGTGTCAGCAGCGGCAATGCAAATGCAAGCAACATTTTCCACATTTCGCAATTCTCCTTTCGTCAAAAGATCATCGGTGTTTTTATCATACACCACATGCCGTCATATTTCAACCTATTTTTTGTCAGGGTGCGTGCTGCATCTCTGAAACGGTTCATAAGTTTTCTTTTGCCTGCGGAAATCTGATCGGACCCGAAGATAGATTTGCGCGACAGATTTTTGTTCTGCAAGGCAGAGGACGCAGGCGGGCTGGCGCCCGGCAAGGACGATAACGCCGCA
>CACYCR010000018.1 GCA_902772935.1 Oscillospiraceae bacterium
CTTCACATATAAGGCCCGGTGGTCAAGCGGTTAAGACACCGCCCTTTCACGGCGGTAACACGAGTTCGATTCTCGTCCGGGTCACCATCAGCAGTCGATGCAAAAGCGTCGGCTGCTTCTTTTTTCGTATGCATCCATGCAACCAACGAGAATCGAACAGTGCGCGCGTTTTGCTTTCAAAAGCGTGGTTCCATTCATTGCCTTGTCCGACGTATCAAAACAAAAAGCAGGCAGCTCTTGATGAACTGCCTGCGGCTTTTTATGTTGTCGGTTCTTCTGCGGGTGGCTGTGCTTCCGGTGCAGGGTCCTCTTCCTCAGCATCTTCGGCATTCTTCTTGATGCGCTTTTCCAATCGCGGCCGGATTGTCTCCTGATACAGGATCACCAAAATTGCCGCAGCCGGGATTGCAAGGATAATGCCGGCCATACCGGCAATCTTGCCGCCGAGAATGATCAGCACCATCGTCCACACGGCAGGAATGCCGAGAGAACCCTTGAACAACCGCGGTTTGATCAGCATACCGTCGACGCCCTGCCAGATGCAGATGAAGATAAAGAACCACAGTGCATTGAGCGGTTTGTCAAGCACGAGGAAGAACATACCGATCACACTGCCGATCATCGGACCGAACGTCGGGATCACATTGGTAATGGCGACCACCGCAGCAATCAGTGCGGCGTAGGGCATACGCATCACCAGCAGGAACACCAGCGCGCCGACACCCATGATTGCGGCGTCCAGCACTGTACAGCCGACATAGCGCAGGAATACGGTGTTGCAGCGATGCAGCAACTCATTGTGCCGCTCCAGCCGGTCTTTCTTGTAAATGGCGGCGCGAATCACACCGATCAGCGACACCAGACCTTTTTCCGCAACGAGGAAGCATACACCGAACAACAGACCGATGGCAAAATTGGAAACACTTGTACCGACGTTGCCGGCCGTCTGCAGAATGGTCTGCACGTTGTTTTTCAACCAGACGATCAGCTTATCCATGCCGTTCTGTACCAGATCGGTGATGTTGGACATATCAAAGTTGATATGATGCTGCTGCGCAAGGGCAATAATCTTTTCCAAAAGCTCCATGACCTTCTTGGTGTAATCATTCCAGTTGGAGATCAGCGAGGAAATGCTTTGAACCAGGGAAGGAATCAACGCCACAAGCAGCAGACCGAGCACCAGTACCAAACAAAAGACCGTGCAGATGACCGACCAGAGATGCGCCGCCCCGCGATTCTTCACCTTGTGGAACAGCTTGAACTCAAAGAAATCCGAAACGGGATTCATCAGGTACGCCACCACGATGCCGGTGAAGACCGGCGAGAGGAACCGACGCACGCCGGTCAGCCAAGCGCCGACCTCCGTCAGATGGCTCAGCAGCATATACAGCAGCACCGCACAGCAGGCGGCAAACGTATACGCCGCCCACGGCTTTGTCAAAAGATTTTTGATTCGCTTCAAGGGTATCAGCTTCCTTTCCTGACGTCTGTCGAGATGTCTCTCGGTACGACGCCGTAAAACGAGCGGTTATAACTATGTAATCTTTATTATTCATGATTCTGAACGCTTTGTCAACCGTTTTTGGAAAATTCCTGCCAAAAAATCACAGCGGCAGTTTCCCGGTTTGCGTCCGGTGCAGAACGATCTCCCGGTAAAAAGTTTCCATTCATCCGCAAAAACCACTCGACAAGCAACATGTTCTTCAGTATAATAAAAGATAGTTGGCCCCCGGCAAATGACGGTGGAGAAACAGCAAAGGAGGCGGCGTTTGATGCGGCAAAAGAACAATCCCGTATTGCAGGTGGAAACGGCACTGTCTGCGTGGCTGCAGGAAACCGCCGAAGCGCGCCGCTGCGGCAGGCCGGTGCCCGCCGGGCCCGAAGATGATTGCTGTGCTCCGGTTCGCGCAACTGCGGCGAGGATCTTTCCAAGCTGCTTTACAGAACAAAAGCAAATCGTGCTCTGCCTGACAAACGATACTGATCAGCCCTTTCGCGGCATCTTTTCCTATGCGCTTGCGCCAACCGACGGCGCCCCCGGCGCAGCCATCCGGGAAGAAGTTTTTGTCCCGGCGCAACAGACGACGCAAATCCTGTTCTTTGACCGCAGCGAGCTGCGTGCAAGGCGTGATCTTCTGCTTCTGCGTGTGTATGATGAAACCGGCGGCTGTCTTTGCGAAACACGGACCGTTTTCTGCGATGAAAAAGCGCTGCGGCTGTCCGATCCGGAACTCACCCTTTCCCCTGTTCTGCGTGCCGGCCGGCTGTTTATCCGGGTACATGCGGCGAAATACGCCCGCCGGGTACGGCTGCACTGCAGCAGCGGCGTCTTTGCGGAGAACGGATTTGACCTGTCCGCAGGCGAAGAACGTACGGTCGAACTGCGCGGTGCCGGACCCGCTTTCACGGAAACCCTTTCTGCAACGTCGTTGTTTGACGCCCTGCACAGGAAAAAATCTGACCACACATAACAACCGCCCGCTTGAACTGACAAGCAGGCGGTGTTCTTCTTTTGGGATCAGCCGAACAGATTCATGAACTGTTCAAGTTCTTTCATCGAAATGGCGCCCTTCGGCTTTTTGAACAGATCGTCATTCACCTGGGTGGTGAGCGAAAGGACCTTGATGACCGTGGTCTGTTTGCCGTTTTCGATGTTGACAATACGGACGAGCGTACCGTCTTTGATATACAGTTTGGTGGCGTTGTTGCCGCCGCCCGGAATGGTCTCCACGGTGTATTTGGTACCGTTGACACTCTCTGTACCAACGGTCGCGCGGTCGGTATTGCCGAGATCAAGCGAAGTGAACATCTTGACAACATCCATCATGGAGTCGTCGCCTTCCATCATTTCCGACGCATCAATCCAGAAGCCCATGGCGTACATATAGGTTTTGTTGGACGCCTTGAGATACTTGATCGCAACCGTTGATTTGCTGGAACCCATGACCGCCATCTTGGTGTTCATATAGAAATTGCCATCCTTGACCGCAAGAATGATCGGGTCAGGCATCTCTGCGGAATTAAGCTGGATCTTCGTCTGGAAGGTACCGCCCTGGAACAGCGCATTGTATTTATCGGCATAATAGACCGTGGTGGTCACGATGTCGGAATATGCGCCATAGACCGCCTCGCCGGCGCTGTTTTTCCCAACAGCACGCACGGCAACGGCATATGCTTCTTCAATTTTGAAATTTGTGAACGTTGCGCTGTTGGCCGTCACGGTCGTCAGCACCGCATAGTCTTTTTTCGATGCGTCATAGCTGCAGACCTGATAGGATGCCGCGTTTTCCACTGCATTCCAGGTGAATTTCACGGCAGTGCCGTTTTTCGTTGCCTTGAGGCCGGTGACCTTGCCGATCGTTTCCGTCGGCTGAACGGGTGTTACAGGCGTTACGGGCGTTACCGGAGTTACGGGCGTTACCGGTGTCACCGGCGCCTTTGTCTTCACCTTCAGCGAAGCGGACGCAGTGCCATAAACCACCTTGGACGAGACCTTGGTATATGCGCGCACAATAAAACGGTACGCCGTTTTCGCAGTCAGGCGCTTGATGGTTGCCGTCGGTGCCGTCACGGTCTTTGCTTTGACATAGGCTTTGGCCTTCGCGTCGTACCGATATACACGATATCCGTCCGCGCCCTTGACTGCGTTCCAGGTCAGGCGAATCGCCGTTGTGGTCTGCTTGGTCGACTGCAGGCCCTTGACTTTGCCGGGCAAAATCTTGAACTTCACGGTCTTGCTGCCGGTGAAGCCGCTGTTTTTCTTAGCGGTCACGGTCACGGCGGCAACACCGACGTTCACATTGTTTTTGTAAGTGACTGTGTAATCCTTGCCGTTTTCCAGCGTTTTATCGCCGTACGTGACCGTCACAGCCGGTTTGCGGGCCTTGCCCGTATAGACCGTTGCCACGGGAACGCTGACAACACATTTGGAAAGTTTGACCGCTGCAGCCACTGCGGAGAGCTGCGCAGCCGAAGCGGCGCTCATCACCATCAGTACTGCCAGCAGAACGGCAAACAAGCGGGTTGATGTTCTTGTTTTCATACGAAAAACTCCTTTGATCTATGATCTCGATTTTATTTGCTGATATATTGCAGGAACCGGTCAAAACCGACTTCGCCGGCCGCGTCGCGTTTATAGACGCCGGCGTGTTCAAGCACTTTTGCGAACACGTCGCCGATTTCCTTTTGCAGAATGTCCATGGTGTTTTCTGCAGTGAATGTGTAGTTCTCGCGGAAGGACGCCACCCACGCAGCATGCTTTTGCAGCGTTTCATCTGCGGAAAGATCCCTGCCGGACAGGATCGCGTCTTTCAGCAGCGCCATCTCCGTTTTGAGGCGTGCCGGCAAAACGGCAAGTCCCATCACTTCGATCAGTCCGATGTTTTCTTTTTTGATGTGGTGCAGCTCGCTGTGCGGATGGAAGACGCCGAGCGGATGCTCCTTTGTTGTGATGTTGTTGCGCAGCACAAGATCCAGTTCGTACGCTTCACCGCGTCTGCGCGCGATCGGCGTGATCGTGTTGTGCGGTTCGCCGTCGGTTTCGGCAAAGATGAAGCAATCCGGATCACTGTAGCCGCGCCACGCAAGCAGAATCTTATCCGCAAGGTCGGTCAGTGCCGCACGGTCTGTGCTTGAAAGGCGAATGACGCTCATCGGCCATTTCACGATGCCGCAGCTGACCGCTGCAAAGCCCGGTACCGAAAACGGCTTTTCAACCGGCGCTTTCGCCATTGCGAAATCATAGTGACCGCCCTGGAAATGCTCATGAGACAGGATTGAGCCGCCGACGATCGGCAGATCTGCATTCGAACCAACGAAATAATGCGGGAACAGTGTCACAAAGTCCAGCAGCTTTTCAAAGGCGCTGCGGTCGATCTTCATCGGAATGTGCTGTTTGTTGAAAACGATGCAGTGTTCGTTGTAATAGACATACGGCGAATACTGGAAGCCCCATTCGCTACCGCCGACTGTAATCGGAATGATACGGTGATTTTCGCGTGCGGGATGGTTAACCCGACCGGCATAGCCCTCATTCTCGGGGCAGAGCAGACATTTCGGATAACCGCCCTGTTTTGCTTTCTTTGCGGCAGCAATTTCTTCCGGGCTCTTTTCCGGCTTGGAGAGATTCACGGTAATGTCCAGCGCACCGTAAACCGTATCCGCTTTCCACTTCAGATCTTTCTTGACGCGATAGCGACGGATATAATCGGTATCGCGGCTGAATTTATAAAAGAAATCGGTTGCCTGTTCGGGCGAAGCGTCATAAAGCGCATAAAACTTCCGGATCACATCTGACGGCGGCGGCAAGATCGCGCCCATCAGCTTTGTATCAAACAAGTCGCGGGACGTCACGTCGTTGCCGATCAGACCGCGTGCTGCGGCATCATCGAGCAGTACACGCAGAATCTCTTCCAGCGGCGGCAGTTCCTGCGCACAGTCGGGGTCGCTGTAGCTGTCTTTCTGCAGCGTTTCCAAAAGCCGGTTTGTCGCCCAGATGCGGTCCGCCGGCTGAATCAGCCCGGCCGTTTCGGCGTATAAAACCAATTGTTTGATTGCGGTGTCAACCATTGTATTCCCTCCGATTTGGTAAGCCGCGATGCAGGGTGTCTGAAAACGCCGGAGATTTTCCATCCGACGCTGTACACCGGTCTGCCGGCGGCTGCTGTTCTCCGACCGATTTGGTCATGTTCATTATATCTCATAACTTTGTGAAAGAAAAGAGGGTTTGTGTAAAAAAATTGTGACAAAGCCGCCTTGCCGGAATAGAATGGATTGAACGCAGGCAACCATTGTCACATGGGAGGGACTCTTTATGCCAGTAAAAACAGACACTTTTCTCGGCGCGAATACGCCGATCGGCTTCGTCTCGTTGTTCGACGAGCTGTATGACCCCTATCAGGAGCAGCATCTTTATATCATCAAAGGCGGCCCCGGCTGCGGCAAATCGACATTTCTGAAGCGTGTCGCTGAAAAAGCGATTGCCCGCGGTCTTTCGGCGGAACTGGTTCATTGCGGCAGCGATCCCGACAGTCTGGACGGCGTGATTCTGCCGGACTGCGGGATCGCGCTTTGCGACGGCACGGCCCCGCACGTCATGGAGCCGAAGTTTCCGGGCGTCAGCGAGACCATTCTCAATTTCGGCAGATTCTGGGACAGCACCAAGCTGCAGCCGCACGCGGCGGACATTCGCCGGCTGACACTGGAATGTGCAATCTTTCATCGCCGCAGTACCCGGTTTCTGCAGGCAGCGGGAACGCTGTCGGACGACATGATCCGCGTCGCCGCGCCGGCCATTGACGAGGAAAAGCTTGCCGGCTACGCACTGCGGTTCTGCCACCGGGAGCTGCAGCAAAAGAAACCCGTCGCCCCCGGCCGCCGACTGCACCGGTACCTGTCCGGAATTACGCCGCGGGGCAACCTCGCTTTCGTCGATACCGTCGCCGCCCTTGCCGCCCGTGTCATCGCGGTTGCGGATGAGACCGGTGCTGTCGCGGGAAAACTGGTCGAGCAAATCGGTGAACGCGCCATAGCCGCCGGGTACGACGCCATCTTCTGCCGCAACCCGCTGCAGCCGAACGGCGACAGCGAACACCTGATTCTGCCACAGGCGTCGCTTGCCATCGTGACGCAAAAGCGGCTGCATGCCTATCATTTCGCGGCTTCCCGCACCCTGCATGCGCAGCGGTTTCTGCGCGACGATCTGCTTTCAAAAAAGCGTGCGCGCCTCAACTTCGACCGGCAACTGATCCGCTCCCTGCTTGACGAAAGCATCGCCCAGCAGCAGCTCGCAAAGCAGACGCACGATCAACTGGAAACATTCTATGCGGCGGCTATGGATTTTGACGCCCTGCAGGCGTACACCGAATCATTTGCGGACAGTCTGTTTGCCACAGCGCTCAAGCGCGGCGCAAAACGCGCAAATGCGTAAAATCATTATGAATTTTCCGCCTTTCCTATTGACAAAAGCAAGGATTTCTTGTATGGTAAACCTATCATACTGGTATACTATATTCAAGAAAGGAAACGTATACGGATTTTATTATGAAAATGAGAAAAGAACTTCTGGTTATTCTTTGCATTGTGCTTGCCGTCTGGTTCTTTGTCATGGGCTTTGAGCTCGGCTCCTACCGGGAAAAGAAGGTCATGATCGCCGCCGAGAGCACAACCGTTTTCGATCCTGCCGCCTGGAGCGTACCGCAGGACACGAACATTGCCGCACCGTCAGACGCGCCCACACAGCCGGCAGCAACGATGCCGACCGCCGCCGCAGAGAACACCACCGGCATTGCCCCGATCACAACGTATCCGAGCAATGAAACGAGCGTTCCGTCGACCGCGCCCGGCGTGCCGACATCTCCAGCACCGACCGCCGCTGCGAATGAAGATGTTTCAACGCTCTCCAAAGCACAAATTCTGCAGAATGTTACCTCCGCAATGCAGACGCTGCGCGCCGAGCAGAACATGAAGGCACAAAAGAGTGAGCACACGGCAATCAACATTGTTGAATGCTCCGTACCGTCTGCCGTCAACCTGCTCAACAGCATCATCGGCAAGCTGGCCGGCGACGAAGTCGGGTATTATGAATTCAAAGGCGGCGTCGCAACCGGTTATGACGGCGAAGGCAAAGTCATTGAGGGCGAAGAAAACGTCACGCCGATTCAGGTCATCCCGCCGCGGGATGTTCCGTTCTCCGTACCGGAGGCAGGCGTCACACAGGCCACCGCCGTTAAGAACGGCAGCAACACCGTCTACACGCTGAAAATTGCCGAAGAATCCACGACGCTCGAAAACCCCATCCCGCCTTACAATTCCAAGGCAATCGGTTATCTGAACCTCGCCGGCATTGCCGTCCCGGGCGCGACCATCACCCAGGCGAATATGCACTACCCCGGCTCCACGCTCACGATCACGACCAATGCTGACGGCAAGATTACCGAGCTGCACCTGGTGCTCCCGATGGACGGCAGCGGCGGCGCAAAGATGGGCTTCTTGTCCGGCACCGCATCCTTCAACGGCGAGAAAAACGAAACTTGGCAATTCATCTATTCCTGAGCCGGTTCGACACGTTGACACACAGAAAAATCCCGCAGGCTTTCCTGCGGGATTTTTTGACAGATATCTTAAAATGTCACAGGCGGCAAATGCAGCGACGGGAACCCGGCACCCGATGTGTCCGGTTCTGCAGGGGGTTGCGGCGCCTGCGGCACAGCCGCTTCTGACGGTTGGGCCACGGGCGTTTCTTCTGCGACCGGTTGGGCCGCACGAATCTCAACCACCAGCTTTTTGTCTTCCGAAAGATCAAGCACGTCAATTTCACAGTCGCCATGGATCCCTTTTTCAATAAATACATATGGCAACAGATTCACAAGATATTCTTCCACGATGTTGCCGATGCCGCGCGCACCGTTTTCCAGGTTCGTGCTCACCCGTTGTAAAATCTTCTCCACATATGCGTCGGAGAAATGCAGTTGCACATGTTTCTCAACCGCAAGGTTATTCTTGACTTTACCCAACTGCAGATCGACGATCTGCCGGATCACTTGCGGATCCTTGATGTAATTGAAGACAATGATATTACTGCCGATGCGGTTCAGTATTTCTGGACGTCCGATATTGATAAAGAACTCCTTAATGGCCGCAGTGATCGTTTTACGCACCTGGGAATAATCCATGTCAATATCAATGTTGGAAACGCGTCTGCCGTCCGGCATTTCCCGCGTCACACCGAGATTGCTCGTGAAGATAATCAGAGACTCGGAAAAATATACCGTTTCACCGAAGGAGTCCGTCATCCGGCCGTCATCCAGAATCTGCAGGAACTTGTCCAGAATCGACGGATGCGCCTTGTCGATCTCATCAAACAGCAGCAGGTTGAACGGCTTTTCCTTCACCGCGTTGGTCAGCTGACCGCCCGCGCCGTAACCGACATATCCCGGCGGTGCGCCGAGAAGCTTCTGGTCGGCCTGCGGCTGCTGGTATTCACTCATGTCAAAACGTGTAATGAAGTTCTCGTCACCGAACAAAAGCTCTGCAATGGCTTTTGCAAGTTCGGTCTTACCGGTGCCGGTCGGACCCGCTAAAAACAGGATGCCCTTCGGCCGCGAGCCGGAACTCTTCTGGATTCCCGTCAGACCGAGACTGGCGCGGCAGATGACCTCAGACGCCTGCCGAATAGCTTCGTCCTGGCCCTTCACGCGTCGCGTGAGCAACTCCCGGATATTCCGGATCTTTGAGGGGTCGATCTTGTCCCACTGGCTTTCTGTGACACCGTAACGGAAGAAATCGACTGCTTTCTTGCCGTCCTTGAGCTGGAAGTTCTTTTCGTGACACATATTGATAAAGCCGTACAAATCCGCGGTAGAAAAGCCTTCCGTCAGCTCCGCCAGTTTTTCAATTGCCTTTTCTTTCTCTTCCGGCGAAAGCGAGGCGTAATCGGAAAAAGCTTCCAGTTCACACTGGCCTTTAATCAGACTGCTGCGCAGACTTTTATCCATTTTTGTAATGGTGATCGTTTTGACATACGGGTTGTTCAGATAGAACCACGCCGGAAGATCGTTCGCCTTTTCAACGACAAAATACAGGCTGTTCATCAAGAAGTTTCCGCTCTCCTTGCTTGGCGCCATCGTCGCCTCACGGCTTGCCAGCAGCAGACGTGCAAACAGACCGGTCTCCGCTTCACTCAGCACATCGGCAGACGCCAGCGCAATGTTCGCAAGATCAAACACGATTGCCACGGAAACATCAATGTTCTTTACAGCGGTACGCATTGTCGCCGCCGCTTTCTCCATATCAGAGACTTCGGCACCCGTGCCTTCATCGCAACCGCCGCTTTTCGATGCGGGACAGATCTTGTAAAACAAATCAAGATCTTCCGCGCTGTCTTCGTTAAAAAAGCCGTCAATGCGGTTATAGAAGACTACCACATCATAATGGATCTTCCGTTTCAGATAATCAAACAAAAAGTGATTCAGCGAAGCGCGCACGGAGCAGCTTTGATCTTCTTCATTGATCCAGACCTGCTGGTCGTGAATATTTCCTTCCAGAATGAATCCACTTTTGATATTCTGGAACACATCCAGATCGGTTTTCCATTTCGGCCATTCAAGCATCGGCGGTGCCCTCCTCGATTACAAACTTCAGTTTCGCTTGACTTGCCAGCCGAAGCACACTGCCGCTTGTCAGCGGTACCGGTGTTTCCTTCTGCACACGCACTTCGTTCAGATATGTGCCAAACCGACTGCGATCCTCCAGAATTGCAAACACACCGGACGCGCTTGGCGTAATAACACAGTGCTCACGTCCAACATCTCTGAAGGAAATCAGGTAATCTTTGGCAAGGCCCAGACGTCCGACAATCGCCTCGCCCGTGATCTGATATTTATGTCCGGCCGGTGTGGTCAGATAATAACGCAGCACGCGCTGCGCCTGCATATCGTCCAACAGGCTGTCTGCCGTGTTTTCCGCTTCCTCCATCGGCGGTTCCTCCACCGGCTGCGCCACAGCTTCCGGCTGTGGATCCTGCGGATGAACCTTTGCGTTCGGATCAATAAACTCCGGCTGTCCTTCATAAGGCTCCTCGGAGCGTCCGAACAGCGGGCGTCCGTCTCTTTGACAGTACAACGGGCTGCCGCCTGCTTTTTCGTAAACATTCAGATATCCGCACACGCATCGTTTGCAATACGCCATTATACTGCACCTCCTATGGCACGAGATTTTCCTTTCTTGCCGGCAATCATGCGGCGTTTACGCATCCGGTCTGCTGCCGTTTCTTTTTTGTCCTGTGCTTTCGGCAGCGCAACTTTTTCTCTGGATACGCCGACATGATCTGTCTCGGCTGTCACAGAAATAACATACCCTTTTTCCCGCATACGCTCAATCAGCATTCTGCGCTTTGCGCAAAGAGACGTCTTATGCGCCTTCGCCTGTTCGCTCGGCGTATCACTTTCGGTCATCTCAAGCACAAACCCGTGTTCCGACATGTTGACAAAAATAGCGTAGTCGTCGTTGCCGGGCTCCGTAAACAGCTGTCCCTGCAGCCGCTCCAGTTCCACGTCAGCACCGACCTGCAGTCCGAGTTCTTCCATGGTTTCCCGCAGTGCTGCGCCGGCGCCGGCACGATAGCGGCTTGTGACTTCTTCGCTCATAGCCTGCGTGATTGCCTGTTCCAATGCGGCGTTCGAAGAAAAGTGCCTCGGCTGCTCGTGCCGCATCGCACAGACCGCGCAATACGCCGCCCAAAGAGCTTCATCGAGGGCCTGCGTTGTTTCGCAGCTGCGCTGCAGGTAGGTAAAACGCTCTTTCAAAATATTCTCAAAGGTTTCGAGAGTGACAGATTTGTCGTCCATCAGCTGATTCATCAGCGTAATGAAATTGTTGACGTCTTGTTTTTGCATGGAAGGAGCGCTCAGCGTCATCAGTTTTTTGGTGTAGGCACTGGCAAGCTTCATCTTTTGATACTCCGTGCTGTTGCGTGCATTGGCAACAGAAAGCACGCTCGAAAAATCGATGGCCACATAAATGATCTTGCCGCTTTGCGCATCTACCTCTGAAAAGACAAGTTCGTCCTCATTGAAGCCGCTGACCATTGTGCTGTGATACAAAGTTGTGATGCCCTGAAAGTGCGAGACTTCCGTGGCGTCGACGTGATGATCTTCAGCGGAAAGTGCCGCGGAGAGCATTTGCGCAACATCACCCATTTCGCCGGTCATCTCCTGCACGAACTGATCTACACGGCGACGAACGCTGTCAAGCGCTGCGATCTCTCGGTCCCGTTCCTCCCGGATTTCCCGCATCCGTTCCACGCCTTCGACCACGCTCATCACTGCGCCGGCAATCAGTGCAACAGGGACCTCCACCGCATATGCGCCGCTGCTCATGCTTCGTCCTCCTTCGCGCGAAGCATTGCAATTGCCAGATCTCCCATACCCTGAGAGTACAACCAGGCAAAGAATGCCTCATCTTCTGTAATTTTTTCCACGGTTTCCAAATCGGAAGCAGCAACCATGGTTCGCAGTGCATCCACGCCGCCGCATCCGTTATATTCTTTTTGAGCGGAAAACACATAGCTGAAAACACGCATTTTGAATGCGTCCGAGACATCCCGCAGTCCAAGAATCTCGTCCAACATTCGTTTCATGTCGTCCGGATAACCGAGCTGTTCCAGATAATAACGGAACAAGCCGGTAAGCAGGATCTCTTTCACATCCGCATCGTCACTTTCGATGATCTTCTGAACGAACGCAGATGCGTCGCCGTAATTTTTCTCTCTGTAAACGATGTCGCTATCCTTGGAAAGAAGATAAATTGTCTTGAAGACTGCCGCGTCCAAATCGTTTTCCGCAACAATTTTGCGGACCTTTTCAGACAGCGCCGGACTGCCGCTTGCCTTGTCCAGAAAATTATAGAAGTTCGTGTCCGTCAGTTTCATGCCGGCTTGCTGCCAATGCTGTTTCATCTGCTGCACGAGTTCAGGGATAGACGAAACTTCTATACTTTGTCCGTCAAAGATGCCAAACCAAAGCCGGACATTCCCCTGCGGCTGCTTTTTGGTGAAGACGCTTTCATCTTTCTTCACCTGTACAAAGGAGCCCTTGTACCAGTTTCGGACATCAAGGTAACTATAACGCAGTTTTTCGTCGCTGACCAGCAGTCCCTCCAGCAACATCTTGATTCTGGTGTCCAGTTCTGCCGGAATCTGAATACCTTTCATCCAGCTTTCCGCAATGGCACTCGATGACATTCCGCTGAAGTAGGATCGTCCGGTCGCAAGATAGTAAACAACCAGACCCAACGAACCGTAGTCAAACGCCGGGGTACGCTTCGTACGGTTTACGACGCCTATGGTCGGCGGTGCAAACTCCGGCGTTCCGCAAGCTAAATCAAGGCTGTAGTTTTCGCCGTTCATCGCAGCACTGATGCCAAAATCACCAATCAGAAGCCGCTCGCCGTCATCGGAAAGAAAGATGTTCGCCGGCTTGATGTCGCCGTGGATCATGTTCCATCCGCCGAGCGTATGCAGGGCATGAAGACCTTCATTCAGTTGATTGACATATTCTGTCAGTTTTCTGGTCTCAACTTTTCCGATGGACTCGATGGTCCCTTTCTTATAAAATGCGTAAACCTCATAGGGTTTGCGCTGATAGGTTCCGTAATCTTGCAGCGACGCCACATAAGGACAATCCAGGTTCTTCAAAAGCTCCAACTGCGACGGCGATACTTCTGCCGCGCGTTGATACAGCTTCAGCGCATACTGCTGTCCGCTTTTCCGGGCAAGATAAACCGTGGATTCTTTTCCGTGATCCGAGATCAGGCCGATGATCATATAGTCGTCGATCATGGTTCCCTGCTCAACGCCCTGTTTTTCCTGCGTCTGCGCTGCTGCATTCGCTTCTCCGAGGAACTGCGTTTCGTCGGCCCCGCCTTCGGCTGTCGGCATAAACACTGTCTCGCCGATGGCTTCTTCCGTCGTCGGCATAAACACCGTCTCGCCGATGGCTTCTTCCGCTGTTGGCGTAAATACCGTCTCGCCGATGGCTTCTTCCGCTGTTGGCATAAACACCGTCTCGCCGATGGTATCCGCGTCGTTTGCGGCTACAGATGCGAATGGAGCCGTATCATCCTGCAGCGAAAGCTGCGGCGCGTGTTCCATCGTGTCGGCTGCGGGTTCGTCTTCTGTTCTATCTTTTTTGAATTCATTAAAATCTTGCATCCGTCATTCTCCTTTTCACTTCCCACGTATTTTTAAAGGATCCCGATCATCAGGCTGAACGTCTCCTTATATTCAAAGATTTGAAGCGTCCGTTCACAGTGCTCCATATACGCATATTTTTCCGGATCTCTGAATACATGGATTCGCTGATTGGAAGAGCCACGCAGCCCTTTTCCGTCATTCAGCTTTTCCACATATTCTCCGTCGACCAAAACAGCAATCCGCCCCAGGATCTCTTGCAGAACCGTCGGTATCTCTGCCTGCAGAGCTTCCATCGTGTATCCCGTATAGATAATGATATCGTTCGTCACTTCAGCAGACAGCAGACGAACAGTCTCCAGAAGCGCCTGCGGCTGATCGAACGGTTCTCCGCCGGAAATTGTGATGCCTTCGACGGGTTCACAGTTTTGCACGGCTCGCAAAATCTGCTCCGGCGTCATCTCTCGTCCGCTGTCGGGGTCGCGCAACTCCGGAGACATGCAGCCGGGGCACTGTCTGCGGCATCCGACCGTCCAGATGCCGACGCGCTTCCCGGGACCGAGCGCAGTCACCGGATAACAAATCCGCTTAATTCTCATCAGATCGACTCATTAATGCCCGGTGTACTCAGCGAAAGCTGGGATTCGTTGAACGGAATCCGGAAGTGTCCCTCACAGGCAGCCGCGGCTTTTCCGCAGATCGGACATCTGCCGGATTCCTTTCGGGCTTTCACCGTCTGATTCATGAAATACCGGTTCAACGCTCTGACGATATCGTTCGGGTCAATTACACAGTGCTTTTGTTCAAGGACACGTGGCAGCAGTTCGAGCAGATCCAGATTGTTATAATCCAGAGACAGATTGTCGAATGCGCGGTCATCCAGGCGTGTCACCACGCCGCTTGTGCCGCTGAGCAAGGCCGCGCCCTTCGCCGCCGACAAGGTCGTGAATTGGCCGACGCCGGAGCAAAGTTCGTTGTGGCCTTCCTTCGGGAAGAACAAAAACGGCGCTTTCTGAATGTGATCCTGCTGCAGCTGCAGAAGATTCGGTTTGGTATATTGCAGAACAAAGCCCGCATACTGTACCACATTTCCGCCGCCGAAGGTCTGTCTGCAGATGGACCAGGCACACGGTTTTTCCCGGCGCTTCAGGCCGTTCAGTACGGAAGAAACGCCCGCATTGACGCTGCGCAGCATATCCGGACCGCTTTGTTCGGGATCGAAGCGAAACTCCGAAACCATATCCGCGCCATAGAGCACGGCAACATAATAGCAAAACAAATTGACAAACTCAGTGAGAAATGCCTTCAGCACCTGGTTATCCCGCTTGGAAATCACATATAGCGTCTGCGGATCCACCCGGAAGGAATGAATAAATTGTGTTGTCTCTTCCCGCAGTTTTTCAGCGTGCTCAATAACATAGGTCATGTTGGCCATGGTGTTTTCATAATCGCCGCTGTGTGTCATACCCTTTTCCAACGTCGTGGCACCAAGCGTATACAGCTCATTGCCCCGATCGCCAACGAAAAGAGAATTATTCAAAAGGTCCCGCAGGCTCGCGTATTCTTTGATTTGCGAAAATGCCGATTGATACAGCGCCGCCAGCGCATCCCGTTCGTTGCCTTCTGCACCCGCAAGCAGGGCGTCCAGCAGCATTACCGTTCGTTTACTGCTCATATCTCTTCTCCTCCCCTTAATCAAAGCATTCGCACAAGCAGCTGAGAATACCACCGACAACCGTCAGGATACCGCCGAAAATAATGGCAATAACACCGCCGACCGTTTTCGTACCTTCCCATGCGGCCTCCCGGCGCGCACGTCTTTTCTTTGCATTTTGTTCGTCTTCGATCTGCTGTTTTTTGATCCTTTTCCATTCTTCCAGACGCTTGTTATAGGCGTTGATTTCCTGCTGCATTTTTTCGGCAACACTGCGATATCCGAGATTGCCCGTATCCAGCTCGCACGCCCGCGCAAAGCAATCTGCAACCTTTTCCACCGCTGTCGGCGGCGTATACGCCATTGTTTTGAGCAAGAAAGCGCCCTGCAGATAGTAGCGTTCCGCCGATTCAGGCATTTTGGAAAGCAAGGCGGAAACCGCACGCGCCGAAGACTGCGGCAACTGGCCTTTGCTCTTCGCAAGAATATCCTCCACACCGCCGGCAGGCGCAGTTTGCGGTGTTGTCCCGCAGATGGCGTCATAGGACAACGGCACGGACTCTGCTCTTGCCGCAAGCTCCAGTGCTTCAATTTTCTCCCGTGCAAGATCCCGCACCTGCGGATCACGCGAGTTTTTGTAGACATTCAAGTATAATGCATAATACTCGTTGCAAACGCGCGTTATCTCGGTCTGATCCGCAGCCGAGGAGATATGCAGCATTTCCCTAAGCGATAGTGTCATTTTTTTTAACCCCCAATAGTTTTCTCGATATAAACGGCAGTTCCAGATCAAACAGCCGCTGCAGAAGTTCTTTTTGTCCGGTTGTCGCGTAAAGGCAAGCTAGATCCTGCAAATTTGATTTGCACTGCGTATAAATGTCCAGCAGTTCTTCCCGTCTGTCCTGCGCCACGTCGATCGGGTGCGCGTTTGTCCCGGCGAGGATCGGATTGTAACGATGCTTCCTGTAATCGGAAAAACAATCCTCCATCGCATCAGCCGTATAAATCCAGACGCCCATCCAGTAATTCATCCGACTGAAAATGTCCCGGTCCAAATCCGGCAAAAGCGGCGGTGCAATCATGTACTGCAGCAGACTGCCAAACTGCTGTGCAACGGACATTACCGGAAGCAGCGCATTGTTTTGCTCCACCGCGTGCAATTCGTCCAGATACTCTGTGAGCATCTTTTTCTCCGTTGCCAGCGATTCATTGACGATTTGCATCTTCGGCTCCATCCGTGTCAGGATTCTTCCCGCGAGCCGGCTATGTTCGTCAAGCTGATTATCCACAAGTTTGTAATAGACCATAAGGTAATTCACCTTGGCGAAATACTCCGAAATCGGCGGACAATCCACATAGCGGACAACCTTGCCCTTCCAGGAATAGGGACATCGCATCTCCTGTACCTCGCATCGGTCGGAAACAGCAGATGCTGCCAGCAGGTAATCGTTCGTGAGATCGTAGTTCAGCAACAATCTGGCGCGCTTTCCGAAGGTTTTTCCAATCGCAGCACAGAGTCCACAGTAATATTGATGATAGCATCTTTTATTCTCCCGCCCGAGACGGGATTTTTGGGGAACGATTGCGCCGAACATAACACCCCTCCTCGCAAGCACTGCACACCGGATTTGTAAGAATCAGGCAAGGCTGCCCTTTCCCGGTACACCGCCGCCATAACGCATTACACGGCTGTTTTTCTTGGCAAAGTCTTGCCGCTCTTCCACCAACTGACGGCTTTGCTGCGCATATTCTTTCAGTTCTTCATTGAATCTTTCCCGCATCGCGTTTAAAGTTTCTTCTGCGCGTTTCAATTGATTTTTTTCATATTCATACGCCATAAATCAAGCGCCTCCTTTTTGTCTTACAAACTCTGCGTACACTTCTGCAAACCGCTGCAGCCACTGCTCTTCCGGCAGGTCATAGAACCGCATGGTCGATGTGGACACTTCAAATTTGTTCTTATACTGAGCCATTGCACCGCTGAGGATGGTTTCATCCGGCGTGACATTGGTCAGCTCTTCACACGCGTTATCCGTATTTTTGCCATAGAAGAAACGTTTGTTGATCACCGAATTGATGACTCTGGTTTCGATGATCCGCTTCAGTGCTGTCAGCGATCTGGCCCATACAATGGAGTTGATGCCGACTGTCGGCCCGTCTTTCAGGATCTGCGAAAGCTTTTGCGCAGTCGTCAGCTGGCCGTCCGCAGCGTCGTCATACATTTCCTGCTGCAGAGCGAACGCGCCGTCGATACCGAACAGAATCAGCAACAGACGTTCCTTGGCGTCCGCTTCTCCGCGCTGGCGCTTTTTCATCTGCGCATAAGTATCGGAAATCATGGCGTCCATCTGTCTTGCACCGGCGCAACTGATTTGCCGCGAGAACTTGTTTTGCAGCATCGGGAAGAACTGATAGGTTTCCGAATCCTCGTCGGAAAGATCAACGATCCGAACCAGTTCATTGTCAATCACGTCTGCTTTTGCCGCAAGCTCATCATACAAAAATGACATGACCGCAAGCGCGCACATGGATTTCGCCTGATCTTCGGTATTGCCGACGATCAGAATGTTCTCTCCGCTTTGCGGCGCAACACGCACATATTTTCTGCGTACGCTGAATTCTCCGATCATCAGCTCATACTCATCCGCGTTCTCCGCCGGGGTAAAGCTGCGATTGATAATCAGCTGATTGAAGCGGTTATTGATGTCTGCGCTTGCCTTCCGGGACAGGATGCGCGTAACGCTTTCTCTGGTGGAGTAGATCTGCATCAGGTTTTTCAGAATCTCATCGCGGTCTGCCTCACTGAGATAGCCGACCTGGAAATAGGTGGTCTGATTCTTTGCGCCGCCGGCTGTATTGATTGCCGCAAAACCACTGGCGTTCTGCTCAATTTGTGAAGTGTCGAAATCTTCACCCATGATGCATTTCGCAGACTCGCTGTTTCCGGCGAAGGCAATTCGCACAACCATGTTTGCCTTCAAACGATCCATGCCGTTGCAGATATTGAAATTCTGGGATGCCATAATTACATTGATGTTCATGGCACGGCCTTCGCTGACCAGTGTGGAAAGAATATTGATGCATTCTTCGCTGATTGCGTCATTGATGCGCAGCAGCTCCTGAATTTCATCAAACACAAGAAAAATACGCGGGAACGATTCTTCGTCCGTTTTGCCGATCGAAGAAACCTCGTTGCGCGCCATCGCCTCTGCGCGCCGCCGGAATTCACGGTTCAATTCCCGCAAAATGCTTCTGGCAAATTCTCGCTCGGTATTCAGCGCGATCATTTTGATCCACGGGAGGTTATAGCGTGCAAGCGGCGCAAATTCCACACCTTCCTTGAAATCGATCAGATAAAAGTTCACGTTGTTCGGATCGTACTTGATCATTGCCGCAAGGATCATTGTCCGCAGAAGCGATGACTTACCCGAACCGGTCACGCCGGAAATCAGAATATGCTGTTTTGTCCCTTCGATTGTGATTTTCTGCACCGTTCTGGCACCGAAAATACCAACGGGCAGTTCGCAGCGATTGGTCGCATTGCCTCTCTGCCAGGAGTTGATTTCCTTTGCGTTGATCCGCTCCGTATTGCCGGAGTCCTTGGTGAACAAATCGTCAAAACGTTCAATCGGTCTTTTATATTCATTGAAGCGTTTCGTGATGACGGTCATGACATCCGTCGGATCCGCCATGACTTCCGCCAAATCGTCAAAAGACAGGCGGTCATCCGAACTTCTTCCGGCGTTCATGCGGAAGCCGTCGTGGTCTTCATAGAGCACCAGCGAATGGCTCTGCATGCTCTCTACCAGGTCTCTGCTCTTGAGCTTGGCGATTTCGTCGGTGTTTGCCGTAACCATGCCGAAGAAGCCGGACGCCGAACCGGCAAGCCACACCACGTCCATATCCCGCAGCGCACCTTCGCTGATGCCGCGCGGGAAATTCCGACACGCAACATAGTAGATCGGCTCTCTCTGCAGCCGCGACTCCAGATCGTCACCGTAGGAAGTCACCAGCTGATGATGCTCCGCGGTCAGCTTCTGCAGTTCGTTTTCAATATCCTTTTCCCGGTTCCACGGTCGGGTCACGATACCTTTCTTGCTGGAGTCACCGATCTCTGCGAACATGGAGAACGTCGTCGTGCTTTCACTGTCCAGAAGCAGCGGTCTGGTCTGTCCGACCGGAAAGTTCATCAGCACTTTCATTGTATACGCGCGAATGAGCGTATTCAGCCGTTCGCTCTGCGGATTGGAGGTCAGCATGAAAACCGAGTATCCTTCCTGCAGTGTCCGGCAATACGGCAGCGTCACACGAACGCTCATATTGTCTGCGCTCAATTTGAAAAAGCCCGGCGTAACCGCACGCAGCATTCCCGTGACACCCGGTTCAAAGCTGCTCTTTCCGGCGGAGATCACGAAGGTACGCTCACCGAAATACATGGCTTGCGGAATATCTGTACGGTCTCTGTATGCCTTTGCGTCGCACATCAGCGTCCGTGCAGATTGCCGGGATGTGCGCAGCGTCTGATCGTTGAAGTACTGTGAGAACTCATCCTGATACTGATGAATCAGCTGCTCGAGCTTATTGATGTGTTCCTGCCGAAGAATCTCGATCTGCTGATCATATTCCGCATTGGCGCGGGCAACAATGTCCGCGTGCCGCTTACTGAGCAGCGCGGTCTTCGTCTCAAGAATGCTGTCTGCCTGCTGCTTCATTCGGTTGATCATCGCGTGGATCTTCTTTTCCCGCTCCCGCAGTGCATCCTCGCTTTGCTGCATCTCCTCCAGTTTCGGACCGTTTTTGGCCTTGCTCTTTTTCACACGTTGCTTTTCAAGAAAGCCGTTGGGCTGCAAAAAATCGCAGGCACGCTCCGCCGCATGCCGCGATGCACGCTGCAGCGTATACACGCCGTTTTCACCATCCCATTGCAGATGAATCGCGCGCATGGTGTCGTCACGCTCTTTGGTTGCCTGGCGAATCGGCTCGTCCAGATACTTGCGTCTGATCAGCGTCGTCTTGTTTTCGTGCTCTCTCTCCTGCTTGGACATGACCGCGCGATATCGTTCATTCTCTTTCAGAAGCAAAGCCTGAAACTCCTGAATGAACGCCGTCAGTTCCTTTTTCACGACATTGAACTGCGCGTCCGATGTCCACATCTGCCAACCTTCGATTTGTTTGAGCATGTTTGTTCCTCCCTGTTTTTTTGTTTCTCTTAATAATCCCGCTGTTCACCGCCATTTAATCGGCGTTTCGGTTCCCAACGCTTGATTTACAAAACTCGTAACTTCGTTTTCTATTCTTCAAAGTGCGTTCTTTCACCAGAAGTGAATCTTTTTTTATGCTCGTCGAAATCCACAAAGAAGGGATCTACGAAAAGCATTTCTCCATTATCAGAGATAATCAATGCGCCGCCTCCGCGATTACGATCACGATAATACATTGCATTAATTTCAGGAATCTCAATTTCCTCTACGCATTCCGGATTGCAATATAGTATCTTAACAGCTTGTTCTTTCAACTCACATTTATTCATGTTTTTCCCTCCATCTTACACACTTGCATCCCAATGTACAACGTTACCATAATCGGGGGGCCAACCGTTTATTACTCCACCTTGACCTTCTATGGTATATACTTGATGCCCATCAAAGAATGCATTAAACCAATGCCCAGCGCCGTTTTCTCTATCCACGCCTACTACAACATGAGATCCTGCTCCTTGTGTGCGAAGATAGCTCTCTATAGCAGAGGGACTCATTGATGTTTGAATACGTCCGGTAATTGAGTTCATTTCCGAGATCGAATACGTTCCCAATCCTGCTACAGCGTTTTCACTTCCATTCAAACGTTCATAAACCGCAGCTGCACATTTTCCGCAGTTCACATGCCGTCTTGGATCATTATTTGGGTTAGGATTAATGTCTGAAATCCATGATCGAATGTCAGTCATACAAAACTGCCCGAACTCATTCATTAGATTGTCATAATTATATGGACTGTTTTCACCAACAACGACATAGTGATACCTCTCTTCGTCACTTAACGGCTCACGTAATCTTCGTGCGACTTTTATTTCTTCGGCCTCATACCGCAACATATCTGCGCGTTGCTTAGCAAGAAATTTAGTCAGCATTGCCCCATCCATTGCTCCATGGGCCACAAGTTCTGTGCGATAGTTTTGAATCGTCTCATCAATAGACTTAATCGCTCTCTGATATTGTGCTTTCGCTTCTTCAGATGTAAAATGTCGAGAATAGCCACCCTCACCTGCTCCCGAACCCGAAGAAGAAAGATTTGTTGATTGTGCACCACCTGACAAACCTGAGAATCCACCCCCATGAAATCCGCCGCCATGGAATCCGCCGCCGTATGAGGATCCGCCGGTGGTGCCGCCCGCGACCTCGCTCATGCCGAGGCTGCGATATACACGATTCAGCAAATCGTTGGCAAGCGATTGTTTTTCTTCCATCTGCCGGATGAAGGAGCCGATGTTTGCACCGTATGCCATGCCGGCAATCACGTCGGCCTGCTGCGCGCGCTGGCGGTATTCACTGATGTGCGTTTGCAATTCGCCGACCTGGCCTTGCAGCTCATGTGTGGACTGATCCAGCTCACGCTCGGCGTCCATCAGATCCCGGGAAGCGCTCTGCAAAAGATATTCGTCTGTTTCCGCCCGATCCCGCTGCCGTTCCAGTTCGGCCGCAGCGGCTTCCAGCTCTGATCGCATGGAAGAAAGATCCGTACCTTCTTCGGCTCGGCTCGCCGCGCTCTGATATTGCGATGCCAGCGCCTGATAACGGCTTTGCATTTGCTGCAGTGCCATTCGGGATGCGTCGGCACGCTGCTGGCAATCATTCATATGCGCCTGGCATTGCTGGACCCGGCCTTTGTTTGTTTCGTTGGTTTCAATCAGGTCTTCGGTGCGTTCCTGAACTTCACTCAGTCTCATCTGCGCCATGGCTTAACCTCGCATGATGACGCCCGCCGAAAGCTTGTGTGCTTTTGCGTGCGCCGGATTTTCTCGGCATTTCAATACCATCCGCTGCCATCCGCAGGGCTGTAAACTGCGTATTGCAACAAAACAACCGTCATTTGGAAGGCACACGGTATCTCCGAAGAGATCGCTTATGAAAACAGATCGCTCAATCGAGATGCTGCGTCTTGCGCGACATCCTGCGCCGCGTCAATCGCCGCCTGATTCCCCTCGATGATTTCCGTGTACTCGTTCGAGCTTTGCTCCATCTGTCTTGCACCGGACTCCGCGTTGCTGCTGCCGATATCCGACACGCCTGCTGCCTGTTCGAAGTTTGACCGTGCCGCCTCAACCTGCTCTTTGCCTTCGTTCAGCTCGCTCATATCATCCTGGGACTCCTTGACGCCCTCATTGGTCGGGTCTTCCACCTGTTCCGACACAGCCCCGCCGAAGTCGCGGGAGTAGCCGCTTTTGGAGCCGTCCAGCGCGCTGACGTCATCCGCGTCACAGCCCTCCAGATTGATGCCGTCAAGCAGCCCGTCAATCTGTTCCGCTTCGCCGATAATTTCGTCTTTCGTTTCGCGGATGGATTCAAACTTTCCTTTGGTACCTTCCAGCTTTGATTTTCCGGTTTCCCTGTTCATCTTCCTTATCCTCCTTTAAGAGTCATTATGATTTAATTTTTAGATTGTCGCGGATCGCGGATTTTCAATTGCAGACCCGTCGTTTTTGCGATCTGTGCAAACCGCGCAAAAACAGTATCCCCGAACGGAAGAATCAGGCATGCCTTCGCGTAAACCGCAGCCGCCAGCGAGAACGTATTCTGCATATACAGCGTGCGCATATAATAATAGGCGCAGACACTGCGGGGGGTGTTTTCGCCGCGCGTTTTGTCAGACAGGATGTCTGCTTCCTGCTCCGGCGTACAGTGCAGGCCGAGGCTTGTGAAATATTTCCATTTTCGGGTAACATCCGTTACAAACTGAAGCGCCTCTTTCACTACGGAAAACCGTTCCATAGCGCTTCGTCTCTTTTCTGCCGCGCGACCTTCAATTTGCTTCAGCTGTCCGTTCAGATAATCATATTCTTTCAGAAGATATTGCATTTCTGCCTCGTTGTTCACCGCAGCGTTCATGTCACCATGATACTGCCGGCGGATTTCTGCAATCCGCTGATTCGACGCATCAATCTTTTCCTTCGTTGTAGTCACCTGCGCGACCATTGCATCGTGATCGGCGCGCGCATTTTCAAAATAAGTCAACGCATTGTTGCACTGCCGGATGATCTCCGCATATCGCAGTCCCAACTTCTGCGCAATAATCCAAACGCTCTGTTCCAGATTCTTGCGGTAACTATCACGCGTTTTCATCAATTCAAACAAATCAACGTCATTTTTCGGCGTCACCGCATCCAGCTTTTCTTCCCCTTTCAGCGTTCCGCAGTATTCGTTCATTCGCATTTGGAACGGTCGCTGCAAACCCTCATAGGAAATCAGCGCCTCACCGACCAGAAACGTGCCCATGTCTTCCACCTGACTGGCGCTGGCCGACATGGAATTACACAGAATCTGCCGGTCATCCATCGCCGTCAAACGCAGCGCAACTTTGAGGCCCGTGTTCTTGATGACCTCCTGCGCCATCACAGACGGCAACTGATCCGCTATGAATACACTTTCCCGCAAGGCACGGACTTCTGCCAGCATTTTCACAACAAAGGAGGTTGCCGCAACCTTCGCGTTTGCGCCCTCGCCGGTCCGCTCTTCCGCTTCCGGGCCAATCAGATTGTGCGCCTCTTCGATGAAAATGACGTGCCGCGTTTTTTTCGGGTTAAACACGGGATCCACTTTCAGACATTCACGAATCAGCGAACAAAGCATCAACGTCAGGAAGTTTGCGGGACCGGACCCCATCGCTTCGAGTTCGATAACCGCCGGGGTCTTCAGCCATTCCTCCGGTCGCAGTGACGACGTTGCAACATCAAAAACTTCACCCATTTCGCGCCGCAGCAAGCCGCCGATACGAACCTTGAGTGCAGACTCCAAATTACCTCTGACCTCGGCGCTGTAAGTCGTCTTCTCCATTTCCTCTTCTAGCTTTTTATAAAGCATAGACATCGTCGGGAACTTCAGCTTCACGGCATCGGTATAGACCATTTCCGGGAACCATCCCATGTCCCGATAGATATTTTCGATCGCCGTATCCAGAAGAAACGGCATTGGGTTTTCCAGTGGGAACGCACCTTCAAACACCGCGCACAACGTGCGGATATGTTCCGCAACCGTCAGCCCCTTCGGAAACTCAAACGGATTGATGTGCAGCGGAAAACGCATATTTGCACACGGGGAAAACAACTGCATCTCTTTCATCTCTTCGAGATTGCACAGCGTCCGGTACTCCTTTTTTGCCGGTTCCAGAACCAGGAACGGAATGTGATGCTTTGCCCAAAGAGAATACGTCAGATGGTGCATTGTGTTCGTTTTGCCCGAACCGGGAACGCCGGAAATAAAGGCGTGTTTCGGCAAAAGCTCAATCGGAAAATAGATGTCATAACCGTTGCGGTCCTTGCCCAGAAACAGTGCGTTCTCGCCGTCAATCAGCGGTGCTACCGTTTCCTTCCGGATCTCAATGGTTTCACCGTCATTCAGACAGGGGAAACAGAAAAACGGCGCAATTTCCGAAACGGTATAAAGCGTTGTCAGCCAGCCCAAAGGCGCTTTGTTTGAGTCTCGAAAAGCGGCGCTCTGAATCCGGACTCTGCCGGCATCGCATTCCAGATAATATTCGTTCGTTTCATCTGTCACCGCATCAATATAGCTTTGCTTTTCCGCGTAGAAAAAAGAGAAGGCGTCAAACTGACCGTTGTAAGAAGAGATGTGAAAGCTGCCTTCCGCAACCGCTTCGGTTCCGGCTGCCGAAAGAATCAGCGCTCCGTTTTCCGTGCTGTTGCTGAACACAAAGATGTCCGCGTGAAAATGCGGATTTGCGTCCAGCGCCTGCAGCAGATCATCGTAAGAGCGCAGCACCGTGTCTGCGCCGTAATCCCGTTCTCCCTGCGTATTCGACTGCAGTTCATGCAAATGCGGAATCGGGCCGGAGGTCAGCGCGCGCCGCAGGGTCCGGTTTTTCCGCTCCGCAATGAGATCGACACGGAAAATACAATCCTCGTTCAGCGCCGCCATCAAACGAAACATCTCATACAAACGGCCCTCTTCGTTTTCTTTCCAGACAGGCACATTATAGTAGGTACTGCTGTCGCTCCCTGTAAAAAAGTGTTCTTCTTTCGTAATGGCACTGCAGCAGGCATAGCGGTTGCCTGTCAGCAGCGCGACACTTTGCTCATACGCCTTGCGTTCACGCTCATATTTTTTTGGATCGGCCTTCGCCTTATCCACCCTGGATGCAATCAAATGTCCGCTGTCATCGGTACGAAAGAGAAACTGAAAGCGAAAATACTCCGCAAGCACAGAACCGCGAATCAGCATATCTGCATTCTCAAGGCTATCGCTCTTACCGCGGATCAAAAGAAAAATGCTGATCTTGTTGCCCGGACGCTCCTTTTTTGTGTAAACATAAAACAGGTGGACCGAGCAGCCGGAAATCAGGCTTTTTTTGTGCCACTGGCGCAAAAAAGAACGATGATATTCCAAAACGCCGTCCACGCCGTTTTTCGCAAGAAATGCATACTTGCCCAGTGTCAAATCCGGAATTTCTTCAATTCGGTAACAAAGATCTGCCATTTTGCTCTCCCCTTCAATCCCGGTTTTGAACCGTCATTTTCGCAAGCGAACCGCAGCACGCAGCCGCTCGGTAATCATTTGGTTGAAATACTTGTAGTAAGCCCACAAAAAGCCCTCATAGGCAGCGGCCATTACCTGATAAACAATCAGTACTGCCACAATAAACACCGTTCCCGAAATGCCGTATTGCCGAATCTGTTCCGGCGGATGAACACCACCGAAGAATCCGACTGCCAAAAATGCACCGGCCGCAACGCCTTCAAATAAAAGCACCTTTACGATCATCCGCAGCACCGCATTTTTTATACGAAGCAGATCGACGAACAGAATCGGATAATACCCGAGAATGGCGGCATATGCCGCCGCCGGCAGTTTTCGCGGCAAAAACAGAAGCAGCATTAAACATGTGACACCGTACGCCGCATATGCGCAACCGGTTCCGGCAATGTCCCGCAAAAAGATCAGTAAAATGCCTGCCAGAATCGCGCTGATAAAATTCATCCCCGGAAGCAGTCCGAACACAAAGACCACAACATATCCCAAAGCGACCGTCATGGCGATAAGTGTTATTTTCTGAGTTAAACGCATTGCCAATACCTTCGAAAAGTGAAATAAATGTGAATACAATATAAAATAATTTTACTATAATTGACAATCTCTGTCAAGACAAAAATCGCCTTTCTCTAACATTTCGAGCCACAAAATCATTGCGTTTTTTGATTCCTTGTTATATAACGCACAATGCCGATTTTTTTCGCAAACGCAAGAAAAAACAGATCTTTTTTCCACGCCGCACAAAAGGGTCCATAAATAATCGCCGCAGCTCCGTGCTGCAGCGATAGATGAACGCTGTTGTTTTCAGTCTTCCAGCATGTTGCGAACACAGGCACATTCGTGCAAGCCGCAAAAGCCGTAAAACGCCGCCGCGTTTTCATAGAGAAACGCCTGCTTTTCCGCTTCGGTCAGGGCCGTTGTTTTTTGAATGAAGTCAAAGCTCATCCGATACGTGATCGCCACCATGGTCCGCGGATAGTCGCTGCCCCACATCAGCTTCTCCATTCCGCAAAGGTCTGCGGCTTCCTGTATCGCCCGAACCGCTGACGGATACGGATAAAACTCACTGTTGAACAGCCAGGTGATGCCGCCGCTTTCCACGCGGACATTATCGTATCGCGCCAGTTTGATCTGCGCTTCCCAGCCGGTGCGTGTCACCATGCCGAAGTGACCGATCACGATGCGCAGCGCGGGATGCTGCTGAATCAGTTCCCGCAGCGAACCGGTCTGCCGGTCGCCGTCCGCAAGTTCGACAAAAACGAACTTCCCGCTGTTTTCCGCCGCCGAAAAGACCGCGTCGTGTTTTGTCAGATCTGCAGTGGGCAGCCGCCCGGCGCAGATCTTCACACCGTCAAAGCCGTCGAGCGCAAACGGTTTGCCTTCTTCATAAAGCGAGCAGATCTTCAGACGGTTGGGTGCCGTGGTCTTCACCGCAAGCAGATAGCTGTCCTGATTGCCGTCGATTTCCTCCTGTGTGACCACGGCGCCGCTGACGCCGGCATAGTCCATGTTCGACAGCAGCATGTCCACCGTGTTTTCGCCGTTTACCATGTATGGCGGCATCATCTGCCGCAGCGTACCGCCGAAATCACTTTTGCCGTTGCCGACAGAGAATACCCGTCTGCCGTCTACACGGCCGTTCTGCGTTTTCCATAAATGCACATGACTGTCAATGATCATAGCGTGACACCATCCTTGAACACGGCGATTTCACGAAAGCCGTGTTCTTCATTTTTGGTTTTTCTGCCGTTTACCGTTGCAACGAGCAGATCAAACAGTTCGTCTGCAGTTTGTGTCTGCGCGTCAAAATCAATCCACTGTGGTTTTCGTTCGGCGAGCGCTGTATTTGTCGCCAGCTTGATTGTCGGTACCGGCGCGCCGAGCGGCGTACCTCTGCCCGTTGTAAACAAAACCACCTGGCAGCCTGCCGCCGCAAGATTTGTCACAGCTACCGGATCATTGCCGGGGCCGTTCAGCAGTTGCAGCCCCGGCTGTTCTGCCGTGTCACCGTAATCCAGCACGGCGGTCACCGGTGCAGTGCCGCCTTTCTGCACACAGCCGAGGGATTTTTCCTCCAGTGTCGTGATGCCGCCCGCCCGGTTGCCCGGGGAGGGATTTTCACTGACCGGCTGCCCGTGCGACAAAAAATAGTTCTTGTAATTGTTGATCAGTGCGACCGCCTTTTCAAACACCGCTTCACTGACGCAGCGGGCAAACAGCACCTGCTCCGCGCCGAACATTTCCGGCACCTCCGTCAGCACTGCCGTCCCGCCCATTGCAACAAGCCGATCGGTCACCTGGCCGCAAAGCGGATTTGCGGTGATGCCGGAAAGGCCGTCGCTGCCGCCGCATTTCAGGCCGAGTTTCAGCTTTGTGATCGGCACCGGCGTGCGCACGTCTTTTTGCGCGAGTGCGCGCAGCTCGTTTAGGATGCGTTCTCCTGCGGCAAGTTCATCGCCGCAGTCCTGGCAATTCAAGAACCGGATCCGCTCGGCATCATATGCGCCGAGTACCTGCTGCATGGCCGCAATGCCGTTGTTTTCACAGCCGAGCCCAAGCACCAGTACGCCGCCGGCGTTCGGATGCCGGATCAGACCGGCGAGCGTTTTCTGCGTCACCGACAGATCATCACCGAGCTGACTGCAGCCGAACGGATGCGAAAAGCAAAACGCGCCCGTTCGTTCGGCAAGCGTCTTCGCAATGCCGTTCACACAGCCGACCGTCGGGATGATCCACAGGTCGTTCCGGATGCCGACGTCGCCGTTTTTACGGACAAAGGCGTCAATCATCACCGGCGCAACCGGACACAGCGGTTCAAAGGACGGATGGTAGGTATAGGTCTGCGCACCGGAGAGCGCCGTTTTCAGATTCTCCGTATGCACACGCGCACCGGCAGCAATATCTTTCGCCGCAAAGCCGATCGGAAAACCGTATTTGATCACAGGCGCACCCTTTGGAATCGGGCGTACCGCATATTTGTGCCCGTCGGCAAGGCAGACGCGCACATTGTCTTTTTCATGAATCAGGACATACTCCATTGTATCGCCTCTCTGATGCCGTGTCGGTCCATCTGCTGCAGACTTTCTTCAACAAGCGCCGCAAGAAAGCTGAGGTCTGCCCCCCACAAAGCCGTATCGGACAGCACTTCGCGCAGCGTATGCGTCCGGATCGTTTCAATCGCCGCCGCGTCATCCGTCGGAGCGTTTTCTTTGTAATACCGGATCAGGCACGCCAGCGAGAAAACCAGCGGCTTCGGCAGCGCATTGTGGAGCGCTTTGTACTCCAGGATCGTCGGCAGCACACGCGCAGTAAACTTGCTGACGGAATTCAGGGAAATCGACGTCCACAAATGCCGGATATAGGGGTTGCGAAAGCGTTCCAGCACGGCTGCGGCAAACTGTCGGTGCTCTGCGGTTTCGCCGAGCGTCGGAAGAATATATTCGAACAAGCAGGTGTTCAAAAAAGCGTACAGCTGCGCGTCATTCATGCTTTCACCGACAGATTCCACGCCGCAAAGCAGCGACGGAAACACCAGCGACGTATGCGCGCCGTTGAGCACGCGCACCTTCATCTTTTTGTACGGCGCAATGTCGTCACTCCAGATGACGTTGACCCCGCCCTGTCTCAGCGGCAGTTCCTTTTCAAAATCGCCTTCAATGACCCAGAGGTGATAGGGCTCTGCCGCGTCGATCAGCGCGTCGGGGCAGCCGATCTCATCGCAGACTGCCGCGGCCTCCGCCGGCGAAAAGCCCGTGACGATCCGGTCAACGAGCGTACCGCAAAAGCGGTTTTCCGTTTTGAGCCAGGAAAGGAATGCCGCGCCGAGGTTCCATTGCTCGGCATAGCGCTGCACACAGCGTTCGAGCTGCCTGCCGTTATCCTCGATCAATTCACACGAAAGCAGCACCAGACCGCCGCGCCCGCGCCGATACCGCTCGTATAAAAACTGCGTCAGCTTTCCGGGAAACGACGCTGCCGGACGGTCTTCAAAGCGGCAGGATGCATCAAAGCGGATGCCCGCCTCCGTTGTGTTGCTGATTACGAAGCGCAAGTCGGGATTGTCGGCAAGCGCGAGAAAGGAATCAAACGCCCGGTACGGATTGACCGCACGCGCAACTGACGTGATCGTTGATTGTTCACAGACCGTTTTTCCGTTTTCAATACCGCGCAGAAAGAGATGATAGACGCCCTTCTGCGCATTGATGGTTTCGACCGCCGCGGAATCCGTCGGCGACACAATGACGATTTTTCCGTCGTAGAGTCCTTGTTTGCAAAGCGTATCCACAAAGGCGTCGACAAACGCCCGCAGGAATTTTCCCGTTCCGAATTGCAGAATTGTTTCTTTCATATCATTCACCGATTCTGATCAACAGTTTGGCAAGTGTGCCGTCGTTGTGCCTGAGCGCTTCAAACGCCGCAGCGGCATCTTCAAGATCATAAACGCCGCTGACCATCTGCAGCACATCGACCTTTCGGTCTTTCACAAGGTCGATCAGGGTTTCAAAATCGCGCGTGAACGCGTTGCGGCTGCCGAACACGTTCAGCTCTTTTTTTAGCAAAATCGAATGCACAAAGGTCGTCTCCCGTTTGCCGTTGCCGATGAGAATGATGTTTGCGCCGTGCGCCGCCTGCGCAACGCAGGCCAAAAACGTTTCCGGCGCACCGCAGGCCTCCACGCAGACGTCAAACCCGTTCCCGTCCGTAAATGCCGCGCACGCTGCGGAAAGGTCGGTTTGCCGGACGTGCACGGTCTGATCCGCGCCGAAGGATTTTGCAAGCGCAAGCCGGCTTTCCAGCAGGTCGGCAATCAGAACCCGCGCACCGAGCGCCTTTGCCCGCAGCAGCGCAAACAGGCCGATCGGCCCCGCGCCCATGATCAATAGATTGTCCCCCGGCTGCACCTTTGCGCGGGAGAGCGCGTGACAGCTGATCGAAAACGGTTCGATCAGCGCAAGCTGCTGTGCTGTCAGCCCCTTGCCGTCAATGATCCGCGACACCGGCATGGTGATGTATTCCTGAAAAGCGCCGTCACGCTGCACGCCCATGGTCTGGTTGTCGTGGCAGGCGTTGACCAATCCGCGCTGGCAGGCATAGCAGGTGCCGCAGTTGAAATACGGGTTGCAGGTCACGATATCGCCCGGCTGCAGCCCGCGGTCATTTGCGGGGATATCCACGATCCGCGCCGAAAACTCGTGGCCGGGAATCCGCGGATAGGTTGTGAACGGCTGATTGCCGGTATACGATGCCACGTCCGCGCCGCAGACACCGCCGTAAAGCACCTGCAAAAGCGCCTCGCCTTCTTTTTGCTGCGGGCGTTCTTTTTCGATGATCCGGATTTTCCCCGGTGCGGTGATTTCAATCGCTTTCATGCTCATGCCTCCATGTCAATATACGCCGGATTCCAGATCACTGCCGTTTTCAGCGGCGCGCCTTTGGCGTAGATTTTGTTTTCATACGCGCCGATGGGATCACGTATAAAGGTCTCCTTGTCAATCAGCTGCACAAGCCGGTCAAACCGGCTCTCACACAGCAGACGGATCGCGGTCTCCATGTGCGACTGCGTGAAATTGATGGACGCGAGGATGACCTGATTTTTGAAGCCGAACGGCATGGTGTCGAATGTCACGCGCGGGCCGAGCGAAAAGCTGTTGTAGATGCCGTTGCAGCCGAGCACACCGTGCAGAAATGCGATCCGGTGCTCGGTTTCCGTTCCGCTCGTACCAACAAAGACGGTCGCATTGCCGCCGATGTGTTCGGTGATCGCCGCCGCCGTTTCGGCTTCGTCCATTCCGCCGCAGGAAAGGTACTCGCAGGACAACACCTTCGTCACAAATCGTGCCTTTTCACTGTCTGCGTCACTTCGCGCGACAAAAAGCACCCTGGCCTGCGGATGATTTCTGCAGATCTGATCGCCGATGAACAGCCCGGTGGTACCGAGTCCGAAAATCACCACACGGTCAAAGGTCTGCGCGACTGCTTTTTTGCGCGCCGCCGCTTCATCGCAGTGCTCTTTTGCCAGCACCACACGGAAATTCTGCGCCTCACCGATGTCGCACATGCGTTCATGCTGGAACACCGCGCAGGCGTAGGGATCGGAAAAAACCAGCCGTTTTGCAAGAGAAAGCGGCAGCTTTTTCAAATGAGCATAGCGTTCCGGCAGATGCAGCAACATATCGGGATGGAAATATCCCTTGTCGCAGAAGATACCGTCCGCGCCGTCGCAGCCATATTCAAAATAGGACTCCTCCTCGGTGAAGCGCGTCGGGTCACAGCTGTCGCCGCCGCGGATAAGCACAATGGCAAAGCGGTTTTCTTCGGGCACCCAGACCACGCCCTCATGTCCGTTGATCAGCCGCGTTTCTCCGGCCGGGAACTTCGGTCCGAGCAGGCCCTTGCGCCCCATGTTCATCAGTTCATGATCGGTACCGCAGAAGCCGCAAAACACAGGAAGCGCCTCGATGCCCGCTTTCAGCGGCTCGCCGCGCAGACGCTGCCGCAACGGATTGATCAGGTTGATTTCCCCGTATTGCAGCGGGGCGACGGCATCGTTCTGAAAATAGGTCGCGTAGGTCTTCATTACAGCACACAGCCTTTCTTGAGCAGGATGTTCGCATACTGCCGTTCCTCGCCGGTCGCAATGATTGCATAGGCGTTCTTCGCGCGCTCGTAGTAGGCAAAGCGTTCTTCAAAAGAAATCGTCGCGTTCGGCTCATATGTTTTCAGAATGGTTTCATACGTCTGCCAGATGCTTGTGTCTGCGTCATCGCCGTCACATTTCTGCATCAGCACAAAATGATGTGCGTCATATTGATCCAGCGGAAAGACCTGCAGAATCGCGTCGAGCATCTCACAAGCGGAGATTCCATCGGCACGAATGAGTCTTTTCGCGTTTGCGGCCGCGGGAAAATTGCCGTCGCCGATCACGATTTCATCGCCGTGTCCCATTTCGCAGAGTACTTTCAGCAAATCAGGAGATAACACCTTCGGAATATTCTTGAGCATAAGATCCCTCTTTTATTCTATACAGACTTATTGATAAAGCGGACCGTAGGCTGCGCAGGCACGGAAGTCCGCACTTTCGGCGTCTTCAGTGCCGAACCCGGACCAGGCGTGCGGACGGAAAATCCGCGCATCGGAAACATTGTGCATATTAACCGGGATGCGCAGCATTGAGGCGAGTGTAATCAGCTCGGCGCCCACATGGCCGTAAACGGTAACGCCGTGGTTTGCACCCCAGTTCGCCATCACGCTGTAAACGTCTTTGAAGGCGCCCTCCCCGGTCAGTTTCGGCACAAACCAGGTCGTCGGCCAGGTCGGGTCGGTCCGCTTGTCAATCACATGATGGATCTCATCGGGCAGGTTCGCGGTGTATCCTTCGGCGAGCTGCAGCACCGGACCGACACCGTCAATCACATTAACGCGCAGCATCGTGACCGGCATTTCCGCGCTGCAGCGGAAATGACTTGAAAAGCCGCCGCCGCGGAAGTATTCATAGTTGGCGCGGCACCAGTCGGTCGCCTGCAGACAGGCATCGACGTCCGCCTTCGTCATCTCCCAAAACGGCTTCATGCAGCCGTTGCCCTGCGCGTCTTTGGCTGCGCCGCTGCCGTCAAGCGCTGTAGCGCCGGAATTGATCAGATGAATGAATCCGTTTGCCGCAACGCCGGTCGGCCGGACGCCCGTCACACGCGCGCAGGCCTCAGGGCTCCAATAGGTTCTGACGTCATGGAAGCAGGGCGCCGTACCGGAAACAAGGGTACCGAGCATCATGGCGACACCGTTGAGCGTATCATTCTCCGTCGCGAAGGGCGTGGGCTGCTTCGTACCGTTCCAGTCGAACGAACTCGCCATAATTGCTTCGGTAAAATCTGCGTTCGGCAGCCAGTCCGTCCATTGCCGCTGCCCCTGAAAGCCGCCGGCGACCGCATTCTTACCGAGCGCTTCTTCATGCCAGCCGAGGTCGTCAAGCTTCGGATTGCCGAACAGAATGTCGCGCATGACGATCGTCATTTTTGCGATGAATTCCCAATCCTTCTCCGGCGGGACAACCTTGGACTTCCGGATGATCTCCGGCAGGTCTTTCCCGGCGTTGCAGTCGAAGCCCTCTTTGCAGTTTTCTTTGATCCAGGCAAGCGCTTTTTCATATTCTGCAGCGTCGTAGATCTCCAGCGTAATGCGGCGGACGATCTCCGTCATATCCACCCATTCCGCCCGGATACCGAAATATTTCTGGAACAGATCAGCATTGCAGTAACTGCCGGCAATGCCCATCGCCACACCGCCGAAATTCACATAGGCTTTGTTCTTCATCCAGCCGACACTCACCGCGCAGCGGGCAAACCGCAGGATCTTTTCGGCAACATCCGCCGGGATCTGCGTGTCGGTCATATCCTGCACATCTTTGCCGTAGATGGAAAACGCCGGCAGACCCTTCTGCGCGTAGGCAGCCATGACTGCGGCAAGATACACCGCGCCCGGCCGCTCCGTACCGTTGAAACCCCAGACAGCTTTGATCGTCTGCGGATCCATATCGAATGTCTCCGAGCCGTAGCACCAGCACGGTGTCACGGAAAGTGTTGCGACGACATTTTCTCCGGCAAACTGCTCGGCGCATTTTGCAGCCTCTGCGCCGCCGCCGATGGTGGTTTCACTGCATACGCACTGCACGGGGATGCCGTCGGGATATCGCAGGTTTGTTTCAATCAGGCGCTTTGCCGCCTGCGCCATTCCCACGGTCTGCGCTTCAAGACTTTCTCTGACGCCGCCCCAACGGCCGTCAATCACAGGACGAATCCCGATTTTCGGATATAACATCATAGACCCTCCTTAAACATTTGGTTTCTTTTATTATAACATCTTTTGCTGCAAAAGCAAGAGCACCTGTATAAGAACAAACACTTCTGCAAAATTGTGCAGAAGTGTTTGTGTAAATGTTTCGACAATCGGATAAATTCAGCAAAAAAAGCCGCAGTTAAAACTGCGGCCAATGTGGTAATCCTGTTTACTTTTACGAAATATAGGTACTCATATCACAAAACACTGGACTCATCAAAGTGTTTCAGTTCCACATGATCTGCTGTTTTCCACTCTGTCAGTCCATTAGCGCTTCTGCCCATTACAACTGCAGCCGCCGCAGATGGACTGGAGAAAACATAATCCTTTTCAAATACAAAGCTACTGTTTATTATCTTCTGTTCGATCAGTTTCGATCTGAGCTGAGCAAAGGATTTCGGAAAACTTGCAACCGTCGTCGAAGCAGCAACAGAACCTTTTAAAACGGCAAACCCATCCGCAACAACGATTCCTTTTGCATCTGCACCGCGGGCAGCTTTAATCTCAAAAACAATACTTTCGTCTTGACTTTTTATAGTCGAATCTTCAACCGAGTCAAAGGTCTTATACCCCAATGTGTTTACAAGCAGTTTTGTATTTTCTATAAACTCTGCGAGCATCGCTTCATCATACTCCGAAATTGATGAGCAGGTGGGCACATTACTGTTGACAACGGTTGAACGCGCTGCATTCTTTGCCATCAGGTAAAAATTGTGCTCTAGGTATTTCACATGTGCTTTATTCAAAAGATTGTCTTTGCTGATCACAACAATGCAATCATTCCAATACTCTTTATCTCTGATGTGCTGTTTTAATCTGGAAATCATGTTTTCAGCTTCGCCAATATAAACAGTTTCGTTGTTCTCTTCATCTTTTCCAAAGAGAAAATATACACCGGTATATTCCGCATCAGATCTTTTGGAAAACACTCCGATTTCATTACGGGAAACTTTATATACCCTGCCATTCCAGTTGGAAAGCTCTGACATAATTCTTCCATTTGGATTTCCTTCAAAAATATACATCAGAATAGTTTTATCAAAACTCTTCATCATCTTGCTCTCCCCAATTCATCTGTCATCTTTTTATAATCCGAGTATACACGATTTGTGCAAAAAAAGCAACAGCCGCGTATGAAGCCGCGGCCGATAATTGCTTTATGTATTTTTGTAGAAATCGTCTATTGGTTCATTCTGCTCAAACAAAGCTCCGACAAAGGCACTCCCCACTTGTTATGATTGTATCTGTCCGTAGTACGTGATGTCGCCGTTGTCTCCGAGCACGGCCAGAACGCCGTTTTCCTTTCCGGTACTGTAAAATAACGGACTGCAGATTCTTTCGATCCGGGAGAGCGTTTTGCGGTCCATGCTTTCAAACCGGTTGGTGATAACGCACACCTTCGGTGACAGTGTCCGGATGAATTTTGCGGAGCTTGAGCCGCTGTAGCTGTGATGTCCGACCTTCAGCAGGTCGATTTTTCCGATCTGCGGCGCCAATCTGCTTTCGTCGCCGCTCTTGTTGTCGAGGTCTGCGGCAAGGAATACCCGCGTTTTGTTTTTCTCCACCAGGACACAAAGAGACTGATCGTTTTCGCCGACCTTTTTCTTTGTCGGCGGGTCCACGGTATTGATCAGCGTCAGCGTCAGATTGCCGAACGCAAACGGCGTATCCTCCGGCGTGGCAATGATCGGTACGCCCTTCGCCTGCAGGGCTTCCACCATCTGATCATAGACCTCCTGATTGTCCCACTGTTCGATTTCATTCTCTGAAATTTTGGACGCATCGTACGGTTTCAGAAAAGCCTTGTCCACAATGACATCCGGGTCGGAAATGATCGTATCAAACCCGCCCAGATGATCGGAATGGCTGTGCGTACCGAGAACAAAATCCAGATGCACCTTTCCGGTTTCATCCGCCGCATGCTGTTTCAGATACGCGAGCACCTCCTGCTCGAAGCCGGGCAGATCCAGCGCCGGGAAGGATCGGGGGTTGTCGGTATCCTCGCCGGCATCGACCATGGCAAAATGTCCATCGCTTTCCAGCAGAATCGCGTCTGACGTCCCCGTACTGAGAAAGTGGATACAGTCCGGAGCAGCCTGTGAAGCAACCGGCAGAAGGTCGCCTTCCAGTTTCTGATCGAGACGCTTTCTGGCAGCTATATTGCGCACGGCGGTCACGCCAAGCACTGTGGCGGCGCAGATCATAACAACAACCGTAATGATCAGAATTGTTTTTGTTTTCGACATCTGGTTTTCCTCCATTCTAAATTAAGCAAGCAAAATCTGTATGTATCGTCTGTGCGGTCTTTGCCCTCCTTGCATCGCATGAGGGAAGGACCATCGTTTTCAATTTGAGAACTGCCTGCACCGCGTGAACACAGCGTTCGCATTCTGCTTGTTGGATATATGCCGCTTTTTCGTGCCCTCTTCTGCTATGAAAAAGAGGGGAACACCTTTTACATTATGAATTCTTCACCCGGATCTCCACCCTGTTCGGCACGTCCTGTGCCGGGTCATAGGTATAACGGATCTCCTGCGCGGCGCCCTGCAGAACAAGCAGCGACAGCGCATTGTCCGTATCGTTCGGATCGAACCGCTCGCCGCCGTAGGTGGCCGTAACAGCGGTGGTCTGTTCCTGCGCGGCATATTCGATCAGAATATGGATGTGCGGCTGCGGCATCCGCGGCAGCAGAATCTGCTGCACCAGCTCCTCGATCACCAGACGTACCCGGTATTTGTCTTTTGCCGCCATATCATTCTGCAGACAGTAGCGGTCAATTTCGGTGCCTGCGCCGATGAAGTCGAAGTCGCGGCTGTCGATGCAGAGTTCAAACACCTTGAGCTTGCGGATAAACCGCCGCGTCAGCTCCTTTTGCGGGTTGTCAAACACCTGCGATGGCGGGCCGTCCTCATAGATGCCGCCCTGATCCATATAGAACACGCGGTTGCTGATGGCGCGCGCAAAACTCATTTCGTGTGTGACGATCATCATGGTCTTTCCGGTACGGGTAAGATCGCGGATGACCGCCTGCACTTCACCGACCATGGTTGGGTCGAGCGCGCTTGTCGGCTCATCAAACAACATCACTTCTGGATCCATGGCAAGCGTCCGGGCGATGGCAACCCGCTGCTTCTGTCCGCCGGAGAGCTGTTCGGGATACTGAAACTCCCGTCCGGCAAGACCGACGCGCCGCAAAAGCGCCATACCGGTGTCATAGGCTTCCTGTTTGGATTTTTTCAGGATATCCATCGGCGCGCACATGAGGTTTTCGATGATCGTCAGATGTCCGAACAGATTGAATGACTGGAACACCATGCCCATCTTTCGGCGTGCCAGCGTCAGGTCGTATTTCGCGGCGGTGATATCCACACCGTCCACGAGAATCTGCCCGCCGGTAGGCCGTTCCAGCATATTGATGCAGCGCAGCAGCGTGGACTTTCCGGTCCCCGAAGGACCGATCACGGAGATAATATCGCCGTTGTTGATGACGGTGTTCACATCTTTGAGCGGCGTCGCATTCTCATATTTTTTTTCGAGATGAACCAGTTCAATCATCGGTGTGCACCCCCTTAAGGATCTGCTTGCGGGATCTGCGGTGCAGATCCAGACGCAGTTCGATCCGGTTGACGAGGAAGGTCAGGATCGCAGCGAGGATGAAGTAAATCACCGCCACGGCGATCAGCGGGAAGAAGGCTTCGTAAGTACGGCTGCGTACAATATCACCGATCTTTGTCAGATCCTGCACGGCGACATAGCCGACAATCGCCGTCGCCTTGATGAGCGCGGTGATCTCGCCTTTATACGCGGGCATGAAATGCGGCAGCGCCTGCGGCAAAATGATGCGGAAAAACGCCTTGCGGTTGGTGTAGCCCATGGAATAGGCCGCTTCAAGCTGACCTTTGTCCACTGCGGCAACGCCGGCTTTGATCATGGCGTACACCGCAGCGCCGAACACCAGCGTGAAGCCGATGACGGACACGGCTGCCCCGGAGATCGCAACCCTGCCGAAAATGATGTAATACAGGATCATCAGCAGCACGACAACCGGCATGCCCTGCACCAGCCACACGCAAAAACGTGTGATCACATTTGCCACAGGGTTGCCGTTTCGGCAGAGCATGAACAAGAAGAAGCCGAGCAGCGTACCGAAAAGGATGGACAGCACCGTGATCAGCATGGTCGTACCAATGCCCTGCAAAAAGAGCTGCCAGCGGTTTTCCCGCAAAAACGTCTTTTCAAAGCTGCTGCGAATATCCGCAAGGAAGGACCCGTCACCACCGGCAGCACGGTCCGGCACTGCAAAGACCACGCCCTCGGTGTAATAGGACGTCGAAAAGTCCACGCTCTCCTGCCGCTCCGGCGTAATGGCCAGACAGGAGGCGGCAAAGTCGCATTTGCCGGTCTGTACGGCGGCGAGGATCCCGTCGAAATTCATCTGTTCCACCTGCAGGCGATAGCCGTTTTCGGCGCAGAAACCAGCAGCCAGTTCAACCTCAAAGCCGACGATCGTCTGATCCCGTACATAGGTAAACGGAATTTGTGTCGCTGCGGTCGCCATACGCAGCGTCCCGTTGATATCGGGCAGCGTGGCATAATCGACAAGCGTCTTTTCGCTCTCCTTGGGGCTGAACCATTTTTCGCGCAGCGCCTCGATGCTGCCGTTCTTCAGCAGCTTTTGAATATAGGCGCTGAACTGTGCATTCAGCGCTTTGCCGTCCGCCGATTTTGCAAAGGCAAAGCCCAGATTGCCGTCCAGCAAATGTTCGTCCAGCCAGGTGAGGCTGTTGTCCTCATAGCGCATGAAAGTTGCCGTGGACGCCGGCAGAACAAAAGCGTCGATCTTTCCGGCCTTCAACGCCGGCGGCATATCTGAAAACCCGTTGAAATAAACCATCTGCGCCGTCGGCAGCCGTTTTGCCGTCAATGTATCATGAATGGCGCCGGTCAAAACGCCGATCCGCTTACCGGCAAGATCATCCACAGTTGTGATCGCGCCGGCAGAAGTTGAAGCGGCAAGGTCTTTGGCACGGACAGCCAGCACGATGCCGCCGTGACTTGTCGGGTCGGAAAACAGCACCTGCTCCTCCCGCTCCGGCGTCACATTCATGTCGGTGGTAAAGTCGTACTTTCCGGATTGCACCGCCGGGATCCGTCCGGCAAAATCCACATCGCCGAGCTTCAGCGCATACCCTCTGTCGCGGCAGAACCGCACGGTCAGGTCAATATCATACCCGACGTTTTTGCCGTCTTTGATATAGGAAAACGGCATATCCGTGGACGTCGTCACAACGCGGATGGTTCCGTTCTCCCCCGTCAGGTCGGACATGTCCACCACCTTTTTGTCCTCATCCGTGCCGAACCAGATGTTATCCAGGTCCTGCATGGTGCCGTTCTTTCGGCATGCGGCAAGAAACACATTCAGCTCTTCGCAAAGCGCAGCGCTTTCCGGGTCATCCTTGCGGAAAGCAAAGCTGTAATTGTTCTCGGTAATGTTGTCGTGGATATAATCGACTTCCGGCTGCGCCGCATGAACGGCTTTCATGCCGGGTTCATCCCCAAGGAATCCGTCGATTTTGCCCGTAAGCAGCGCGGCAATACAGTCCGGATAGGTGTTGTACAGCAGATAATCGCTGTCCGGGAAGTATTCTTTTGCCGCATCCTCCATCAGCGGTCCGACCAGAACGCCGAGCTTTTTGCCGTTGTAGTCCTGCCAGCGAACCTCTGCAGCATGGTCTGCCTTCGCTGCGTGCGCCTGCTGCGGCAGAAAGACTGCACCCAGCAGGAAAAGCACAAGACAACCGATCAGCGCCCGCTTCTGCAGCTTGCGTTTTCGCATACAAGCATCCCCTTTTTCTTCTTGCGGTGCAAGTGTTTTTGATAATTATAAGATATTATACCATATCACACCACGGATTTTGTTACGAAAGCGTGACACGCACTTTCGTATATCGAAAATGCGTGTGCGCGGAAAGGCCGCTGCATCGTTTCCTTGCATCTCACAGCAATTACAAAACAGCTTTTGTTTTCACTGTTTTCAAAGATGTGTCCCGTTTTGCCTTGCATTTTTCAAAGTTATCGTGTATAGTTGACTTATAGGAACCCCGGCATGGAGCCGGATCGAAAAACCACCTGCACGATTTTTCAGGAGGAATCATCATGCTGAACGAACTGCTGCACGAACGAAAGATACCCCCGCTGCTGCCAAGAGAAGATGCACTGAACATTTTACAGCGGGAAGAATACGGCTTTTTGCCGCCGGCGCCTTCTGCCCTGTCGTTCACTGCAGAGGAAAACCTCATTCCCCGCTTCTGCGCCGGGAATGCCGAGCTGCATCGAATCACAGTGTCGTGTACCGTATGCAGCAAACCGTTCTCCTTTCCGTTTTCCGCCGTCCTGCCAACAGACAATCAGCCGCACCCCTTTTTTATCCACATCAATTTCCGCGATGCGGTTCCGGATCGCTATATGCCGACAGAAGAGCTGATCGACAACGGCTTTGCGGTACTGTCGTTCTGCTATAAAGACGTGTCGTCCGATGATGATGATTTCACAAACGGACTTGCCGGATTGCTCTTTGAAAACGGCAGCCGCGGACCGTCCGATCCCGGAAAAATCGCGCTTTGGGCCTGGGCGGCACACCGTGTGATGGACTGGGCAGAAACCCGTACGGATGCGCTCGATCTTTCAAGAAGCATTGTCTGCGGCCATTCCCGGCTCGGCAAAACGGCACTGCTGGCGGCGGCGACCGATCCGCGCTTTGCCTTTGCATACTCCAACGATTCCGGCTGCTCCGGCGCGGCGCTCGCCCGCGGCACACGCGGTGAAACCGTACGCGACATCTGCCGCAAGTTCCCGTTCTGGTTCTGCGAAAACTATCTGCAATACATCGACAACGAAGCACAGATGCCCTTTGATCAGCATGATCTGATCGCAGCCATTGCACCGCGGCGCGTTCTGATTGGCAGCGCCGCAGAAGATTACTGGGCGGACCCGCTGTCTGAACAGCTCGCCTGCGTTGCGGCGTCGCCGGCGTTCGGCCGCGGTTTTGACGGCGCCGACCGTCCGGCAAAGGAAGGTGATGCGTTTCTCGGCGGCGACGTGGGCTATCATCTGCGCCACGGGCGACATTATTTCAGCCGCGCGGACTGGCATCAGCTGATACGGTTTGTAAAGCTGCACAGCGGCGACGCGACATAATGAACCCGAAGCAAACACAAGCCGTAACGGCGCCGCCCGTTTTGTCAGCCGCCTCTTGCATAATCGGCCTCTATGGTATATACTGATTATAGCGTGTATAAATACATTTGAAAGGAGAAACAATTATGTTGACCTCACTCAAAGCGCTGTTTTTATCCATCATCCTGTTCTTCATCAATATTCCCTACGGCATCGACGCGCCGACACGTGCCTTCATTCAATCAAGCTCGCTCGATCAGACTGCGGTGGTCTGCGAGCAGACGGCAGACGGCGCAGAAGCAACCGTCACGTTTTCCATGGAGCAGTCCTATCGCGCCATCCGGTCCAGCTATGTCTTTGATGAATTCACAGTCCAGCTTTTCGACAGCATGGAAGGCATCGACCTGTCCCGGTCAGGCAAACTCTATGACGACTTCCAGGTTATCCAAAAGTGGGGCGGCAGCGACAGCCCCTATGGCGTTACCTGCACAGCTGAAATCAAAGACGCTCCGGATATTATCAAGGTCGGCGATACCTTTACCCTCGTTGTGCATCTGCAGATCGCGCCCACGGTTCCTGCCGGCACCTATCATCTTGCCGTGTCGCCCAACTATGCGCAGGAATACATTTATCCCAATGCTGTGATTGTACAGTAAAAACCGCGCAGAAACGTATGAGACTCCGCCGCCGGCGGGGTCTTTTTCCTTCTGGGGACTGTCCGCTGTACAACATGGCAAACGGAAAGAAGTGAATCAAAAAAAGAACGAACCGCCAAAAGACGATTCGCTCTTTCTGGAGCTAGTAGTCGGACTCGAACCGACGACCTGCGCATTACGAATGCGCTGCTCTACCAACTGAGCCATACTAGCATCGTGTCAGA
>CACYCR010000019.1 GCA_902772935.1 Oscillospiraceae bacterium
CAGCTATGAACGCGAGCGCATCGGCGGCTGCCAGATTTTGCCGCACAAGGAGCTGGGCTATCTGCTGTTTTATATCGGCTACCGCGACATCCACACGGCGTGTATCTGCTGTGCCTGTTCCGCAGACGGCGTGACCGGCTTTCGCCGCTGCAAACATAATCCGCTCGTTTTGCCCACGCCCGGCGCCTGGGATGCGGATGCCTGCTATAAACCCTCCGCCGTATATGACGCAACCGAAGACACATGGCGCATCTGGTATAACGGCCGCAGGGGAGGCGCGGAATTTATCGGCCTTGCCGAAAAGCAGGGCGATTTCACCGACGACGATTTTGAATAAGGCGGCTTGCTTTTGCTTGACCTTTCGAGAAAACACTTTCCGGATGTCCTGCCTAAGATTTGTCCGCCTGACGAAAGCCGTCCTTACGGTTTATAAATCGGAATGCACCCCCTTGAAACACGAAAAAGCGCCCTTGATGGGAGGTGCCGGATTGTATCAAATAAACCGAATGTTTCAACACAGAAACCACCTGAAAAGCAACCCACTTTCAGGTGGTTTCATTTTTGTGAACGGCAATCAGAAGCAAATGCACGGCAACGCTTGCAAATCGGACGGCACGGAGTATAATAAAAAGGAAATCAGAGGACGGAGATGAATGAAATGCTGTCTCAGGGGATGCAGCCGCATTGCAGTTGGTGCAATCCGACCGAAGAAGAAACAAGGTATTTGCTGCTGCAGGGCGCCAGCTGGCGTGTATATCTTGCCGACAAGCAGGACGACATCGGCAGGTGTATCCTTGTGCTGAACCGCCATGCCGGGTCGCTGTCGGATCTTGATATTGCAGAGTGGAGCGAACTGAAAATGATTATCGACCGGCTGGAAGCCGCCGTTAACCGCGCGTTCGGGGCAACGATGTGTAATTGGAGTTGTTTGATGAACGACTTTTACAAAGCCGCCTGTCCGCAGCCGCACCTGCATCTGCACCTTCGACCGCGATATCGCAGTCCCGTCACCGTTGGTTTGCGAAAATTTCGCGATCGGCGTTTCGGCCATCACTACAAAAATCACAGGCCGAACCGGCTGACCGCAGTGGAAAGGGACGAGGTTTTTCGCCGTTTTAAGAATGTACTGTAGTATGGTCCTGTACGATCCGTCTTGACTTGCTGAAGGAGAAACTCGACGGTTGCCTGCGTGTTGCGGTGTCCAAAGAACGCACGCTTTTTGCCGGCGTACAGAAGATTTCTTTCCAGGAAGGCTTGATTTTTATTTCCGAAAAAAGTACAATAGAAAAAAAGCCGCCGCAGGACGACTCTTACGGCAGGTCAAAAAAGGAGTTTTGAATATGAAACAAAAAGCCAAACGATTGTCCACGGCGTTGATCGCGCTGCTTTTGTCTGTTATTCTTGTCCTTTCGGCGTTTGTTGCATTTGCCGAAAGCGGCGCCTTTGCGGAAAAAGCGTACACCAATCTCGTGACCTTCTCCGATTGCCAGAGCTATGGGCCGGGCGCGTTCAACAACTTCGGAAAGGTGCTTTCCGTGATGCATGACGACGGCATGCCGGAACCCGATGCGCTACTTGTCGGCGGCGACTATTCCCGTCTGCTCAATGATTACGCGACGCCGGGCATTATTCAGCTGCGTGACCAGTATACCGCAGTTTATGAAAACGGCAATCCGGATGATATCATCACGGCGCAGGGCAACCATGACTCGCGCATTGCGGCATTTTATCCCACGGGCATGTACGACATGGGTACCTATTGCTTCTACCTCATCAATGAAGATGACTATCCGTGGCTGCAGTTTTTGAGAACGCAGGGCAAGAAGACGGTCAAAAAGACCGCACAGAACATTAAGAACGCCCTTGACGCGATGATCGCCAACGGCGATACCCGTCCGGTGATCTTCATTACGCACGTACCTCTGCATCACACGACCCGCACCTTCGGCGGCGACAATATGTATGCCTCCTACATCTTCAACGTGATCAACGAGGCGGCAAAGTCGCTCGACATCATCTTCCTGTTTGCGCATAATCACTCCGGCGATTATGACGATTACATCGGCGGCTCCGTCAATTTCATGGCGCCCGGCGATACGGTACGTATTCCCAAGCCCGACAAATTCGGCAAGGACAATTACAGCGAAGAAACGCTGAACTTCACCTATACGAACTGCGGCTACATCGGATACAGCAATAACCACAGTACCGAAACGTCGACCAACGTGCTTTCCCTCGGTGCGATTCGTTTCTTCGCCGACAAGTTTGTCTTCCTGAAGTACACGGAAGACGGTCTGTTCCGCCAGGATGAGGTTAAACGGATGCATCCGGCGGGCGAAGACGAGATGCAGCAGGCGGCAACAACTGCGGCGCTGAAGAGAAACAACGAGACGATCTGGAATCTGGAAAAGACCATTTTTGAACCGATTGTTCGGTTTGTCCTGAAAATTTTCAACCTGCTCGGCATCAAATAATGGAACGTCTTCGAACGACCGAAAGGAGAATACCACATGAATAACCACAGAGTCAGAGATCTCCTGCAAAGAGTTCTGCCGCCGGTGTTGCTGCTGGCTGCCGGCATTCTCTTTCTGGTCTTCGGCTTCGTCACGGTGAACGAGATGCGCTCTTACCCGCAGACCACGGCAACGGTGACTAAGATCGAAAGAGAATGGGTGCCCGATGCAGACGGTGGAGACACCGAAGAAATCACGATCTATGTCCGCTACCGTGTGGCCGGACAAAACTACGAGGAAGTTCTGAACAACTGCAAAACGAGCTATCAGGAAGGGGAGACCATTTCCGTCTATTACAAACCGGATGATCCGCACTATGTTTCTGGCGCAACCAAAGGCGGTGCTGCGATCCGGTTCGCCTTCGGCGGGGTGCTGACGTTTGCCGGTCTGGCGGCGTTGCCGATGATCACTTTCCGGAAAAAGAGAGAAATCGCACACGATTAAACAAAAACATCCACCGGGCGATCCTTGCATCGTCCGGTGGCTTTGATTTACGCGGGGATTAAGTGTCTTCCGGATCCCAGTCTTCTGCCGGCGCCATGGTCACACCGAGGGCGTCAAGAGCAGCGCGCTGCGCTTCTGCACGTTGCCGAAATGCGGGGTAATCGGTTGGCGCTTTGCCGCACCAGCCGAGTTCGGCAACGGCGAGCAGCCGCGGGAAACACATATAGCCCATGCGGGAAAAGGTTTCCACCCATTCCGTCCAGATCGGCGCTTCGATGCCGAGAACATTTTGCTTGCCTGCTGCGGTGAGCGTGTCCGGCTGCAGATCGTAGCTGTAGGTCTGCCGCAACGGCGTCCGGTGGTAATCGTAGTCGAGATAGACGTGCGCAGTTTCTTCCATGATGATTTTGCCGCCGCTGTTGGCGAAAGCGTCGCAGCGGTTTTCACGGTCCCACCATTTGGTTGCGACCATATCCTGCGGACATATGCCGGCGTTCAGTACCTCGTTCCAGCCGATCGGGGTTTTGCCGTGCTCGCGCAGGAAGGCACAGATGCGTGCAGTGAAATACCCCTGCAAATCTTCGCTGTCTTTGAGCCCTTCGTCGGCAATCCGTTTCTGACATAGCGGGCAGGCGTCCCAGTTGTCTTTCGGGACTTCGTCGCCGCCGATGTGGATGTATTTGCCGGGGAAGAGGTCCATCACTTCTTCGAGAATGCCGCAGCAGAATTCGAAAGTCTCCTCCTTGCCGGCGCAAAGCACACTGCTGAATACACCGGCGCCGGTCGGTACGTCAGCGGCGTCGCCGATGCAGGACAAATGCGGATAGGATTTCAGCACGGCGGCACTGTGACCGGGCATATCGATTTCCGGAACGACGGTGATGTGCCGTGCCGCGCAAAACGCAATGATGTCGCGGATTTGCGCTTTCGTGAAGAGTCCGCCGTAGCGTTCGGGGTTTGGGTTGCCGAAGCCCCAGCCGTTGCGGAAGGCGCCGATCTCGTTCAGCCGCGGATAGCGTTCGCTTTCAAAGCGCCAGCCCTGATCGTCGCACAGGTGCCAGTGAAAGACATTCAGTTTATACCGCGCAGCGGCGGCAATGAACGCCTTGATTTCATCGACGGTCTGTATGTGACGGGAGGAATCGATCATGAAGCCGCGCCAGGAAAACCGCGGCGCATCTTCGATTTCACCGAGTGGTACCGTGCCGTCGGGTGACGTCAGCTGCTGTAGGGTCTGTTCGCCGTAAAAGCGCCCCGCGTCGTCAGCGAAAGCCAGAACCGTCTGCGTCGGTGTAATGGATAAGTGATAACCTTCGTGGGGAAGCGTGGATTGCTCTTGGAAAACGAGAGTGTCCGGATTAAACCTGCATGTGCCGCCGGAGAGGTTCATTGTTGTCGGGTAAGGAATCAATGGAAGCATGGTTTCGCCGCCTTTCAAGCTTATCGTTGTTATTTATTATAGCATACGTCCGGATGTTCTGACAATGGGCAGTTGGCAGTTTTTTTATCTTTTACACAAAAAATCCCGGACAATGGATTGAAATTTAACAAAAAATTAACAAAATAGGTCGGATTTTGTTGGACATTTGTTGGACAAATTCTGCTATAGTTATACTGTATCATTATTTAGTTTCCGCAGAGAGGGAGAATGATGCATGAAAAAACCGATATCCTTTTATTTGCTGACAGATACGCACTTGGTATCCGAAAAAAACTGGGTGGAAGGGGATCCGATCAACCGACGTGAGCGCGGCGATCAGATCGTTCTGAAGCTGTCTCCCGCGATTCTGGATGCCTTCATTGAAAAAATTCTTGCAGACAAAGAGACGGACACCGTTCTGTTCACCGGCGACAATGTCAACAGCGGCGATCTGCAGTCGCATGAAGACTTCCGCAAGCGACTCGAGCGGCTGACGCAGGCCGGAAAAAAGGTCTATGTCATCACAGCGACGCATGACTACTGCAGCCCGAATGGGGAGGACGAATGCTTTCAGCACGATGCGGTGCGCTACACCGCGACCGGTACGGAACCGATTCCCGTGATGCTGCGCAAGGATTTGTTCGATTACTATTACGACTATGGCCCGAAGCAGGCGATCAGTGTGCACCGGGAAAGCGAATCCTATGTGGTGCAGCTCGGTGACGGCGTACGTATCTGCATGATCAACGACAACGGCAACGGCAGAAGCCATTGCGGTTTGTTTGAAGACGGTCTGCAATGGCTGAAAACGCAGATCCGCGCGGCAAAGGACGCCGGCGACGTGATGCTGCTGGCGGTGCATCACCCGGTCATTGCGCCGTGGGAGGTTTATCGCCACCTTGTGGAATATGAGGTGTACGGCGGCTACCGTGATCTTTGGAAGCTGATGTGCGAAGAAAACGTCCGCGTGGTCTTTACCGGACATACACATGTGCAGAACATCCGCAAATACACTGATGAACAGGGACGGTGGTTTGTGGATGTGTCCACAGTTTCCGCCGTCAACGCAGCAGGCAAAATGCGTTATGTAACAGTGGATCCGGAACAGGGCGTCTGTGACGTCAGCAGTATTGCCCTTGACCGGCTTGTCGGCGTTGATCTCGGCGGTAAGTCGCTGTTCGAGTATCTGTATGCCATCAATTTCGTCGGTCGTGTGGAAGCTGCCTTCCCGCTGATCCGCACCGATTTCGACCGCTTTCTGACAGAGACGGACGGCGTGCTGCCGGCTGATAAGCTGCGCGAACACAAGACGCTCGCAAAGTGTGTGCTGCGGTTCGTTTCCGGGCTGAAGCTTTCTTCGATTGCGAAATTCGGCAAGATCTGGAAGGTCATGACGCCGGCACAGAAAAAAGAGGCGAAGCAAAAGCTGCTGATGACAGCCGCCTTTGAGATCTGCCGTCACATCTATCCCGGCAATGCGCCCTTTACACCGGAAACGGTGGAATATCTGGCGCTGCACGGTGCTGCGGCGCGGCTGGACCGGCTTGTACAGAAGTTCAAGATCGAAAAAGTGCAGAAGATGATTCCGCCGGGTTCGTCCCTTGCGGAGATCGCGGAAGACTTTTTGTATAACAATCGCACGGGCGATGACGATGCGATCCGAATTGATCTGACATAAGAAAGGAAAGGTGAGAAGATGAAATGTCCCAAATGCGGGGGCGAGATCCCGTTCTACGATCTCAAACCCAACTGTAAACACTGCGGTGTCAACATTTACTATTATTCCCAGGACGAACTTCTTGCGCGTGACGCAAAGCGTACAGAGCTGGAAGCTGCGGCCGCGCGGATGGTGATTGCGCGGATCAAGGTGACGTTTATCGGCGGCGCCCTGCAGATTATCCGTATGATCTTCACGCTTTTGGCGGTGGCTGCGCTGCTGTTGCCGTTTGGCAGTGTTCTGTTCCGGTTCCCGTTTTTCCAGGGGAATATCTCCGCCAGTCTGATCGGGCTGATCCAGACGTTCCAAAACGGGCTGCTGATGAAACTGCCGCAATTGCTCTCAAGTGCGCTGGTGTCCAAGCAGGCGATGGTTGTCTGCGTGGATCTTGCCGGGATGCTGTTGGTGGCAGTGGTCGATATTGTGCTTGCAGTGATTTTTCTTCTATCTTTCTTCAATCTGACAAGAAGCACAAAGAAAATGTGCAATACTGCGATTGCAGGCATGATTGTTTCTTTGCTGGCACAGATTGCAAGCATTGTTATGAATGCAGTGATTCCGGACAGTGCGCTTGCGGTTGTTGAAGTTGGATTCGGCGGTTTGCTTTCCTGCGCGGTGTTCCTGATTGTGTTCCTGCTGAACCGGGCGATCCTGAAAAAAGGTATTGAGCCGACTTACCGGGAATATGATCCGAAACGCCGGGAGCTGCTCAAGAAGGTCCGCGCCGGCGAAGTCAATCTTGATGATCTGCCGCTGCCGATTTTTGAAAGCGAAGAAGAGCATGCACAACGGATGAAGGCGCTTGAATCGCCGAACAAAAACGGAGAGGGGTGAGCATAATGAAAAAAGGTGTAAAAATCTTTTTGGGCATTTTGGTGACCATTTTGCTGGTTGGCATCTGCTTTGGCAGTATCGCACTCTATCTCAGAAACGAACGAAGCAAGCCGGTGTTCCATTTGCCGGATCTGGAACCGGTTTCTTCCGTTACGGCACTGCCGACGAAGGAGGCTGCGGTGATCAATTATGTTCTGCAGCTCTATGATGCGGCAGTCACGGCGGACGACGTAGAGGGCGCCTGGCACACCGATGTGCATCTCGGCGAACTGCAAACGCCGTTTGCGGCCGCGGACGCCGGCATTGTGCAATATATCCGCGATCAGGCGGGCGGCAAGATTGCCGCACTTTATCCGAGTGCATCCGAGCTTTTGATGTCAGAGACAAAGGATGCGCCGAAATTGCCGCTCACAACAACAGACGTGATTGCATTTTCGGCCGAGCAGGGCAGGCACAATGATGACGGCACAGTCAGTGACGACGGCTTTTATTTCATTGATTTTACCATTGATCCGCAAAGTGTGGATACAACAGCCATGAAAGAGAGCAAGGTTTATCAGGGCGTGGCGGAGCTGCTTGCGCCGGCGCTGACAATTGAAAAATGCAGCATCCAACCGCAGAGCGTTACAATGAACTGCAGAATTGACCGCACAACGGACGAATTGCAATCTGTTACGATCACAAAGCAATATCAGATCGATGCAAATGTGCGGCTGACAGATCTCTACAGTGCTTTGGTCGAAAACGGTTCCGGCCCGATCTCATTGCAATATGAAACAGTTACATCGATCAATTTCAATCATTACGCCGCAGTTTTTACCGAACGACAGATTGCCGTGAAAAAGAATGACATGAAAGCGCTGCCTGCCAGGGTGACTGTACATTCTACTGCCACCAAGGAAGACTACAAACTGACGTTTGATGTTTCCGTCGATGATGTTTTGGAAATTGACGCAGACGGCGTCATGACGGTGGAAGAAAACTGTGATGAACCTGTGATTGTGACAATGACTTTGGAATATGACGGACACGTTTATTCCGATCAATTAACTGTTTATATCACTGAAATGGAACTGGAGACGGAGGTGGCACCCAATGGCTGAACAACAGACGAACACCAACGTGATGGATGTTGACGCTGAAATTCAGCAGCGCAAAGACAACATCTACCGCAGCTATAACTATGTCGGCACCAAAGAAACACTGGCATATCTGTTCAATGACTTTTCCAACACGTTCAGTAACATTGGTTACGGAACGCGCTATATCTGGGACGTTGTAAAAATCGACTTTGGCGTTTCCGCCATTGTCAATCTGTTTACCGGCGCGTGGGACATGATCAACGACGTGATCATCGGCGGTGTTGTGGATAATACACGTACCCGTATCGGTAAATTCCGTCCCTATCTCGTCGGCTTCCAGATCCCGATGACATTGATCGGTCTGCTGTACTGGTTTTTGCCGTACTTCTTTCCAAACTCATCGCCGACGTTTGTCCCGAAGCTGATTTTCTATTTTGCGTTTAATATCATCACCGAGACCGCCGGCACATTCACCAGTATCGCCCGGGGCGGCTATATGGCAACGATCACGCCAAACCAGAACGAGCGTGTCCGGCTGATCACGCTCGCCGAGTTGCTCACCGGCTACATGGGCGAAGATATTCCGGCCTACGTCATGGGCTTCCTTTACGACATGGTCGCCACTGGGAAATGGGACATACCCATGCGCTCCATCTTCATGGGTATGGGCGTTTCCACGGCGCTGATTTCCTCAGCGTTTACCTTGTGGTTCTTCCTGCAGTCAAAGGAACGTGTGCCGCAGTCCATCGAAAAACCGAATATCAAGGAAGGGTTCAAAGCTGTCTTTACGAACTATCCGGTACTGCTGATGTGCCTGTCCGATTTCCTGGGCAACTTCGGCGTCGGCAC
>CACYCR010000020.1 GCA_902772935.1 Oscillospiraceae bacterium
ACGCATTGTCATACCTGTCAACCCTTTTTCAAAGAATTCTACAATTTATTATACAATGCGTTTTTTCTCCTGTCTTCATCCGAAAGGATTATTTTGCAAGAGAAAAACAAATCCGTTTTTTGTGCAAAATGACAAATTGTGACAAAAACGGCAAACGGTGGAAAACGCAAAAGGCCGCGGGGCATTCCCCGCGGACCGTATTCACTGATGCGGCAGCATCCTATTTTTTCGGCCGCCGGACGCCCATGGTTGCGCCGCGCAGCAGCGTGTCTTTGCCGTATTTTCCGCGCACGGCGTCCACGGCGGCGTCGATTTTCCGCTGCTTTTCCGAACCGCCATCCTCCCCGCCGAACAGAGAGAACTGCATCCCGGTGCCGTCCGTCAGATCGGACAGCGCCACACCGAGCAGCCGCAGCGGCGCTTTGTTCCAAAGTTCTCGCAGCAGACTTTTTGCAACCGTATAAAGGTCACGCGTCACATCGGTCGCACAGTCCAGTTGTCGCTGATGCGAGCGGTTTTTGAAATCGGTGTCCCGGATAACCACGGAAACATTGAACGCTTTGCAATGGTCGGCGCGCATTCTTGCGGCCGCCGCGTCAGTGAGCGCGAGCAGCAGCGCATCCGCCGTATCATAATCGGTCACGTTTTCTTCCGGCGTAATGGAATGGCTGTAGCTTTTTGCTTTCGGGCGCATGGCTTCAACGGGGGACGAATCCATCCCGTTGGCACGCGCGTGCAGCTGCCGGCTCATTTTTTCTCCGACAATCGGCCGCAGGACAGACGGGTCTGCAGTGGCAAGGTCACCGATTGTGATGATCGACAGCCGCTCCAGTTTTTCCGCAGTCGCTTTCCCGAGGAAGAGAAGATCCCGCACCGGCAGCGGCCACATCTTGCTTTCCACCTCTGCGGCAAACAGTGTATGCACCTTATCCGGCTTTTCAAAATCGCTCGCCATTTTCGCCAGCAGTTTGTTTGAACCGACGCCGACATTGACCGTAAAACCAAGTTCATTTTTGATGCGGTCCTTCAGCTCGTAGGCCGCGTCAAGAATATTGGGGTACAGATGCTCCATACCGCTCATATCCAGGAAGCATTCGTCAATGGAAAACTCCTCCATCAGCGGTGAGTAGTCTGCACAAATTGCCTTAAACGCCCGGGAACAGGCCACATAAAGAGAAAAGTCAGGCGGTACGATCACCAGACCGGGACATTTTTTCAGCGCCATGCTGATCGGTTCACCGGTACGAACATCAAACTTCTTTGCGGGGATGGACTTTGCAAGCACGACGCTGGTCCGTTTTGATGGGTCCCCGCTGACAGCTGACGGCACCCGGCGCAGATCGCTCTCGCCCGCTTTCACGCGCGCCACGGAAGCCCACGACAAAAACGCGCTGTTAACGTCGATATGGAAAATTACGCGGTTCATGCAATCACCATCCTTTGCACCGCACGGCAACCTTCAAGTTTCATCATGATTATACCACGCATTTTCGCATATTGCAATAGTTTTAAGAACGTTTGTTCTATATTTTCTATGAAAAATCAACTATTGTCTTTGCAGAAAAACTGTGCTATAATAAATCAACTGAGCGGCCGTCTGTGCCGAAACAACGGAGGGTTGTATATGGACATCAGCTGGGAAGACAATTTTTTTATTCGTGTCGGCATTCAGGACGGCGCAACGGTTATTTCCGCAAACAAGGCGGGACTGCAGTCCCTGATCAAACAACTGCAGGCGCTGGAGGAAGAACCGCCGGGCAGTCACATCCATCTGGATGAACACAATGCGTTGGAAGACGGGTCGACAGAACTCATCATTGAAAGAAGCTGAGGGCAGCCGATTCACGGCAAACACCTGTCGGTTTCCTACGGCTTTGTCACGGGCAATCCGAAGGCCATCACATCCTGTGACCGAGTGCAAGCCTGCATCGCGGCGTGGAAAGCCGCCGCTTAATTCCATATAACAACACGGAGGTATCCCATGAAACTTTATGACGTCATCTCATTCGGCGCGGTCGGCGACGGCGTGACCGACGATGCGCCCGCCATCCAGGCAGCTATCGATGACTGCTTCGAAAACGGCGGCGGCCGGGTCGTACTGGAAAGCGGACACACCTATTACAGCAGTTCCCTGCAGTTGAAAGCAAACGTTGATCTGCATCTGCAAAAAGGCGCAACACTCAAAGCTACGGCTGACCTTGCCGGGTATATTCGCCCGAACGAGCAGATCAACGACCCGAAGACGGCGCGCATCGGCAACCCCGTCACCGGCAAACCGAGCTTTGTTTTCCTGTATGCCTTTGGGGCGGACAACTGTGCAATCAGCGGCGCAGGTACGATCAACGCGAATGCCTATGCCTTTGTCAAGCGCAAAGATCAGTACTACGTCACCGGCGACTTTTATCCACGTCCGACAACGATTTATATTGAAAAGAGCAATCACATCACCTTCCGTGACTTCACCGTGAAAAACGCGCCCTTCTGGACGCTGCACCCGGCAGGCTGCGATGACGTGCTGATCGAAACCATCCGCATCCTCAATGATCTCGACGTGGCAAACTCCGACGGCATCGATCCCGATCATTGTTCAAACGTTCGCATCCGCGGCTGTCACATCGTCTGCGCAGATGACTGCATCTGCCTGAAAACAACAAACGGCAACGCCGAATACGGCCCGTGTGAAAACATCATCATTGACGGCTGTACCCTCACATCCACTTCTGCTGCGATCAAAATCGGCACAGAAGGCGTCGGCGATTTTCGGAACATCCTTGTTTCAAACTGCATCATCAGCCGTTCCAATCGCGGTCTATCCATTCAGATCCGTGACGGCGGCAACGTGGAAAACGTCAGTTATCAGAATATCTTCATTGAAACACGGCGCTTTTGCCCAGACTGGTGGGGTACGGCGGAACCGATCGTGCTGACCACCTTCAACCGTGACGAGCAAACCATCAGCGGTAAAATCAGAAACATCCGCTTTTTCAATGTCCGCGCTGCCGGTGAAAACGGCGTACTCATCCACGGCAACGCTGACAATTATATTGAAGACGTCACGTTTGAAAACTGCAGTATCACGCTTTCCAAAACAAGCAAATGGCCGTGCGGTCTTTATGACTTGCGCCCCTGTCTTGCCTATGGCGTCGAAAATGCTGACAACGCCGCATTCTATTTGCGGTACGCCAAGAACATCACCATTGAAAAAACGACCGCAGCGTTCGGCAACTTATGTGACAGCTACCGACACGCCCTGGATGCCGCGCAGGTTGACACCTTGACGCTGCACCGCTTTGCCGGAACTGCGGCACATGAAACGGATGAGGCCATCCGATGTGAAAATGTCAGCAATTATAAAAACATTTAGAACAACAAAAAAGCTGCCGCAAGCAGAGCGATCTGCTGCGGCAGTTGTTTTTTATTCTCATTCGAGCGGCAGTTCCATTGTAGTGCGCTGCGGCGTAAACCCCATGGCGTCGTAAAACGCACGCGCACTGTCGTTGCCTGCCCAGACGTTCAGCGTTATTCGATTGCAACCCACGCGCGCTGCAAAAGCTTTGACATACGTCAGCAGCGATTGACCGACATGTTGACCGCGTGCCGTTTCATCCACGCAAAGATCGTCGATGTACAGCGTTTTTTGCGGATACATGCAGTTGCTTCCCTTGCTTTCCTGCAAAATGCAAAAGCAATAGCCTTTCACCAGATCTGCATCATCAACGGCAACGAAGACCGGCGTTTTGTCGTTTTCGAAAATCGTGAGCAACTCTTCGTCGGTGTATTTTCGCGTGCCGGACACAAAAATGTCCGGTCGAATCGCAGCATGGATTTCCAGCACCTGACCAAGCAACCGATGCACGGTCTGGATATCCTGATTGGTGGCTCGTCGAATCTTCATCTGCGCTCCCCTGCTCATCCGATCTGCTTGGACACCGTGCCGTCCTGGCAAACCGACAGGGTTGCGCCGCTGCCGATGCCGTGCTGTTTGAGCACCTGTTCGCGCGTCGGCGAATACATCTGCACGGTGCCGACGTCGCCATACA
>CACYCR010000021.1 GCA_902772935.1 Oscillospiraceae bacterium
CAGCGAGCCGTTTGTCACCATGCCCCAGTCAAAGCCCATCGCCGACGCCTGTGCCATAAGGTCAAACAGGTCGCGCCGCATCAGCGGTTCGCCGCCGGTGATGTTGAGCATAGTGTAGGTGCCGATGTTTTCTTTGATGTCTGCGAGCGCGGAAAGAATCTGTTCTTTTGAAAGCGGCTCTTCGCTGTGGATGTCGCAGCGGCTACCGCACTGGTCACAGGCAGCATTGCATTTTTTTGTAACTTCGATCAATAGGGTATACAGTGGATAGGGTTCCTGCATGACCATCACCTCCCGGCGTTCCCAGTGTTTGTACTTTCAAGAATACTGTATCACAAAAGCTGTTCCTTGTCAACGGAGAAGACGTCGCAGCATGGCGGATTGCGGCGGTCATTCCGTGATGCCTTGCGATGCTTGCTGGCTGAGAAAACCGCCGGTGCGCATCTGCGTCCGGCGGTGGATTCTGCTGTTATTGGGTGGTGCCGGTCAGCTTTCCCGGGCAGCGTCGCTGCTCTCAAACTGCTTTCTCTGTTCGATGACGGCGTTGTGAATCTTTTCCTTTGTTTCTCCTGTCAGCTTATAGAAGAAGAACGGAACGCCGGCAAGGAACATCATGATGCCGTGGACGATCGTGTAGAAAAACAGCAGCTTGATCTTGGAGTCCAGTGATTGCGCGGTATCGTCCGCAAGACCGGGCATGTAACCGATGATGGACTTCCAGCCGGTGGTCGGGTCGTCATACAGAATCCGCGGCGCAAGCGCACCCGCAATGGTGCCGCTGATCATGGTGCCGATGCCGATCACAAACGGGAACGACGCATCAAGCCGCTTTCCGGTCTTGAGTTCGATATCCTCCAGAACGTCTGCCTGCAGCATGGATGGCAGCAGATTTGACGCACCGAACTGCAGACCGATCAGGAACAGGAAAACAATGAAAACGATCTGCAAAATCGGGTTCGGATTCTTGAAATAGATGTACCCGACCAGGAACGCAAAGACATTGATCGTGACGGAGTAAATGCCGCTGGCAATATACAGCACCTTGGAGTTGAACTTTTTGAGCAGGAAGTTGATGATCAGCATACCGACGGCGGTACCGATGCCGGTCGGCAGACCGAACAGCAAAAACTTGTCGGTGTCACCGAGCAGCGCGCCGGCCATGAAGACGCCCATGTAGGTGGCGATGCCGCGGAAGCTCTTCAGAAACTCCGAAATGATGATCGCCCAGGCGTACTTGTTGGAGAGGATGGAGCCGAAACCGGCGAGCGGATTTTTCTTTTCTGTTGTGTAATTCACACGTTCGCGGACAGCCTTCATGCCGATGAGCATCGCGAGAATGCCGACAACGCTGCAAAGCGCGGAGCTGATGATGAAACGGGTGCCTTTATCCTTGGCAAAAATGCCGATCACAAGCACAATGACAAGCGGCGCAGAGTTGCCAACGGCGGAAACGATGCCGCGGAAGGACATGATCGAATCACGCTCTTTCAGATTCGGCGTCATGACCACGGCAACCATATTCGTCGTATTGCCGAAGCTCGTTGCAATAGACCACGCGACGGCGACGGTCACAAGATAAATCATCAGAATGGTGCCGGAGAACACCTTCGGCGTAATGAAACTGAGCACGAGCAGCACGCCGGTCGGTACCGCCGAAAGGAGCGCCAGCGGACGGAACTTTCCGGATTTGCCCATTTTTCTGCCGTCGATATACATGGCAATGAAGAAGTTAAGTACGAACGGAATGATGCTGATCAGCGTGTTGTACAGGGACAGTTTACCGGAGGAGATCTGCAGGACGTTGACCAGGTAATCGTTGCGGTATGCGCCGATCATGCCAGTCATGTTGGTGTAGAAGAAAACGGCAACCAGATAGAGCACAAATTCGCTCGGCTTGATCAGTTTCTTTTCTTCTTTTGGCAGGGCGTTTTCCATAAGCGTGTTTTCCATAGAAGTCTCTCCTTTTTGAATTGTGGATGGGATCTGGCGCATCGGTCTTACGGGAATTTGCCGCATTTATTATACCATCCCGGGCAGCAACTTGCAACCGTTTTGTTTGATTTGACAAAAAACAGTATGGCCACGTCAGAAAAGTACGTAAAAAACCAAGTTTTTCTTTGAAAGCACTTGTGTTTTGCCGGGGCAAATGTTATATTTTTATCTAGATATGATTTGCTGCGGACAACTGTCTGCACTGTATCCGATTCATCTTTTACAATGGGAGTGTGTGAATATGAAAGAACCCTTGACCGGCGTTCAGCTGTATACGCTCAGAAATTATATTCAGACGGCAGACGCATTCGACCGTACGCTGGAACGGCTGGCACGCATGGGCGTGCAGGATGTGCAGATCTCCGGTATCGGACAGAGCATCTCGGCGCAGGAACAAAAAGAGATCCTGCAGCGCCACAAAATGCGCGTTTGCGTCACGCATCAGAGCTATGACCGGATTCTGAACAACCTGCCGCAATTGATCGAACTGCATCAAACCATCGGCTGTGACGCGCTCGGTCTCGGCTATTCACCTGCAGAGGCGCGCAGAACGCTCGCTGATGTCCGCGCATTTCTGAAAAGGATGGAAGGTGTGGCGAAAGAACTGCAGAAAAACGGGATCGGCTTTCATTATCACAATCATGACTTTGAGTTTGCGCCACTGCAGGACAGTAATAAATCCATGATGGATGTGCTGCTGGAAGAATCCGATCCGGCGCTGATTCATCTGATCCCCGATGTGGCGTGGATTCATTTTGCGGGTTGTGATCCGGTCACTTTCCTCAAAGAAAACGCCGACCGCGTCAAAGTGGTCCATTTCAAGGATTACGTGAAAAAAGCAGATGCGCGTCCGAAGTTTGCTTCCCTCGGACAGGGGGTTGTGCCGCTGCGGGAATGCTTCGCCGTCTGCCGTGAACAGGAGATTCCCTATGTAATGTATGAGCAGGACGACAACTGGACAATGGGCGATCCGTTTTTGGCGACGGAAGAATCCCTGCGCTGCTTTACAGAGCTGCATCAATCGTAACGATCTGAACGGCAAATCGGTGTTTTGCTTTGTGCAGTGCCGGGACTGGATACAATCGCAGTTCTATTCTGGAATTCCTGATTTTCAAACCGAAGCCCCATTAAACCCGGCTCCTGAAAGTGGGCAAAACGATTTTTACACGATTACCCCATTAATAAAACGATTGCATTTTTAGATTCAGCACACAATCGCTATAAAGCGCAGAAAAACCGGGCAGATTCACCTCTGCCCGGTTCGCTCATTCAATCTATCGTGTTTTTATCCCTCGCGGATGCCTGTATTTCAGATGCTTCTCGATTTGGGGGTGTGTATAAAAGAACAGCACGCCGATCGTATCAGAATCAGCGTGCTGTTATGGTTGCGGAGATAGGATTTGAACCTACAACCTCCGGGTTATGAGCCCGACGAGCTACCGGATTGCTCTACTCCGCGATATGTCACTCGTTTAAGTGCTTTGTTATTATACTCTGCTTTTAGAGAATTGTCAAGTGTTTTTGGGAAATTCTTTTGATTTATTAATTGATGCGTGCGGTTTACAAATCCCTGTGAGTATAGTATAATATTTTTTGTATTTTCCAAAGCTGTAAACAAGAGATACGGGAGGTTTTTTCTATGAATTGGACGACAGGTGAGACCTGCTGCGGATTTACTGTGACACGGGTCAGAAGCAATGAAAAAATCGGCGGGCAAATGATTGAAATGGTGCATGACAAGACCGGCGCAGCGTTATGCTGGGTGAACAACGGCGCGGAGAACAAGCTCTTTTCCGTGGCGTTCAAAACCATTCCGGAAAATGATACCGGTGTGTTTCATATCCTGGAACACTCGGTGCTGTGCGGCTCAAAGCGCTTTCCGGTGCGGGAACCGTTCCTGGAGCTGCTGAAAAGCTCCATGAACACCTTTCTGAACGCAATGACCTATCCCGATAAGACAGTCTATCCGGTATCGAGCCGGAACGCGCAGGATTTTCTGAATCTGACGGACGTTTATCTGGATGCGGTGTTTGCGCCGCTGCTGCTGGAAAACAAAAGCATCTTTCTGCAGGAGGGACATCGGCTGGAACTGACGGCCGACAGCGCAGCGCTCAACGGTGTTGTGTTCAATGAGATGAAAGGCGCCATGTCCGGTGTGGATGACCGGATCGAGCAGGGGATCATGGAACTGCTGTTTCCTGATAACTGTTATCGCTTCAACTCCGGCGGTGACCCGGCGGCGATTCCGACGCTGACGTACGAACAGTTCAAAGACACCTATCGCCGATTTTACCATCCGTCAAACGCGCGGTTTTTCCTGGACGGCGATCTGCCGATCGAAGAGACGCTCGCGCGCATCGACGGCTATTTGTCCCGCTATGAACGGGCGGAGATGTCCTTTGCAATTCCGCTGCAGAAACCGCGTACTGCTGCAGCGACGGCATATTATGCGGTTGACGAAGAAAAGCCGAATCGCGATCATCTGGCGTTTGCTAAGCTGATCGGCAATTTTGACGAGACGGTGCGGATTCTTGCCGCGCGGGTGTTGTGCAGCCTGCTTTGCGCGACAAACGAGGCGCCGCTGAAACGGGCACTGCTGTCCAAGGGACTGGTCGAGGACGTCGATCTTTATGTCAGTGACGAAATGCAGCAGGCGTATCTCGTCCTTGCCGCCCGGAATATGTCTGACGACAAGGAAGCGGAGATCCGCGCGGTCATCAAGGACGTTGTCAATACGCTCCTGCGCGACGGAATTCCCAAGGAGGATTTGGTTGCTGCATTGAATAAACTGGAATTTTCCACCCGGCAGCCGCCGGAACCGCAGGGCCTTGTCCGCGCGACTGCGGCGCTTTCCGCGTGGCTGTACGACGGCGACCCGCTTGCGCCGCTGGATCTGACGGCGGCGTTCAATGAACTGCGCGCAATGATCGAAACCGATGGCTACGCCGCATTGCTCAAAGAGCTGTTCTGCCTGTCCGAAGATACCGTGACGCTGCATATGCTGCCGTCGCTGACACTTGCCGAAGAAGAGGCGCAGCGGGAACAACAGTTTGCCGACGCCCGGTGCGCTGCCATGAGCGAAGACGACCGTGCGCTTTTGCGACGCGAAGCGGAAGACCTGACACAGTGGCAGCAGACAGAGGATACGCCGGAAGCCTTGGCGACGATTCCGGTCTTGCCGCTGTCTGCGATTGATCCGCAGCCGCAGTTGATCGAAACGCAGGTTTCAAAAGAGGGGAGCGTGACGCTGCTGTTCCACCCGCAGGCGACCAACGGCATCGAATACCTGAACCTGTACTTCCCGATGACTGCGTTCACGCTGGAAGAGCTGCCGCTGCTGAGTGTTGTGCCGCTGCTGTTGACGGAGTTCCCGACAAGGCTGCACAGCGCGTCTGATTTGCAGCGGGCGATCCGCACCTATATCGGTCGGCTCAGCTTCGATCTGACCGTGTTTTCCAAGGATGATGATCCGACGCAGGCAACACCCTGCCTTGCGGTCTATGCAAGTTATCTTTCGGAAAACCGCGCCAAAGCGGAAGCACTGATCGCGGAAGTGCTGACGCAGACCATATTCACGGATACGGAAAAGATTCTCGAAAACCTCAAGCAGATTGACGAAGACAACCGGCAAAGCGCAATCACGTCCGGTCACCTGCTCGGCAGATTGCTTGCCCGTGCGCCGTATACTGCAATCGGTGCGGTCAAAGAGGCCATCAGCGGTTACTCTATGATGCAGGCTGTACGGGCGGCTGTGCGTGCTTTTGACGAACTAAAGGATGTGCTGCTTAATCGAATAGAAAAAATGCAGGCGGCGGTTTGCAAGGCGTCATTGACCGTCGGTATTACCGCCGAGACGTCGTTTGTCCCGTTGGATCTGCTGAACGCATTGCCGCAGGGAGATGCGCAGCCGTTGTCGGCTGCCTATTCTGCCGCACCGCGCAAGCGCGTCGGCATCCGGATTCCGACGCCGATCTCCTTTGCGGTCAAGGGGTATTATCCGGCACCGCCCGCCGCCGTGACCGACGGAGTGCTGCAGGTGATCAACAATCTTGTATCTTATTCATATCTTTGGAGCAAGATCCGGGTGCAGGGCGGCGCATACGGCGCCGGGATGTCTGCGGCACGCGAAGGCATTTTCTGCTACTCCTACCGGGATCCGTCACCGGCAGAGAGTCTGAAGGCTTATGACGGCATCGCCGCGTTTTTACGTGCGTTCATCGACGGACCGGAAGCACTGGATAAATATATCATTTCCTGCGTTTCCGGCAGCGATCCGCTGCGGACGCCCGGCACGACCGGTATCGTCGGCGACGGCAGGTTCTTCTGCGGCATCACGGATGACTGGCTGATCCGGCAGCGCCGGCAGATGCTGGAAACAGACAAAGCGGCAATCGCAGCGTGGTTGGATGCACTCGATGCGATGGCGGCTGACGGAAATATTTGCGTGGTCGGCGGCGAATCGGCACTGCAAAACTGCGGTGATCTGGAAATTTATGATTGTTGACTTGCACAGATGCAGCGGCTCAGATTTGTACAAATTGACAAAAATTAAAAATTATGAAAAAAAGTAATTGATTTTTAACCCGTTTCCGAATATAATAATTCCGGTCAGTAATATGTTAACAAAAAATTAATGAAACAGGAGAAATGTATTATGAAAAAAGCAGCAGCAATTTTCCTTGCGGTTCTTATGCTGGTCACGATGATTCCGATGGCAGCATTCGCAAAGGTTGCAGACAACGACAAAATCATTGACGAAATTATTAACGGCGACTATCAGCACATGTCCTACACCAAGGACAACAAGTATTTCCAGGCCGGCCTGATTGCCTACTCCGTATTCCATGCGGATACCTGGGGCAGCCAGATCAAGGGCGACACCATGGAAGCAAAGGCTGCAAAAACCATTCTGCTCGGTCTCATCGACAAAATCGAAGCCGACCTCAACAATGAAACCTTTGAAAAGGTTCTCGGCGTTCTGAAGGGTGCATCCACCGCTGCAGGCCTTGTTGAAAAAGTCAACGACCTGACCGGCAAGCTGGAATTCGTAACCTCTTCCGAATGGGCGACTTCTCTCGGCGTACTCAACGGCGCGATCAAAGTCCTGAACTTTGCAAACGATGAGTATGAAAAGTACGCAGAAGGCTATGCCATTATCCTGTCCTGCCATGCGGCAAGCGTTTATTACGGTGGGCTGCTTGACTACATTGCGGCACATGTGGAAGACGAAAACATTGCCAACGCAGCGCTTGAACTCAAGGACTACATCACCATGGACCTTGATAAAGCAAGCGAAGAACTCATGAAGAAGATCGGCGACGACGCCGGCCAGCAGGGTGCACTGATTGCAATCGACCTTGCAATGAACACCAACACTGTCACTGCTGCAATCAAGACCGGTTACGGCGTGATCACCGGCATCGGCGACAAGCTCTTCAACTCCACCGATACCTGCACTTACATCAGCTCCTTGGCTGCTGTGACCAGAATTGAAGACATTATTGTTCCTTACGTTACTGCTGAAATGGCGGGCGAAGATGATTATGCTGCGGACTTCGCGAAGATCGCATTGCTCTCCCTTCGTCAGGCTGGTGAGACCATGCTCTCCAACCTTGGCAAAGTGACCGCTGACAGCATTGTTGCGAAAGTCTTCAAGAATGCCGACAAAGCAGTTGAACTTGCTAAATCCGGCGCAATCGAAGCGATCAAGCTGAGCGTCTATAAGGACATCATCCTTGCGGAAAGCGAATATGCAGTCAACGACGTGCAAATCATCACAAAGGTTAAGACGAACGCGACGATCTATGACAGCGAAGGTTATGCGGTTGCAGTTCTGAAGAACGGCAAAGAATCCTCCAAGATCACAGATGACGGCGCTTTCTACTCGGTCTATGATGACACGATCGGCACCTATGTCAAAGTCATCGTGACCTTCGGTGAAGGCTATGAAGTCCGCGAGAGTGCAGCCAGCAACTCCAACAGCTCCAACTCCGGCGGCAAGAAGAGCAGCGGCTTCTTCGCCAGCATTTTCGCTGCAATCGCAGAGTTCTTCAGAAGCCTGTTCTCCTTCGGCAAATAATTTAAACACAAATGCATCAAGACGTGCAGTCCGATTGGGCTGCACGTTTTTATGTGCGGCTCCGGTTCATAAAAAGTTTACGTCGCCGCAATGAAATTACATGGAAAAGAAAACGAAACAGAGTTGATTTTTTTCACAGAAAATGGTATGCTATATATGTATCAATTTGTTGTGCCGCGCCTGCGGTACAGAAGAGAAGGAGCGATTGCAAAATGAAAAGAACCATGAAACGAGGCCTTGCACTGGTGCTCTCTGTTCTGATGCTCATGACAACGGTTCCGCTGATGAGCTTTGCGGGCGAAGACGAAACACCGGTTGTGACTGCGGTCTGCAACAGTGAGACCTGTAAAGGAGAAACACGGGAATTGTTTTTTGTCGTAAAAGAGGTTGCGCCGACTTGTGAGAAGAAAGGTTATGAAAATGCCGGTTATGCCTGCACAGTGTGCGGTGAAGGCGTTACAAAGAATCAGGTTCCTGCGGCAAAGGCCATTCCGGCACTCGGTCACGACCTGAAAAAAGAAGACGCGAAAGACGCCACCTGCACCACGGACGGCAACATCGACTACTATGTCTGTGAGCGTGAAGGTTGCGGAAAGCTCTTCCTTGACGCGGAAGCGACGCAGCCGACAACACTGGAAGCTGTGACAACAACAAGCGGCGGCCACAAGATGGAAGCCGTTGCCGCGAAAGCAGCGACCTGCAAGGATACAGGCAACGAGGCGTACTATTATTGCTCCGAATGCAAAAAGTACTTCGAAGATGCGACCGGTGAAAAAGAAACCACACTGGAAGCAGTGACGATCGCTGTCGATGAAAGCAAGCACGAATTCACAGCGAAAACCGTGAGTGAAGATGCACTCAAAACGCCTGCTGATTGCTTGAATGCGGCTGTGTACTACTATAGCTGTGCAGTGTGCGGCAAGGTCGAGAAAAATGACGCCAATACATTCACCGACGGTGAAGCACTTGGCCATTCCGATCCGGAAACACTGGAATGGGTCTATCCGAAAAACGTGGAAGGTCAGGCGGATGTCACTTGCCTGACCGGCGGTACAATTTATAAATATTGCGAACGCTGCGGCATAGCGCTTGCTTCAAAAACAGTTGAACCGCTCAACAGGCATCAGAAGTTGGAAATGATTTCCTCTAAAGAGCCGACCTGCACCGAAAACGGCAACGAAGTGGGCGCATATTGCTCTGTTTGCAAAGAGGTTGTGCTGGAGGCGAAAGTTATTCCCGCAAAGGGTCACACGATGACCAAGCACGATGCCGTGGAATCGACCTGTACAAAGAACGGCAATATCGAGTATTATGACTGCAGCGTCTGTAAAAAACTGTTCCTTGATGCAGAAGGGAAAACAGAGACCACCGAAGCTGCAACCGTATTGCCGCTTGCCGAACATGATTATAAGCCTTACGCTGCGCATGAAGCAACCTGCACGGAAGATGGCAACGAAGAAGGTCTGAAGTGTGAAGTCTGCGGTCATTTCTTTGGTACAGTTGTGGAAGCATCCGGCCATCAGATCGAGCTGAAAACTGCGAAAGACGCGGATTGCAAGGGCGCCGGCTACAAAGAGCATTATGAATGCACCGTTTGCCATGCGTATTTTGAAGACGAAGCCGGAACGACCGAAATTACCGACAAGACCACGATCGACCTTCCGCAGCTCGAGCATCAGTATCAGAAGGATGCTACATTGGACAAGGAAGTCACCTGCACGGAAGACGGCCGTAAATATGAAGTTTGCAAACTGTGCGGCGACATCATTGACGAAGTGATTAAGGCCGAAGGCCACAAGTACAGCGACGAATTTACGGTGGATGAAGAACCGACCTGCCAGAAGGAAGGCAGCAAGTCCAAACACTGCACGGTCTGCGGTGAGGCAGATCCCGCATCTGTGACGACGATGGAAAAAGTGGATCATAAAATCATCACGACCGAAACGCCTGCCACCTGCACCACGGACGGCGAGATCATCAAGACCTGTGCGTTCGATTGCGGTTACAGAGAATCAACACCGATCAAAGCGGTCGGCAATCATTCTATCAACCAGGAAACCGGCAAATGCGACAGATGCGGCGAACAGATTTGTACCTGCCTTTGCCATAAGACGGAATGGTACAACCAGTTCATCTATTTCTTCGTACGTGTTTGGTGGGAATTCCTCGGCGTGAAGAAGACCTGCGAATGCGGCAGAGTTCATTATACGGCTGCCCGCGTCTGAGACGGAAAACAAAACATAAACGCACCACCCGCGGGTGGTGCGTTTTGCTTTGCATAAACTGTATTGCAGCGGATTACATAATACCGTATACGTCCTTGGCTTTTTCGCAGAGATATGTGATGTAGGCGTCCGCATCAAACGGTGCATCAAGTACCCGCGACAGGATTTCTTCCGGTGTGTACAGACGGCCGAATTGCCAGATCTGCGCGTGGTTCCAATCGTTGATCGGCGAAAGGTCACCTGCGTTCAGGCAGGCGTCCACATCGATCTGCTCCTTCATTTTCTGCAGGAACTGTGCGCCGTACGCATTGCCGAGGGCGTAGGAGGGAAAATAACCGATCAGACCGCCGGCCCAATGGCTGTCTTGCAGAATGCCGTGGGTGTCATCCGGCACATCGACACCGAGATAGGCTTTGTACAGCCGATTCCATTCCTGCGGCAGGTCTTTGACTGCGAGTTCGCCTGCCAGCACCTTCTTTTCCAATTCGTAGCGGATCATGATGTGCATACTGTAAGTCAGTTCGTCCGCTTCGGTACGAATCAGCGACGGCTCAACTTTGTTGACGGCGCGGTATAAGTCTTCCGCGGTCCGCCCGGTCATCTGATGCGGGAAGAGCTCGCAGAGCTTCGGAAACAGGAATGCGCAAAACGCCTTGCTGCGTCCGAGGATATTTTCATAGAAGCGGCTCTGACTTTCATGAATACTCATCGACGTACCGCCGTCAAGCACTGTGTAGGCGAGTTCATCTGCCGAGCCGGTGTCATAAAGCGCGTGGCCGCCTTCATGAATCACGCTGTACATGGAGGAAACGAAATCGTCGCGGTGATAATGCGTTGTGATGCGTTCGTCAAAATGCGAGCCGAGGCTGGTAGTGAACGGATGCTCGGTTGTGGAAAGACCGACATGACGCAAGTCGAGGCCGAGCGTCTTCATCAGATACACTGACAGGACTTCCTGCTTTTCCAATGGGAAATCGCCGAAACGGATGCTGTCATCCACCTGCGGTTGCGCAGCGATTTTCTGCAGCAGCGGGACAAGGGCGGTGCGCAGCTTTTGAAAGAAGGTATCCAGCGTTTGTGTGGTGAGGCCTTCTTCGTATTGTGACAGGCAGTGGTCATACGGATCTTTATCCGGCTCGACATACTGCGCAAAGCGGCGCGTTGTTTCGAAAATTTGCTCGAGATAGGGGCAAAACAGGCCAAAATCGTTCGTTTCTTTTGCGGTGTGCCAAACATCATCTGCCTTGGCAAGAAGCGCCTGAAACGCCACATATTCCTGCATGGGAATCTTCTTCATTTCGGTGATGTCCTTGCGCAGCAGATAGACCATCTGCTTCTGCTCGGCGGTCAGGGCGTCCTTTTTCGCATCCAGTGCATCAAGCAGCGCAGCCGTTTCTTTGCCGGTAGCGCAGCGGTATAATTCTTCCGACAGGACAGACAGACTGACGGCGCGATTGTCTGCGGTGCCTTTCGGCGCAGTTGTTGCACCGTCGTACTGAATCAGCCCGATCGCGTGTTCATATGCCGCAAGCCGGTGCTGCAAATCCATCAAGGTCTGCAAGTTTTGCTCCAATGGTTGTTCCTGCATGGGTAGTCACTCCTTTATAGCGTTGCGTTGATATACCTTACAACAGATAGTATACCATGATATTTCCAAAAAAGCAACCGCCGTCAGAGCAGATGTCAGTGTCCGGTTTTATACGGGCGCATACGCGATAGATGACGGTCTTGCAGCAATGGGAAAGCCGCAGCCCGAATGGGCTGCGGCCAAGATGCATGAATGGTTGAATTATTCGGGAATATGCAGGAAGTAGCAGAGGAAGTGGATGA
>CACYCR010000022.1 GCA_902772935.1 Oscillospiraceae bacterium
ATCGTCGGCTTTGAACCGGATCTCGGTTTTGCGGTCCACCATTTCTTCGCGGATGAAAGCCGCAACGTCGTCTGCAGTTGCGAACTCCGGCACGTCGGCGCCGCCTTCACCCTCGGCGGCCGCGGGCACAAACGCGATCTGCAAAGCAAAGAGCAGGGCAAGCAGGATGGCAACGGTTTTTTTCATGGTTCCGGGTCCTCCTTCAATTGAAGCGTAACGTCTGCCGTGAACTCCGTTTCATCGCAGGAGAACACGGCGGCGCCATGATATTTCTTTGCAACGGCGGCAACGTTCTTCAGCCCGATGCCGTGCCGTTTTGTGTCTGTTTTGGTGGTTTTGATTTTGTTGTTTTTGATCTCTACGACCCCGCCGACGGCGTTTTTGACGGAAAGGGTGAAAAACCCGTTGCGCACGGCGCCCTTGACGCGGATATATTTCTTTTCGGCGGCACGCTTTGCGCCGTCGATGGCGTTGTCGATCAGGTTGCCGACCACGGTGCACAGGTCGTCGTTTTCAATCCCCTGGGCCGGAACAACGCCGGAAAAGGACATCTCGACGCCGCAATCCGCGGCAAGCTCGTTTTTGTTGTTCAGTATGGCGTTCACAACAAAATTCCCGGTGGAAAACGTCTGCTGCGCAACGCCGGACGTGACCTTCACTTTTTCCAGATAGTCCATCGCTTCGTCGGTCAGCCCCGCGTTGAGCAGGCTGGTGACGATGAGCATATGGTTTTTGTAATCGTGGCGGAAGGCGCGAAGCGCGTCGTCGCTTTTCACCATCTGCTCATAGTTCAGCTTGATCAGATTCATTTCCGACAAAATCTGATTCTGCTTTGCAATCAGCGAAAACACCTGGATCGCAAAGTAGCTGACGAACAAAAGAATGCCGAAAACGGAAAGCACGTGCAGAATGCCGGCGACCCGTTTGAAATCATAAAGCGTCGGATCCTCGCCCATCACGCTGAAATAGGAGGAAAACGCGCAGACGATGATAACGGCATAGAGCCATCTCGGGATCAGCTCCACTGTGGTTCGAATGATCTTGAGATCCTTGTTTTTTGAAACATGCAGCAAAAACACCGTTACAAGCAGATACCCGACCGCACAAAAAACGGTTTCATAAAACAGATATTCGTGCGGCTCCATATCCTGCAAAGCAAAACGGAACACGCTGAACAGCCCCTCCATGCCGACGTTGATGGAAAGGCAGATCAGCGCATTGAAAAGAACGCCCTTTGTGCGCAAGATGATCTGCGGGAACAAAACAACGTTCAACAGCGCCACGGCGCCGTAAATCAGAATAGCTGTGTCGTAGTCGGTTGCGCGCTCAAAAGCCGGCAGCGCAGCAACATTTGCAATCGACAGCACGAAAGCAAAGCAATATACGCCGACCGTCAGCGCACGACCTCGCTCGCGAAAGCTGCGCGCAACAGACAGCACGACCGTCTGGCAGGTCAGCGCAGCAAGATCATGCAACGCAAAAAAGATCCATTGCCATGGTGCAAGCATACCGGACCTCCTCAGACCTCATATTTGAGATAGCTCATATAGCTTTTCAAAAATTCATCATACTTTTGTGCGCTGCACAAAACCTTTTCTCCGTTCGTCAGATTGATCGTTCTCTTGTCAATGCTGGAAACATACTTCATGTTCAGAATGTAGGAACGATGCGTCTGAAAGAAATGAGAATTGTTGATTTCAAGAAAGAACTGAGAAATGGGCTTGGAGGAGCGATATTGTCCTGTCGTGGTGCGGACCACCGTGTACTTTTTGTCCGCTTCAATATAGATGACTTCATCGGCATCCAGATAAAACATGCGGTCTTTGGTCGGAACAATGATTTTTCTTGTGTGCTGATAAATGCTGATAAACGTATCCAGCGCTTCCATAAAGTCTTCATCCGACACCGGCTTTAACAGATACCGAAACGTATCGAGTTTGATCGAATCAATGGCATACTCGCTGTAGTTCGTGAAAAAAATGACAAACAGCTTCGCGTTGTGCTTCCGGATTTTTTCGATAAAATCGATGCCGTTGCCATCTTCCAGCCTGCAATCCATAAACACAAGATCAAATTGGCTGTTAAATGGCACAAAAGCTTCCCCCGAAGAAAACTCCGAGATGGAACAATTCATGTTCTTTTCCAGGAAATAAGCGGTAATTCTTTTGTGAAGCTGTTTTCTCGAAGCGGCTTCGTCGTCACAGATTGCAATTCTCATAATACTACAAACCTCATATCTTTTCAAGATTCTAAGCCAACTGCAGAAAAATTTTGCCGTTTTTTATACTAACCGAAACGAAAATGAATGTCAATCATTCGGGAACGAAATCGAAAAAAACGGGAACAAAATAAAAAAACGCCGGGCACAACAAGTTCAAAGCCGTCCTGCAACAATGATCCTGCCGGCGGATCCGGGGCTTCTATACGGTGTCTTTTGGTGCTCCTTCAGAAGTCCTTTGCGCGGGATTGTTCGTCAGACGGTGCTGACATGTATAAAGTTATACAGTATTAATATACCATCCGTATCCATATGGAAAAAGCAACGGAAAAACGCTTGCCTTTATCATTTTTTATTTTTAAAAAAGAAAACATTACGCATCAAAAGCCTGCGTTTTTTCACAGAAAGATGCCTGCGCGTCAACGCAGAAAAGAATGGGAGAGAATTGAACGGAAAAGCCCCGTTCCTTCATGCACAAACAAGGATTCCCCTCTCGACATTTTCCAAAAAACATAGTATAATCGAGCCAAACAATCCTGCGCCGCGCGCAGGCCGACAATACGGAGAGGGAGCAAAGCACATGGAAAAAGAGTATAGCGGCTTACCGATGCGGTTTGCCCACACGGGGGTAACCCAGTTTGCCCCGGAAAACACGCTGGAAGCGTTTCAAAAAGCCGCCGAGCTGGGCTTGGAAGGCATCGAACTGGATATTCAGATCAGCGGCGACGGCGAGATCATTGTTACCCACAACGGGAACATGGGCTACATGACCTTTGAAGAACACCGCGACGTCCTGCGGGAGATGACCGCGGCGCAGATCAAGCGGTTCGACATCCCCTACCGCAACGCGCTGAAGCTCAAGTATCCGCCCTATCCCTGGACGGAGCACGCGGGCGGACGGCGCATGATCGTGCCCCCGGACTATCACGAAGACCGTGTGACGCATCTGATCACCTTCCCGGAATTCGACGCGTGGCTGGCAACGGTTGATTACGATCTCACCGTTGAGGTGGAGTTCAAGACGACGGGGATGTGCCCGCGTATGGACGAAATTCTGGCTGCGTCGCCCAACGTTTCGCGCTATATCTTCTTTTCCGGCGACCGGGACGTGCTGGAGGAAATGCAGGCGCACTACCGTGAAAACGGCAAGCCCGAAGGGCTGCGTCTCGGCGCGAACATCCGCTTCATCAACGATCAGACGATGGATTTTGTCCGCCGCTCCGATCTCTGGGAGGTCGGGCTCAACGACGGCGCCTTCACGAAGGCGGACGTCGACAGGTTCGCGGAGATGGGTATCCGGGTCTTTTCCAACCTCGGCGACTATCCCGAATGGTGGGCGCAGATCTGCGAAATGGGCGTGACGGGCTTCAAAACGAACTACCCCGACGCCTATACCGAATGGTGGCGCAGCACCCGGAAATAAAACCCAAGGGGCTTTTCCCGATGAAACCCCGGCAAAAAGTCCCGTTTATCCTGATCCTCGTGATCTTTGTTGCCGTGTCGGTCACGACCTCGCTGATTTCCATTTCCAGCGCGCCGTATAAGTTTGGGGAAGAAACGGCCATCGGCGGCGACGAAACGCTGCTGTTCCCCGCGCAGTGCGGCAAGGAAGCCCATGCCGTGCCGGAGGGCGTGGAACGCATCGGCTCCGATGTGAAAATCACCTTCGCGCAGGCGCTGCCGCTGAAGGCGGCAGAACAAAAAGATAAAAGGCACCTGTATTTCTGCAGATGCCTTTTTTCCTGGCGGAGATGAGGCCAACGAACCCCTTTGTTTTTTTACCGATGCGTTCAGATCTCCGCTTCCGCCAACGGCTCCTGCGAAAAATCGACCGCTTCGTTGGAAATGTCCGGGTAGACGTAGCCGGGCTTCGGCGGCGCGCAGTTATAGACCTTGTCGATCTCCACATAACCGAGACCGAGCTTGCCCTTGTGATAGTTGCCCTTGGTCAGCACCACTTCCATGTCGAGGCTCATGCCGTAAACATTGACGCGGGCGCCTTCCTTCAGGTCAGAAAGCAGGTCGGTATAGGGCGCCTTTGTGAAGACGATCCGGCTGGACGACGCGGTCTGCGCCTGAATGATCGGCACGATCTTCGGGTAGCCGTCTGCGCCCACATAGGCAATGAATTTCAGCGTGATGAGCCCGGAAAGGAACTTCCTGGCCCAGGGGCGCAGCACCTGCTTTTGTCTGTCGCCCGCGTTCGCACCCTTGAGCGCCATCACGCGCACGGCGTTGGCGATCACGCCCGGCATGTTCAGCGCCCTGCGTTCGGAAATGTCGTGCAGATCGGCATAGTGGACCTCCGACACGCCGAAATAGGTGTTGAACCGGAACAGCGGATATTCGTTCATGCGCACATAGTCTTCACCCTCGGTGACGAAATGGGTGAAATCCATGGAACCCGTCCAGAAATCCCGGCTGACCGACATGATCAGAAAGCCGGTCTTCGGGTCGTCATAAATCAGCTTTTTGCTGATGCCGCGGACGAATTCGCCGAACATCATTTTGTCGTCGCCCTTGTTGCAAAGAGAGGAGACCAGACACATGTGCAGGTCGTCGGGCCCGTCCTTCATGGCGATCAGTGCAATTTTATAGGGATTGTCAAAATCCTTCATATCCTTCGGATTGACTTTGTTCATGATCTTTCCTCCTTTTCAGAATCTTCCAGTGCCGTGCTGCCGCTCCAGACCGCGCACGGCGCGCCGCTTTCTCTGGCAAGCGCCGTGAGCGCTTCCATCCGGGCCTTCGGCATCAGCTTTGCGTCTTTGAACGCCCAGGTTTTGCCGAGCCGTTCATACTTGTCGCGGCAAAGATTGTTGAACGCGCACAGCTCCCATTTTTCCGCGCGGTCGCGGACCACGCCGGCCAGCGCGCGGATGTTGTCGTCGGTGTCGGTCGCGCCGGGAATGATCGGGGTGCGCACCCAGATGCGCTTGCCGGTTTCCCTGCACGCCGCGGTCAGCCGGTCGAAATTATCCAGAATCTGCGCGTTGCTCTGCCCGGTAAAGTGTTTGTGCAGATCATCCTCAAACAGCTTGAGGTCATAGAGAAAAATGTCCGTGACCGGCAAAAGCTGCTGCAGCGTTTCCCATTGGGTAAAGCCGCAGGTATCCACGGCGGTGTTGACGCCGGCCGCTTTCAGCTTTTGAAGCAGCTGCAGCGCTTCTTTCCACTGCAGCGTCACTTCGCCGCCGGAAAGGGTCACGCCGCCTTCGCCGCCCCAATAGGCGCGGTCTTTCATCAGCGTGTCAAACAGAGCGTCAACCGTATCGTCGATACCCTTCATTTCCAGCGCCTGCGTGGGACAGGCGGCCGTGCAGGCGCCGCAGGCCGTGCACTGTTCCGAGGTGTGCACGCCCGTTTCGTCGAGCCGGATGCCCTTTTGCGGACAGACGCTTTCGCAGGTGCGGCAGCCGATACAGCGCACCGGGAGCCATTCCACGTGGGACTTCGGCGAAAGGCTTTCGGGGTTGTGGCACCAGGTACAGGCAAGCGGACAGCCCTTGAAAAAGACCGTTGTCCGCAGCCCGGGCCCGTCCTCGGTCGACATGCGCTGAATGTTCAATATCTTCACGTCAATACCCCTTATGGCTTTCGCGGGCGATGATCTCGTCCTGCAGCTCTTTGCCGACCGAAACGAAATAGGCGTTGTAGCCGGTGATGCGAACCAGCAGATGGCGGTAATCCTGCGGGTGCGCCTGCGCGTCGCGCAGCACGTCCGGGTCAAGGATATTGATCTGCAGCGCGGTGCCGCCGTTTTCGATGTAGCCCTTGATGAAGGATTTGAACTTTTCTTTGTGGGCCGGGTCGCGGATCAGCGAGGTGTTGAACGTGATCGTGTGGCTCGCCCCGTTGGGCAGATAGTTCACATACTCGCCCCAGTCGCCGTCCGCCGCCTTGCCGCCCAGGGCAATCCCCACGGAGTTGGCGTTGGAGGTCGGGCCGTTGATGTCCGCACCGTTGGACGGGCAGATCGCGTTGGAAAGGAACTGCGGATTCTTG
>CACYCR010000023.1 GCA_902772935.1 Oscillospiraceae bacterium
TCCGAGCAGGGCAACTCCATCCAGGGCAAACCGGTCAGTATCTTCGGCGAAAAGCCGGTCTACACCGACGAGCAGTGGGAACTGATCGTCAAGGGCTTCAACGAAATGGGCCGCCTTGCAAAAGAAAAGGGCATGTATTTCACCATCCATCACCACATGGGTACCGGCGTACAGACCGCGGAAGAGATCGACAAGCTCATGGAGCTGACCGACCCGAACCTTGTGTATCTGCTGTATGATACCGGTCATCTCGCGTTCAGCGGTGAAGATGCCATCGGCGTATTGAAAAAATACGTCCATCGCGTCAAGCACGTCCACCTCAAGAGCATCCGCCAGTCCGTGATCGACGACGCGAAAGCCAAGGGCTACAGCTTCCTTGACGCGGTACGTGCCGGCTCGTTCACCGTGCCTGGCGACGGCGACTTCGATTTCACGCCGGTGTTCGACATTCTCAGTGACGCCGACTATGAGGGCTGGGTCGTTGTGGAAGCGGAGCAGGATCCGGCCATCGCCAACCCGTTTGAGTACGCGGTGTTTGCCCGCAACTATATCAGAGAGAAGACGGGTCTGTAAGGTTTCACCGCAGGCGAAAACGATTAGAACCCGGTCAATTGCAATTGTTGACGGACGTTCCTTCGCGGGGCGTCCGTTGAAATAAATCATTGCTTTGACGCGACCGCAGTTTTCCATGTTCAATTTTTAATTTCTGCATTCAAAGGAGCTGTTTTCATGCAGGACTTCACTTTTTATCAAATCACCGACCTGCACCTGTATGCCGGCGAACAGATCGGTTCCTATGGTAAGTATTATGACCTCAAGGCGTCGGTGGACCAGAAGTGCATGAAGGAATCCGTCGAGATTGTGAAGGCTGCATTTCAGGAGATGATCGCAGACAAGGACACAAAGGTCATCATCATTTCCGGCGACCTGACCTTTGACGGTGAAACGGCGAGCCATGATCTGCTGCTCGATCTGCTCCGGGTGCTGAAGGATGCGGGAAAGCGTGTCTTTGTGACCACGGCCACCCACGATTATATCATGATGGCGCAGGGGTATACCGAGTACGGTTCCTTCAAGCTGCCGCAGTATACCCGCGACGAGCTGGAAACACTGTATTATGACTACGGCTGGAACGAGGCGGTCAGTATCCACGAACCGTCCCATTCCTACGCGGTGAAAATGGCGCCTGGTCTGCGGTTCCTACTGCTCAACGATGACGGCGACGGACACTTCTGCGGGTATGACGCATCGCAGCTGGATTGGATCCGGGCGCAAGCTGCCGCTGCGCAGGCAGACGGCGAGCGTGTGATTGCCGTGACGCACCATCCGGTGCTGCCGCCGGCGAAGTTTTACCCGGTGTATGAGCACAGCGCCATGCTCGGCGGCTATGAGACCACAGCGCCGTTTTTGGCCGATCTCGGCATCGAGTATGTCTTTACGGGGCACACCCATATGCAGTCGATCGAATACATCGACACCGCAAAGGGCAACCGCCTCTATCACATCAATACCGGTTCCATCACCGGCCACCCCGCACCGTACCGCAAGGTGACGATCACCGAAGACGGGGTCGATGTGCAGACAAAGCATCTGCAGGATTTCGACTGGGATCGCGGCGGTCTGAGCGTGGACGCTTACATGAAAAAGCATTTTACGGATATGCTGTACGACATCTTCTGGTCGATGGAAAACGACATCGACCGGCTCAAGCTGCTCGGCCATGCGTTTGACCTGCAGCCGAAAACGATTGACACGTTTAAGCCGGCGCTGCGTCTGCTCGGCAAGGTCGTCAACACGCTGACCTTCAAGGGTCTTGCCCGGCTGCTGTTTGTCTCCGACAAGGTGGAGGACTGCGTGTCCGCCCGCAAGGTTCGGGACTTTATGATCGAGCTGGTGATTCAGGTGTATTCCGGCGTCAAGATCTATACGCCCGACACACCGGAATACCGCTCTTTTATGCCGATCATAGAGCGCATCGGCAAGTATTTGCACATCAAGGATCACGACGGCAACGAGGTTGCGCTGACCGACTTGTTTTCTGACCTGCTGTATGACCAGGGCGACTTTGACAATACGAACGCCTTTTTGCCGTACACGACCAACAAATAAGATGATGGACCGCCCCGCACTGCCCGGCGGTCTTTTTTGAAAGGAGACTTTCCGATGTTCAAGTCCATTCCGAAACGGCATCTCGCCGCACTCTCTGCGATCGGCCCGGCGCTCGGCATGGCGCTGAAGGCCTTGTTCTCCCTGCAGTTTCAGCGCGTCGGCGCGCTGCTGCTTGCCGTGTCGCAGCTGTTCGGCGCAGCAATTTTTGACACGCCGGTCACACCCTACAAAGAGAAGATCAATATGGATCAGTTTGTGCTGACCTTTGCCGATGAGTTTGACCACGGCTTCGACAAAGAGATCTGGCAGGGCCATTATGTCTACGGCGACAACGATACCCAGCCGCGCGATACGGCGTACTGGAACCGCGATCAGGTCAGCTTCACCGATGACGGCTGCCTGCAAATCACCGTCGATTACAAAGCGGACGGTCCCGCCGGCGCAAACTATTATTCTTACGGGATGGAGACGAATCCGAACAAGGATTACAACGGGCAGCACTACGGCTTTGAACAGCTTTACGGCTATTTTGAAGTGCGCTGCATTCTCCCGAAGGGCGCCGGACTGAACCCCGCGTTCTGGCTGCTGACAGACGGTATGTGGGACGACGATACGGACGGCGGCGTGAGCGGTTGCGAGATCGACGTATTCGAAACGCCGACGGATTACGATGCCGACAAAAGGTACTTCAATTCCATATACCAGACGATTCATGTGGATGCCTACGGCGACGCGCACAAACAGGAGATCCAGGGCTGGTTCTATGCCGACGACCCCTACAACAAATTCAACACCTACGGCGTGGCGTGGGATGAAAATGGCTACACGTTTTACGTCAACGGCGTTGAAACAGCACGGACGGATTTCGGCGGCGTCTGTCAGGTTCCGCTGTATCTGATTCTCTCCGTCGGTGTGGATGAAAAGGTGCAGCGCGAACAGCTTCCGGCGGCTTTTATCGTGGACTATGTCCGCGCCTACCAGTACAAGGACAAGATGCCGATTCCGCTGTGAGACGGCGCGGCGTCGCCTTGACTTCATAAGCAAAACGTGCTATAATGCCTTTGTTTTAAAGGGAAGGTGAAACAGATGAAACACATCAACGTCATTTCACACAGAGGTGCGAACGTCTATGCGCCGCAGAATACGCTGCCGGCGTTTCAAAAAGCGTTGGCCCTCGGTGTGGACGGCTTTGAAACCGACGTGCACATCACAAAGGACAACGAACTGGTGCTTTGCCACAATTATACGATCGACAAGACTTCGAACGGCAGGGGCAGCATTTCGCAGATGACGATGGAAGAGCTCAAACGCTATGACTTCGGCTCCTATTTCAGCGAAAAGTTTGCCGGTACGCGGATGCCGACACTGCGCGAATTTCTGGAGCTTGTGGCAGAAAGCGACATCAAGGTATTGAACATTGAACTGAAAAGCCCCAAGGCGAACGAAACGGCGATTGTCCGCGACACCATCCGCTTTGTCAAGGAGTACGGCCTGTTTGACAAGCTGCTGATTTCGAGCTTTGACCCGAAGCTTATCGCCGAGGCGAAGCAAATTGACCCGCAGACGAGAACCGGCTTTCTCTACAGCCCGAACAGCAAGGTGACCTTCCGCGTGTTCCGCAATCCGCTTGAGGTTGCGAAATCTCTGAACGCGGATGCGCTGCACCCGTTTTCCATGTACATCACGGAAGACCTGGTGAAAAAGACCCACGAGGCGGGCATGCAGCTCAACGCCTGGACGATCAACGGTCCGGCCACCATTGAAAAAATGATCGCGCTCGGCGTGGACGGCCTCATCACGAACTTCCCGGATGTGGTCAACGGTCTGCTGGAAAAGCACGGCCTCCGATAAAATCATCCGAATCAGCGGGGAAAAATCCCCGCTGATTTTTTGAATTTAGGTATTGACATTTCCGGAAAAATAGTGTAATATATACAAGCGTTGTGAGAGACCACGCACATGAGGGTATAGCTCAGTTGGTTAGAGCGCTTGCTTGACATGCAAGAGGTCGGTGGTTCGAGTCCACTTATCCTCACCAAAGAAAAACCCGACGATGCCGACAATTATGCGGCTCGACGGGTTTTTTTCTTTTCCCGAACCTGATGAAGACGTGTATGTTTATGCACACATAACAAACAAGGATTTCATTTATCGTATTGAAAAAGCGCAGAAAACTATGTATAATAAAAAAAGAATCCTGCGCGCCGAAACGAGATCGACGCTGCATCTTGCTGAGGACCGAGCGAAAATGAATTTCACAGCCCGAAACCTGGAAAAACAGCCATGGCCTGTGGCTTTTCATATACAGATACAATAAACCTTTTGCTGAATGACTTGTGGAGGATGGTTACAATGACAATGCATACATTCTACCTGGTGTTAAAAACATTATTTGTCAGTCTGTATACCCTTTCTGTGGCTTTTGCCCCTGTTGTCGGCGGCGGAGATTTTGCGCCGGCAAAGCCGGCCGATGTCGGCAATGCTTCCATGTATATCCACGCGGATGCTGTTGATACCGGGACGGAGATCTACACACCCCGCGCGGAGGGCGGCGGCTATCGCTACGGCCCGTCCATGATTCTCAACACCGACGGCAGTCTTGACGTCTGGTGCGCGACCGACGGCCCCGGCGATATCTGGGATATGATCAGCTATGTCCGCCTTTACGGCGGCGGAAAATGCAGCAGTGCGGAAAAACTGGTCGTAAAACCGACCGGCGGCGGCTATGATGGTTATTCGACCTGCGATCCGGGCGTCATCAAATTCGGCGGATATTATTACGTCGGCTACACAACGACGCTCGACGAGCGGGGCATTGATAATGATATCTGCGTTGCCCGCAGCAAATCTCCCAACGGCCCGTTTGAAAAATGGACGGGCAGCGGTTGGGGCGTGGAGCCGAAACCGATGATCGAATATAAGGACAACCCGGACTACTGGGGCGCCGGAGAGCCGTCGTTCGTTTTGATGGGCGACAAGCTCTATATCTACTACAGCTGGAACACCGACACGCCTGCAACGCGCCTTGCCATTGCGGACGCAACCGACGAAAACTGGCCTGCAACTCTTGAATACAAGGGTGATGTGATTCCCGCAAAGCGGGGCGACAGTGATTCTGCGGATGTCAAGTATGTGGATGCGTACGGTCGTTTCATTGCTGTTTTCACGGAAAAGCGGTTTTCGGAAAACAGTTACGTTGCAGTCTGGGAATCTTTCGACGGCCTGCACTTCCGTCCGAGCGACATCATCAAGACCAACACGGCCCGGTATCTGCATAACTGCGGCATTTCCGGCCGTGCTGACGGGCATATCGGCGCGGACGATCCCGTTTATCTCGGCTATGCCTACGGCTGCCGGGACGTAGACGGCTGGGCCACGCGGCTGCATGAACTCAGGCTCTCGCCGGCCGAGGCGCCGATGACGGACGATGCGGCAGAAGAAAATATGGAAATGCAGATCGAACCGCGCCCCGTGCGGGCGATCCCGGACGTTCTTACCGTCAAAGCCGAAAAGCAGGTCTATACGATTTCCAAACCCACACAGGTCTGGATCATCGCCTATGACAACGACGGGTATACCTTTCCTGTGTTGCTCGGCACCAGGTTTTACGGTTACGACAAATCCGTCATCCGGTTCGTCGGCGGCATGATGTTCCCCGTGGGCGAAGGGACGACGCGTGTTTTTCTCAACTGGCACGGCATGACAGGAGATTTTCTGGTCCATGTGACGGCCGGGGACTGAAGAAACCGGCTTTCTGAACAGCTCAATTGATCCGCGAATCAATGACAAGGAGGGAACAGGATGTTCACACTCGGAATGAAGCGAATCATCGTTTTTGCTTTGGCTATTTTTGCCTTGTTTACAAATGCCACCGGCAAAGGCAACACGGATTACTGCGGGGACTATGATTTTCCGCAGATCGCTGCCGAAAAACAGATGCCGTGTACATGCAGAATCATGTCCTTCAATATCCGCTCCGGCGGTGTGAACGGCAACACAACCTACGATCGGATGACCATCGGCCTGAGCCAGATCTTTGAGATTATGCCCGATTCCTTCGGCCTGCAGGAAGCGACGAATGTCTGGATGGTCGGCCTGGACGAACGGCTTGTCATGTATGACTGGGTCGGTGTGGATGCCAATATCGGCGGCGATCTCCTGCACAATCACGGTACCGGCAACCCGATCTTTTTTCTGAAAACCAGATATAAACTGCTGGACAGCGGCACATTCTGGCTCTCGGACACCCCGGATGAGCCGTCGTACGGCCCCGGCGCGGCAAACATCAGGGCTTGCACTTGGGTCAAGCTGAAAAACCGCCTGACCGGTGACGTATACGTCCATGTCAATTCGCATTTTGACCATGTTTCGGAGGAAGCCCGCGTGCTGGCCGGTCAGATCGTCAACCGATATATCGAAGAACATTTCTCCGACGTCCCCGTTGTTTTTACGGCAGATTTGAACACGACCGAAAAGGGAGAAGCCTACGCGACCATGACGCAGCATCTGACAGACACGCGCCTTGCCGCAAAAGACTGCGTTTCCTTCGGTACGTTCCACGGCGGTCACGACCCGAACCAAAAGGCCGATTACTACATCGATTTTGTGCTTTGTTCGGATGATTTTGAAGTCGCTGCTTACCGCACGGTGACGAAGGGGTTCAACGACCGTTTTACATCGGATCATTTTCCGATTTATGCAGATTTGCGTCTTGGAAAGCAAAACAGCGTTTTCGGCGGAATCTGTTCGTTTGATATTGCTCGCTGACAAACGGAAAAACGTACGGCGTGTCCGTTTGATGCCCTTTCAAAAAGAGCATGCATGCGTATACACCACCGCTTCATTTTGATTGCTGCTTTTTTCGTATACAGCGATTTGTTATTTGACATAGTTTTGCGAAAGGATGGATGTTTATATGTCAAAGCTGAAGGCAATTCTTGCCGCCCTTCTGATTCTCCTTATGGTCGCCCCGCATACCGCCGTTCTTGCTGCGGAGGTTCCCGGCGTTGTGTGCGTTACTGACTTCGTTGCGGCAAATACCGGCGCGGATGTCGCCGATGCGCTGCAGGCGGTCATTGACGCAAACCCCAACCGAACCATATGGTTTCCGGACGGCGTTTACCGTGTGTCGCATCCGCTTCGCACCCCTGCGGATCCGAAAAAAAGCGTTGATCTCCAGTTGACAAACTATGCGGTCATTCAGGCGACGAGCAATTTCAAAGGCGGCGCGGTGATTGCTTTGGGCGGCAAAGATCCGTACAATACGACCAAAGAGATCGGCAGCAATTACACGCTGACCGGCGGCGTTATTGACGGAAGCAAGATTGCAAACGGCGTGAGCATTGATTCCGGACGGGAAACCAAGGTGCAGAACACGTCCATCAAAAATACCGTTGTGGGGCTGCACATCAAATCCGGCGCCAATTCAGGTTCCTCCGATGCGGATATCCGGGACATCAACATCATCGGAAACAGCGCATCGAATTCTGTGGGCATCAAGATCGAAGGGCATGATAACACCATCACAAATGTTCGCATCGGCGGCGTGCGTACGGGCGTCATTGTGCATGCCAGCGGCAACAGCCTGACCAACATCCATCCGCTGTTTCAGATCGGCTGGGACAAATACAAGGGATCCTGCGGATTTGTGGAGGAAAGCAGCGGCAACCTCTTTACCTATTGTTACAGCGACCAGTTCCAGACCGCATTCAAAATCGTCGGAACCGGGCGCAGCACATACGATAACTGCAATGCCTATTGGTGGAGCGGCAAAGGCGGCAACTGTACCGGTTTCAAAGTGGAAAACAGCAACTTCAATGCCACTGTGACAAATCTGCGTCTTGGATTCCGAGACGATACCGACAACACGGTTTATGACGGTCCCACGACCGGCAGTGGCGCGTTCATACGCTTGCTGGTTGATGAAGATGTATTAAATGCGAACAGCACGTATCACGCCTTTGTAATGGAAACCGTCGTTGTTCATCAGCTGACATTTGTCCCGGAAAAAAAGGCAACAACGCAGGAGACAGGCAATGTGGCATATTACCACTGCACGACCTGCGGGAAAAACTTTTCTGACGAGAACGGAACAAAGGAATTATCGGTTGTCACGACAGAAAAATTACCGCAGCCCGTGGAACCGCAAAAGAACTACAACGACTGCAGGTACTGCGGTGAAAAACACGACGGCGCATTCGGCTGGCTCGTGCAGGCCCTCCACAGCATTCTTGCACTGTTTGGACTGCGGAAATAAGCCGGACACCGTGCTGAAAGGCATCCCGAGAGGACTGTGGCAATCGAATGCTTTTGTTTGTCAAAACAAGAGAAAAACACTTTGATCCGAAGAATGGGGGAGCGGACAAATGAAACGATTCAAAAAGCTGCTGATCGCTTTGGTGAGTTTGCTGCTGCTCGGCGCAATCGTCGCCGTGGTGCTCAATTACAACGGGTTGCTGTCGTTTGTTCATCCGCTGCAGACGCCGCAGGCGGGGCAGATCCGTGTTGCCTGCGTCGGCGACAGTGTGACGTACGGCTACGGCATCAAAAACCGCGCAAAATACAATTATCCCGCTGCACTGCAAGGTTTGCTCGGCGACGGGTACTGTGTCAACAACTACGGCTACTCGGGCAGAACGGCATGTCTGATGGGTGACAGGCCCTACCGTGTCGAAACGCTGTGTACGAAAAGCCGCGACTTTGCGCCCGACATCGTGGTGCTTCTGCTCGGCGCGAACGATTCCAAAACGTTCAACTGGGGTACGCTTGTCGCCGGCATCATCGCATATCCGGCGCAGTTTGAAACGGATCTGAAGGATCTGATCACCATGTATCAGACCCTCCCGTCGCATCCGCAGGTGTACGTTGCCACGCCGCTGCCCGCTTATGCAGACGGCAGCGGAAAGGTTCGGTACAACATTCAGCCGGACGTGATCAGCGGCGAGATTCTGCCAATCGTGAACCGGGTCGCAGCCGACACAGGCGCAGAAACGATCGACCTGTTTTCCGTCTTCAAAGACCGACCGGCGCTTTACAGTGACGGCCTCCACCCCACAGCCGAAGGTGCTGCGCTGCTCGCACAGACGGTAGCCGATGCGATCAAAGACTAAACCCATTTCACAGAAAATGCGCCTGCGGCTGACGGGCTGCGGGCGCGTTCCCCGTACATAGAAAAAACCGAAAATTTTTTGAAAAAGCTATTGACTTTTCAGATGCGGATGGGTATAATACTATTTGTTCGTTGCGGATTTGTGTAAGGGTAGCACAGCAGACTCTGACTCTGTATGTCTGGGTTCGAATCCTAGATCCGCAGCCATAAA
>CACYCR010000024.1 GCA_902772935.1 Oscillospiraceae bacterium
GAATATCCACTTTACGCTGAAACAAAACCCGATGCAGTTTGCGGACTTGCAGGATTTCATTACATGCTATCACCCGGAAAACCGCCACGAGCGCACCGAAACGTGGAGCGAAACCAATCCGGACGGCCGCTGGCGCAAGTTTGACATCTCGGAGATTCTTGCACGGGACAAGACCAGCCTGGATATCTTCTGGATCAAGGATAAATCGCTTGCCGATCTGGACAATCTGCCCTCGCCGGACGAACTGGCGGATGACATTATTGAGAATCTGCAAAGCGCGCTGGAGAGCTTTCAGGAGTTGAAGGCGCAGTTGAACAGTTGAACGAAAGCAAAATTGAAAAAGAGCAATGCAATGGCTTATGGCAGTGTCCGATTTGGGCGCTGCCATTTAATTTGTTCCAATTAAACTATCACCAGGAATCAAAAAAGCCGTCGGCGACCTGTTCGGTCAACCGGCGGCTTTTCATTTTGTCCCATCGACTCTGGCAACGGATAAATGGGCTTTTTTTAAAGCTTTTTCGGAAAAAACCTTGGAAAAGCAGCCCGTTTTGTCCTAATAAGTGAGAGATTTCTTACAGTTCACGAAAATTTAACATTTTTCAATGCAAAAACAGCTTAATTTTTGAGGTCGAAATGTCCTTATGAGTAGAACGACTTTTTCAAATTCAAAAAAACATCATAAAAAAATTTAAGAACCTTCTCATGGTTCCTTCTTGATAATCCGGAATATTATTCATCTGTTCTTAAACTAAAACTGGTTTCATTCACTCCCTTTGCCTTCACCTTCCGGCAAGCTGCGTGCAACGGTCAGCATTCGTTCCAGCGCATAATCAAAGAACGCGCGGTAGGCTTCGCAATATTTGTTCTTTGTCAGTTCATCCGTTCGGTCGCGGCGGCAGCCGCCACGGCAAAGCGCAGCGTATTTGCAGGCAGCGCAGGAGGCGTGGATACGACAGGAATCCGTCAAAAACGTGCGGTGGGTTTCGCTTTCATCGAAGGGCGCAGGATCAAACACCGTGCCGAGCCTGTATGTATCTTTGCAATAGAAATCGCAGGGGTAAACGCTGCCATCGGCCTCGATCACATAATATCGGCCGCAGACACCGCACATGGCACAGTTTTCCGGAGGTTCCCCGAGCAAGATGCGAATGTAGTTGTCGATGTGGCGGATCGAGATGTAGTCGCCCTTTTGAAAATCCGCATACCAAAGATCAAAGCAGCGTTTCAGAAAGAACGTATAGGCCTCGCTTGTGAGCGATTGCCCGGTGCCTTCATCCACAAAGGGGATGAACTGCAAAAAACGAAAGCCGCGGCGCTTGAAATCCGCATAGGTGCGCTCGATCTCATAGGCGCTCTCATTTGTGAGTACAGACAGAATATTGAATTCCACGCCGTGTTTGTTCAGCAACTCAGCAGCGGCAAGGGTGCATTCATAGACGCTGTTGCCGTTTTTGTCCAGCCGAAAACGGTCGTTGGTCGCTTTGTCTCCGTCCAGCGAGAGACCGACAAGAAAACCATGCTCTTTGAACAACCGCGCCCAATCATCATTTATATGCATCCCGTTGGTCTGAATGCTCAGGTTCACCGGAATCTTTGCGGTGTTCTTTTCAGCGATGTTTTGCAAAAAGCGGCGGTACCAACTCAGTCCGGCCAGCGTGGGTTCGCCGCCCTGAAAAGCAATGGACAACGCAGCCGGGCGCAGGGAAAGCACGCGCTCCAGCAATGTTTCCGCGGTCTCGTCTTGCATAACGCCGGGTGCTGTATCACGGTCGGCGGCAATGCGGCGATAAAAGCAATAGCTGCAGCCGAGGTCGCACAATGCCCCGGCAGGTTTGATCAGTAGGGACAATTCGTTTCTCATGTCAGCGAATAGTTCTTTTGAAACTCTGTTTCCCAAGTGGTTTCAATGCCTTCGCGCCATTTCAGCGCTTTTTCGGTCAGCGCTGCCGTCAGTTCGGGCAGTTCTTCGGCCAGGTTCACCCATTCGCCGGGATCTTTGGAAAGATCGGCAAGGAAGACGTCGGCGCGTTTTTCCGCAGTTTCCTCCAGCCGTCCGTCAAGCACCAGCTTGTAGTTGCCGGCACGTACGGCGGTCTGCTCCTCAAGTTCCCAATAGAGTTCTTCATGCGGGCGCTCAGTGCCGTCGATCAGCATGGATAGCAGGCTTTCACCGTCGGTCTGATACTCTGACGGATCGCCGCCCGCGGCCTGCAGCGCAGTGGAAAACAGGTCGGTCGCGATGTGCGGACAGGAGGAGGTTCCGGGGGCGATGTGCCCCGGCCAGCAGATCATAGCTGGGATGCGGATGCCACCCTCGAAAAGGCTGAACTTGTGACCCGCAAAGCCGCCAGTGGTGCCGCCGTAATAGGGGTCGGGCGTACCATCCAGCCAGTTGCGGCTCTCTCGGGAAGGCCCGTTGTCGCTTTGAAAATAGATCAGCGTGTCGTTTGTCAGATCCAGCTTTTCCAGCGCATTGCGGATCTCGCCTACACCGTCGTCCACGGCGGCGATCATGGCGGCCATGATCCGGCGGTCCCAAGGGAGATCGGAAAAGCGGTCGAGGTATTTTTGCGGCGCGTGCATCGGATAGTGGGGCGCATTGTAGGCGGCATATAAAAAGAAGGGTTCGTCCTTGTGGCGTTCGATGAAAGAAACGCTCTTTTCCGTAATGCGTTCGGTCAGATATTCGCCGTTGGCATACACTTCGTCGTTGTTTTCCCAAAGGTCATGGGTCGGGTTCGTGTTACCGTCGGCCATGCCATAATAGAAAATGTGAGAATAATAGTCCAGACACCCGGCAAGGAAACCGGAAAACTCGTCAAAGCCGTTGGCATTCGGTCGGCATTCCTCTTTGAGTCCGAGGTGCCACTTGCCGCAGATCCCGGTGGCATAGCCGAGCTTTTTCAGCGCGGCGGCCACCGTGGGCACAGCAGGTGTCAGTCCGCTGGCGCGGCGGTGTCCTGCAAGGATGGCGCGTACCCCGGCATTGCCCGGATAGCGTCCGGTCAGCAGCGCGGCACGGGAGGGCGAGCACACGGGCGACGCGGAATACATCGACTTGAACAGCACGCCCTCTGCCGCCATTTGGTCGATGCAGGGCGTTTTGAGATCCTGCGCGCCCATGCAGCCGAGGTCGCCGTAGCCCTGATCGTCAGTCATGATAAAAATGATGTTCGGTTTTCTGCCCGAAGTATGCATACACTCAGATCCTTTCCGCGTATTTGTTTGCGGTATCTGTTTCAGCCTTCATCGCCACAAAACAATCCTTTGATCTTCTCAGCGGGCACATCCGCTCCCATCAACATCATTTCTGCGGATACTTCCCGGATACGCTGATATCGCTCCTTGTCATATATGTCATGTCCATAGAAGCGGCTGGCCTGTGCAAGGCTTTGGAGCTCTTTTGACCATTCTACAATCTGATCCATATCTTTTATTCCCGCAAACCCCGCTTTGTGTTTCAACTCCATTATACACCAATCCACC
>CACYCR010000025.1 GCA_902772935.1 Oscillospiraceae bacterium
GCACATTTCTTTCAGATCTTCATAGTCCCAGATCTTGATCTTCTGGATCTCGTGAGCGGTACGGAAACCGTCGAAGAAGTTGATGAACGGAACGCGGCCCTTGATGGACGCGAGGTGCGCAACGGCGCCGAGGTCCATGACTTCCTGCGGATTGGTTTCGGCAAGCATTGCGAAACCGGTCTGGCGGCAGGCGTAAACGTCGGAATGATCGCCGAAAATGTTCAGCGCATGAGACGCGACGCAGCGTGCGGAAACATGGAACACGGACGGAAGCAGTTCGCCCGCGATCTTGTACATATTCGGGATCATCAGAAGAAGACCCTGCGACGCGGTGTAGGTGGTGGTCAGGGCACCGGCAGCAAGAGAGCCGTGTACGGTACCGGACGCACCTGCTTCGGACTGCATTTCAGCAACCTTGACAGTTGTGCCGAAGATGTTCTTCATGCCCTGTGCGGACCACTGGTCAACGTAGTCTGCCATCGGGCTGGACGGGGTGATCGGGTAAATACCCGCAACTTCCGTGAACGCATAGGATACGTACGCGGCGGCGTTGTTGCCGTCCATGGTCTTTGATTTTCTTGCCATTGTTTGTCCTCCTTATGGTTGGTTATATGAACCTGTTTCAGGTCGGCAAATGGACAATTCCACTTGTCGGCATTTTATATTTTATCACCATTTTTGCATTCTGTAAAGACACAAAGTGTGAAAATATCAGAAATTTCCGTGAAAAAACCCGACAAAAAGCACAGAAGGTTAAAAAGGCGGTGATCTCATCGATGCGCTGCCTTGTACTTTTTGAGAATCTGTGGTATACTGTGCTTGAAAAAGTTTTGACCGAAAGAGTGTTGCTTTATGATGGGGATTCTGTTCAACGTCTTCTTTTGCGTGGCCTTTGCAGTTATTGTTATTGCGTTTTTTGTAATTTTGGTTCAGGTCTTGAAAAAGCAGCGTGCCAACCGTAACGCGCCGCGGCTGACCGTGGATGCGGTCGTGGTTGCAAAGCGGGAAGCTGTTTCACAGCATCAACAGCCGATGGCGGGTGACATCACCGGTGCGCACGGATATATGACAAGCACATCTTCTTCGTACTACGCGACCTTTGAGGTGGAAAGTGGTGACCGGATGGAGTTGGAGGTAGGGGACACCGCGTTCGGTGATCTCCGGGAAGGCGATCGCGGACGGCTGACGTTTCAGGGGACGCGGATGCTTTCTTTTGAGCGCAGATAATGCAGCGGACTGCGCCCAGCGGCAAAGCAATGCAAACAAAAGACGAGACGGTCGCTTTCGCGCGGCAGTCTCGTCTTTTTCGCTGTTCTTATTTGTTTGCCAGCCATGCTTCCGCTTTCGCAGCGGAGACGCACTTGATGTCTTCCTTTTTATACGGGGATTCTTCGCCGCCGTTGACATACAGGAAGTAGTAGCCCTTCGGGGTCTTGTACAGCGATTCTTCGTATCCGGCGGGATCGCCGAAGACGCCGCTGGTGCGCTTTTCGATCAGTTCAGCTGTTTCGGTGTCATATTCTCTTTTGGAAATGATCTTTTTCATGATGTTATCATCCTTTCTTGCTTTGATCTTTTGCTATTCTATCATTGCAAACATCAAATTACAATATGCAAGAAGTTGGAAGAATTGCCGCCTTTCCCGATTTTTTTTGGGAAAAATGAGACATATGCGACAAAAATCTATGATTTGACTGCCGGATTATCGCACTGCAGTCAGCGCAGAGACAAAACAACAGCCGCCAGAATTGCCCCGCAAAGTGCCGCGCCAAGCAGAGTCAGCACCTGACGCAGCGGGGAACGCCGGATCTTTGTCGGCGGCACACCTGCGGCACGGCTTGCGATTTGTCCTGCGCGTTCCCGGATTTTTCCCTCGCTGACGCAGGCATACTCCGGCTTGACAAAAAACAGGATTTTTTCAAAATACTGACAGGCGGTGTCGTTGACCTCGACCACCTGATGATTCACACCTTTGATCATTGCATGCCATCTCCTTCGTTACGTTAGCATTTGCCGGGAGACAAAAAATATACCGATTGCGGTATTGGAAATGCGAAAAACAAAAGGAGTTTTCACGTGGAAAATGATGTGGAAAATGTGGAAAACTACGTTCAAACCGCATCAATACAGAGAAAACACTGTGAAATATGATGTGCAAAACCGTGAAAAAGCATGCCGGTCCGGATGGAGAAGCCATGGGATGCGGGGAATACGGAAATTTATGAGCGAATATATTCCGGGCAAACTGCCGGCAAAACGTATGTCGTATATGTGTGCATCCCGGGCAGTGATGCGGCAATGTTAGTGTCGTCTGTTTGCACATAGAAGCGGTAACACGGCATATAAAAGGCGTCCGTGTTTTCCGAATGATAAAACAGCTCTGCATACAAAATGTCCCGTTTGTTCAAGTCAAACGCTTTGCATGCTGCTGCGACAGCCTGCCGCTGCGACAAAAGGGGATATTCTCCAAGGCACTGTGTCAGATCCGAGACGCCCCAGGACAGACCTGCGAGGACTCCGCTTTCATCAAAGAAAAAACCGACCGCATGAAATTGTGCATTCAAAAAAGTGGTTGTCGCATCGCCGCCGCTCTCATAAACAAAGAACCGGTTCCATTTCTGCTGTCCGTTTACATCATAGTCGCCGCGCGGCAACATGATTTTCGGTGCAGCCATTGCAAGGGCGGAGGCAAACTGCTTGATGGCCGCAGAGGCAACAGCCTGCAGTTCTTTTTTGTCGGCAGAAGGAGACAGGCGCAGGGCGTTTGCCGGATTCCTGTTCAAAAGGGTCACGTTCACACGGGAAAACGTATTGACTTCTATGAGATAATCTTCGCTGCGCATGGAAAAGGTTTCGTCCCCCGGGGTATCATCAGATGGCCTTTCAATGGCCATGTCTGCGCTTTCATTGATGCCGAAACGCTGTGCGGTTTCTTTCAGCAGGCGCAGCATTTGATAATGATCTGCATGCGCAATAGAACCGTCACAGTAATCGAGCGGGTTTCGAAAGACCGGCAGCAGGCTGAATGCCTGATCCGTGCCGTTCCCGGTCAATTCGCTGATATCATATGCAAAATACGACGCTTCGCCTTTTCCGGTTATTGCTTCGGAAACTGTCAGCAGGGGCAGTTCGGCGTTGTTGCGTGTATTTGTGGGTGGAGCCGTCCTTTGCAGAGACAGCAGCTTTGTGCCTATGCCCCACAGGGAAATGACAAGTACAATGCACGCTGCAAGGATGCCGAGCGTTTTCAGAATGCCGGGTTGCATGCGGCGGTTTTTGATTTCGGCGTCTTCGATATACAGATCGTTAATATCGTTGAGTGCATATAACAGTTGTTTCGCGTTCATATGGTTACTCCTTTCTCGCTTAAATAAGCGGCAAGCTTTTTTCTTGTGCGGTATAAAACGGCGGCAACATTGTCGCTGCTGATGTGCTGCGACGCAGCAAGCTCCCGGACCGTATACCCGTACCAGTAGCGTCCGATAAACATCTGTCGCGCCTGCGTTGGCAAGGAAGCCAGAAAACGATTGATCAGGTCTGAAAAGGCCACCTGATCTTCTACTGTATATGTATTGCCTTCGGGAATACATTCCGCCAATTCGTCAAGCAGCAATGAGATTTCGCCTGCACCGCGTTTTTGAGCGTTTCGTTTCTCCAAAAGGTGCAGTGACAGGTTGCGCGTGATCTTTCCGAGATACGGTTTCAGTCGCTGTGGCTTATGCGGTGGGATGGAGCGCCACATTTGAAGGTAAGCGTCATTTACGCATTCCTGCGCATCGGCGTCATTTTGCAAAATGCGCATGGCGATGCTGCGGCAGTATTGTCCGTAAGCTTTATCCGTTTCGATCAGGGCCTGCTCATTGCGCCGGAAGAACTGCTCAATTATTTTTTGATCATTCATAAACAACTCTCCTTTGAAGGCCTTCACCATTATAGACCGGATATACCCTGCGGAAATGACACCATGAAAGAAAAAACCGTCCCGGAGATGTCAGAAAGGACATCTGAAAAAGACGGTTATAAATTGTTGAGCGTTCACACCCCGGTATCCAGCTCCAGACGCATCAGCACAAGGGTTTGCCAGCCGGACAGGCGGGAATGAAAGCCGCGCGGGTTGCGGCCGTATTCCATGAAGCCTTCACTTTCATAAAGTGCGAGGGCGCTTATGTTATCCGCGACTGCTTCCAGCTCCAGCTGCGCATAACCGGCCGCTTTTGCCAAGGCGATGCAGGCTTTGGTCAGGGCACGGCCAATGCCGCGTCCCCAGTACGCCTTGTCAACGCTGATGCCGAATTCCGCACGGTGACGGAGCTTCTCACAGCCGCCGACGGCACCGATGCCTGCGGTGCCGACGATGACGCCGTCAAGTTCTGCCACAAGCTCAATTTCATTTTGGCTGTTGGTTTTGGCGTGCAGATACGCTGCTTCTGCGGCGGCGGTGAGGGTGCACTCGTCCGGATAGGTGCGCAAAAAGTCGGTTTGCGTATGGGTCAGGATGAAAATTTTTCGAACAGCGTCGCCGTCGGCGCTTGTACCGTTGCGAAGGATACAGGTGCTGCCGTCTTTGAGCGTTATGGTTTCATGATATTGCATAAAGGCGTCTCCTATTATAACGATCAGGCAAACATGCTTTGCAGCTTATCCTTCAGCAACGTTCGCAGGGCACTCCAAAATGTGCGCAGCGCCGTCAGAAAAGACGGTTGGCTCCAGCGGTCGCTGCTGGTGTCGTTGCCCGTCAGCGGGATGCGGGTGTGTTGTTCCGGCGAATACAGGTTGTACTGCGGGAAAGCGGCGTCGTCCCAGACGGTCGCCTGCGTTACCCGGCGGATCGTATATAGCGCCACTTCCATAATGGCGTCGTTGTGGTCAAGATGTCCTGCGTTCTTGATGAACCAGGTGTAGTCGGGATAGTGGCAGGTCGAAGCGTCGATTTTGCAGTCGGCGGAAATATACTTTGCCGTACCGTTTTGTACCGCCGCACGCAGATAGCTGTCCGACAGCGTCTCATCGATCGGGCTTGCCGTGCCGCCGAAAGACATCCGATACAGAGAGTTGGAGTTGTCGGACTGCGCGTTCGCACCGGTGTACAGGGGATATTGCGGGGTGTTGTATTTCGCGATCACGCTCAGCTTCATGCCTTGCGCGTGCAGGGTATCCAGCAACGGCAGCAGCGGGCGCTTCACTTCGTTCTGATAGGCAGTAATTTTATCGATCAGCTGCGCAAATTCCGTTTCGTGACCGCCGAAAACAAAACGGACGGCTTCGTCGAAAGACTCGCTGCCGACCATTGCCCAGTAGGACGGCCAGGTGGCAAACGTTTCCCGCAGAATGCGCGGCAAAAGCTGCGCTTTCACTTTGTTGTAAATTTTCATGATCTGATGTACCGGGAGATCCAGTGTGCCATTTGCGTTGAGCAGCGAGAGCAGCGCCGTCACAAGATCACGCAGCGGTTCATCCGCAATCAGCTTTTTGTCTTCCAGATAATAGCCTGCAAAGCGGGTCAGTTCGTCCGGGTTGATGACAATGTTGCCGGTGAAGATCGCGTCAAGATATTCGATGCCCTGCGCCATCGGGCAGTACATCACGCAGGAATCCACTTTGCCTTCATCCCCGTGTGCGGCGAGATACGCCGCTGCGACACATGCACCGTAGCAGCGACCGATCAGTGCGACCTTCGACTTGCCGGTGACTTCCAGCACAGCGTCAATGTAGGCCGCCAGGTCTTCGGCAGTCTCGCGCGGATCCAGCCGGTGGTCAAATTGATAATAGTAGTCATACAGTCCGAACCCGCTCGTCTTGCGTGTCAGGGTTTCTTTGCTCCAGGAGTTGCGAAGATAGCTGCCGGCCGGGGCATCGCCGTTTTGGTCCAGCGCCTGTTCGCGCAGCGCGGAAACCAGGGCGTCATAGATGGTGTCGCAGTAATCATCCCAGCAGTTCGTCAGCTCCGCTTTCCAAAGCTCCCGGGCCAGCTTTAATAAAAAATCTTTGTTCAGCAGGACGGCTTTCAGATCCGCGTTGCCGGGTACCGCGCGGGTGCCGTCCGGATTGTAGATCCAGGTGTTGCTGGTCCCCGGAATATGAATGATGGGAATATCCTGCAGTTCGAATGTCGCGAATGCGGGCAGGGCGGCGGTCAAAAGCAGAAGCAGACACAGCAGGACGGTTATGCATGATTGAAACCGTTTCATAGCGTACCTCCGGATTGGCAAAAGATTTCGGGAAAAAACATTTTTTATAATTTTATCACATGAAAGCGGAAAAATCAACTCCCGGCCAATGTTTGATTTGTTAAAAAAGCGCCTCGCGTCGGCAAGGCGCAAGGCGGCAGAGATGGTTTCTTTGAAGGATGTATGATGCTTTATGTTCCTCAACGGTGCAGCCGCATCCAATCTTCTTTCGTCAGGCAGTTCACATGTCCCGTCCGTGTTTCATGCAGCAGCGGCACGTCGAGGCCGCGGGTTGTCCATTGATAGGAAAAGCCGAGCTTTTCCTGCACACGCTTTGATTTTTCGTTGCCGTCGTAATAGCCGCACCAGACCTTTTGCATGCCGAGATCTTCAAAGGCACGACGCAGCAGCTCCCGCGCGGCCTCCGGGATCAGACCCTGCCCCCAGAACGGCTTGCCAAGCCAGTAACCCAGCTCGCATTCATCGTCGCGGTCTGTCATGTCTGTGTGACCGTTCAGCCGCAGTTCAATGGCGCCGATGGCCTTGTTGTCTTCTTTGCGGCAGACGGCATAGGCTTCCCTGCCGCTCAGAACGCTGCGGATGATGTTGCGGCTGTCTGCAACGCTTTGATGCGGCGGCCAGCCGGCAGCCGGACCGACATCCGGATCTTTGGCATAGCAGAAAAGGTCGGCGGCGTCCGCTTCTTCCCAGTGACGCAAGCGCAGACGTTTTGTTTCCAGCGGCATAGCAGTTCTCTCCTTTTCTATAGAAAGTATATATGAAATGACAGGTTTTTGCAACGTGCGGCTCAGCGCTTTTTGAACAGAACGAGCTCCGGATTTTTGCCGTCCGCCTCATACGTGCAGATCAGAATGAAATCCATGTTCGCGAGGACGCCGAAGCACCGTGCGCCGCCGAACGCGGATTCCAGCTGTGTACCCAGATACGTGGTGCCGTCGTCGAGAAACTGCGCTTTGGTGCCGTTCGGCAGCGGGTACGCAAGATTCACGAATGCGCCGACCAGTGCGTTTAAAGATTCAACTTTCGGCATACCGTCAATGTGCAGCTCGTTGATTTCCCGGATCAACTGCTGCTTGAAGGCTTCAAATTCGCCGTTGTCGCTGAGCTCTTCATACCGTTTCCAGTAATCCAGGGTCGGCAGCAAGGCTTTCATATAGGCGCGGGCCTGTTCTTCGGAAACCGTTTCGCTGACCATGTGCCTCACGCAGACATTGATCAGATCGTCCATGTTGCTGTAGGTGTACGTGCCGTCGGCAAAGCACCATTGGCAGTAGTTCTCATTGATCGTGCCGTCTTTGTTTTTGCTGAGGATTGCGTCTTCGAGCGGCATGCCGCAGCACTGACAGACCAGCTTCTGCGGTGAACCGAGCAGCGTATTGATGGAAACATGAAAGAGGTTTGACAACAGCTTCAGCGTTTCGGTGTTCGGTACGGTTTCACCGGTTTCCCAGCGGGAAACCGCCTGCCGTGTGACAAAAACCTTTTCCGCCAGTTCATCCTGTGACAGTCCGTGCTTTGTCCGGAGTTCATACAGAATATCTTTTGTGTTCATAAAAACACCTCCCTGACTTTGATTATATCGTATTATATTCCGGAATGCAAGCAACGTGCAGTTGCTTCCGGTTTAATTTCTGCGCATATCAGCGAAAATCTCTTTTTCATACATGAAAAAGGCATCCGCTCCGGTTGATCTCCCGGGATGAAATCCGGCATGTTTTTATTTTTTTTAATCTTTTCTCTTGTGTTATTATATTTCTTTTATTATAATATATAAAAGAGAGGATTTGATTGCCATGACAACACAAAACAGCAACCGCTCTGAACTGCCGAATGGTTTGCGCCGCTGCGGTCGGTATGACACCATTTTTTACGGCGCTTATGCAGGCGCGGGAGCAACCTTTGATATGCGCGTGCGGTTTGATCTCAAGCAAAAGATCAACATCGCAAAACTGCAAAAAGCTGCCGATAAAGCAATGCGCGCCTATCCGGAATTTGCCGTGCGCCCCGTGTTGCACGAAGGCCGTGTCTGTTATGAGAAAAACGATGCGCCCGTGAAACTGGCGCCTGACGACGGTAAGCGGTTGTATTTCGGTACCGAGGATACCAACGGCTATCTGTTTGTTTTCCTTTATGGTGAACGCCATCTGTCGTTTTCAATCTTTCACAGTCAGACCGACGCCCACGGTATGATCTCGTTCCTGATCACCGTGATGTGGAACTATCTTGTGAGTATGTTTCCGCCCGCGCGGCTGATCGGTACAAAGATGTTCACCCGTCACGGTATCCGCGCCGACGACCGCCTGTTTTTCACCATGGACGATGCGGAACGCTTTGACCCGCTGACAAAATTTGCCCGTCCCGGCAACATGGTACAGCCGGTTGACTTGGAGCGGCTGTTCCGTTTTCCGCCGGAGAATGCGCCCAAGGACAGCCCCACCTGCCGATGGGTCAATCTTGAAATCTCCAACGACGCGTTTCTTGCAAAAGTGAAGGAACTCGGCACCACTTTCGCGCCCCTGCTTGCGGCGCTGACCGCCGAAGCGATCCGTGATTGCTTTGATGTGGGTGACCGTGATGTGGTTGTTATCACCACTGCCGACGGCCGTCGCGTGGTTCCCTCCAACACGCTGGGGAACCTTGCCTATAACGTCTATCTTCCCGTAACGCCCGAAACTGCCGCACGCCCGCTGCAAGCGCAGTGTGAGACGCTTGCCGGACACTTGGCGGCGCAGCGCACAGAAGAGCATGTGCGGGCCATGTTCCAGGATATTTTGCGTCAGTGCGACGAGATCGACGCCATGGGCGATATTGACAAGGTCAACGCCTTTTTGACCGGCCCCGAAGGACTTGCCAACTCAATGACCGGCACCGGCACGGTCTTTTTGACTTACCCCGGCCGCATTACAAACAACCCGATCTCCGGTATTCTGCTGGACGGTCTGAGCCCGGGCATCCTCGCCGCCGAACGCGCCATTGATGTTTATGCGCACCGGGATGCACTTATCATTCAGTTTTCGCAAAAGGGCGACGACCTGTCGTTGGTCGATTCCATGCGCCGCACACTGGAAAAGCACGGCTTTGCCGTTCAGACGCATGACCTCGGCCGTACGACACAGAATGTGTTTGACTTTGAAAAGATCAAGGCAGTCAAATAATTCGGTTACTATACAAAAAAGTGCCGGTTTACGGGCTGCGCTTCTCTATGCAGGCAGCTCGATCGGAGCGTAAAACAAAGTGGGCTTCAAGGCAGTTGATTGGCTGCGTTGAAGCCCGTTTTTACTATAGTTTTCAATTCTTTGTGCGAAATGCAAAAAACCTCTTTTATCTTTGACAGACAAAAGAGGTTTTTGGTGGGCAGGGGTGGATTCGAACCACCGAAGTCACTGACGGCAGATTTACAGTCTGCTCCCTTTGGCCACTCGGGAACCTACCC
>CACYCR010000026.1 GCA_902772935.1 Oscillospiraceae bacterium
ACCCCGCTGCCGGCAGCAACGCCCGTCGGACAGGACGACGTTGATTTTGTCATTACGGCTGAAGAACTGCGCGGCGTCACCTTTGTGCCCGTTGAGCAGCGGATGCAGACCGCAGCGCACGGCGGGGCCGTAAAAAGAAACAAGATCAATTTTAAAACGATTCTTGTGAAAGGGATTCTTTGGGCCATGATCGGCGCCATGCTCGGCTTCGGCGTTTCCGAACTGACGTCTCTGATTTTCTCTTCCAAAACAGTTGCCTCCCTTCTGGGTCAGAATTACATGGCCGATTACTATTCCTATACGGAAAAGGCCGACAAGGAATTCAACGCCGTCTTTGCGGAGTATAAGCAGTATTGCAAAGACCACAACATTTCCGCAAACGACACCGAGGCGTTCCGCACGTGGCTCAGCGGCAACGCGGCTTCGGCTGCGGGCCAAAAGCATCTGGAGCAATACGGCAATTATACCAATTCGGCGGAATCGGCACTGCAGAACGCATATCAGTATGAGTTCGCCTCCAGCGAAAGCAAGCTGATGTCTGCGCAAAAGCGCAACGCGCGGCTTACCACCGCATTCTGGTCCAGCGCGTTTGCGGTGATGGTCGGTCTGTTCCTCGGCATCGGCGAAGGCGTGTTCTACGGCTCCGCAGAGAACGCCGTAAAGTATGCGCTGATCGGCGCGGGCGTTTCGCTCTGCATTGCTTTTCTGAGCGGCGACCTTGCCCAGATGATGTATGCGGCCGTGATCAGCAACGAAGCGAGTCTGTTTGTCCGTTCTCTTGTGCGCGGCGTCGGCTGGGCGATCATGGGCCTGGGCACCGGCCTGGCGATCGGTCTTATCAAGCCGGAACTCAAGCGGATCCTTTTTTGCAGCATCGGCGGTCTTGCCGGCGCGTTCATCGGCGGCTTCCTGTTTAATTACATTTCCAACGTCATTCCAAACGACGTTGTGGCGCGCGGCGTTGCGCTTCTGATCATGGGCCTTCTGATCGGCGTGGGCGTCGGCTTGCTGGAACAGTTTGCAAAAGCCGCATGGCTGAAGGTAATCCGCGGCGAATTTGAAGGCAAGGAATACCTGGTCTTTGCAGGCACAACAAGTATCGGCAACAACGGCAAAAATACGATTGTTTTGTTCAAAGACAAGCTGGTCGGCCCACATCACTGCGACATCAAATTGGAGGGCAGCAAGTATGTGCTGACCGACTGCGGAACGCCGATGGGCACCGTTGTGAACGGTACGCAGATCAAGCGCCACATCCTGCGGCAGGGAGACGCCATTGCAATCGGCAATTCGGTTCTGGTTTTCAACACAAAATGAGAAAGTCGCTGCCGAAAAGGAGTTTGCGCATGAATCGGTGTTTGAAAGTGCTCTTTTGTCTTCTTTCGCTGTTGGGAATATCTCTCTTTTCCCTTGCCGCCGCTGCGGTCGATTTTGACACGGAAACATTATATCGTTCCATTTTCACCGTGAAGACGGGCACAACGCTTGGCAGCGGCTTTGCCATCGATGAAACGCACATCATCACCAACGCGCACGTTGTGCAAAGTGAAAAAACGGTTCTGATAGTCACTTATCAGGAAGAACGGCTTTACGCCGACGTGGAAAAAACGGACCGGCAGCGGGATCTGGCGGTTCTGCGGCTCAAAAACGCAACGGTTCCGCCGCTGGAGACGGCGCCCTTGAACACGGTGCTCGATGGAGACGATATCTATGCGGTCGGTGCTCCGAAGAGCATGGCATATACCCTGACAAAGGGCATTGTTTCAAATCGGGCACGCACCATGAACGGCACGGTGTATATCCAGATAGACGCTGCCGTTAACGAAGGAAACAGCGGCGGCCCGTTGCTGAACGCACAGGGAAAGGTCATCGGCGTCAACACGCTGAAAATCATTGACAGCGAGGGTATTGCACTGGCAATTCCCATAGACCGGGTGATTGCATTCATGCACGAGGAAACGACAGCGCCGATGGAGGAAGCGACATCGTCTGTTGCGCCGCCGGAAAATACACCGGACGATCAAAGACCATACGGCCCGCTGATTGCCGCTTTATCTTCTGCGGTTGTAATACTTCTGTTCAGCAACATTTCCTTGATCATTTATCTTGTCTTCCAAAAGAATAAAACCGCAGTTCTACCTCAGCGGCCGGAAGATCGAACAAATTTTGAAATTGAACTATTGGAGTGAGCATATGTCAAAGAAAAAAGAAAAACCGAAAGCGGAACCGAAGGCGGAGTCCAAACCAGCAAAAGAAACGAAGGAATCCGCGCCCGCCGCCAAGAAGACGAGCCTTCCGCAAAATATTCTGCAGATGGGCGAATATGCGGAGGAGAACAAAAGAATCTATATTTTTCAGGAAACCTACAAAGAGATCCAGCGGTTTACAAAAAGCAAAACGCAAATTGAGAGCGGCGGCATTCTGGTCGGAGATACAATAGAAGAATTCGGTAAAACGAACATTATGATTCGCGGTTTTGTTGAAGCAAAGTACAGCGAAGGAACCCCCACAACGTTGACGTTCACACATAAAACCTGGGAATATGTCCATGCGCAGATAGATAAGTGCTTTTCCGGTATGAAAATTGTAGGATGGATCCATACCCATCCGAGCTTCGGCATCTTTCTTTCGGAATATGACAAGTTCATTCAAGGCAATTTCTTCAACGACAAGAACCAGATTGCTTATGTCGTGGATCCGATTCAAAGAACCGAAGGCTTCTTCTTTTGGAAAAACGAAGAGATTGAACGCAGCAAGGGCTTTTTCATTTTTGACGATGTCGATGTGACAATTGATGTTTCTCAGGAAGATGAAACAAATCAACCCGTACAACAGACGGCGCCGGCGCCGCATTCCGCCGCAAAAGATTGGCAGATTTGGATACTCTATGCGTTGATTGCCGTGGTGCTGTTGCTTTACGCTGTTCTTTTCGGCCAGTTCAAGGCGCTGAAATCACAGCATGAAATGTTGCGGCAAAGCATTGCCTTCCTGCTTTCCCGGCAGAATTTTTCCTATTATCAGGTGCAACCCGGCGTCGATACAGAAACAGATCCGGCGGATGAAGGCTCTTCTGAACCGGCGCTCACTGTTCCGTCTTCCACACCGGCTGCAGACAATGCTTCACCAACAGACAAAGCTGCTCCCGCAACGTCGGTTCAAACCGATTCTTCCGAACAAACGGATCATGAATAGTTATGTCGGGAAGCTCTGTCCCTATTGCAAAACAGAGCTGAAAGTGACAGATGAAATTGTGCTGTGCAGCGCCTGCCGAATGCCGCATCACAAGGAGTGCTGGATTGCGAACAGCGGTTGCACGACATTTGGCTGCATGGGCACGATAGATTGCCCAAATCCACGGGACGACTTTCCGGAAGAATCATTTGAGATCCTGATTGAAGGGGAGCTTGTGATCGGTTGCGTTAACTGTCCGCAATGCGCCGCATTAAACAGCCGTTCAAACCTTTATTGTACAAACTGCGGCTGCTGCTTGTCGAAATGAATGCTTCAAATACTGTCAAAAGCCATGCATGGACCGGGGTTGGGGCGCGTTTCCGTGTGTACCGGGAGAGTTCTCTCCGGCATGCAAGAGGGAAGGGGTTCGCTGGCCTCATCTCCGCCAGGAAAAAAGCACTGCTTCTGCAGTGCTTTTTCCTTTATTGCTTGAAAAAACGCTTCAGGGGGCATTCTTCCTTGCCCCTTCGGCGGCTTACTTTCCGCAGACGCTCCGCAGCCTTTTCGCCGCTTCCGCCGTGTCCGCCGGACTGCCGAAGCAGGAAAAGCGGAAGTATCCCTCGCCGCAGGCGCCGAAGCCCGCGCCGGGCGTGCCGACGATCTGCGCCTGCTGCAGCAGCAGGTCGAAAAATTCCCAGCTCGAAAGGCCGTGCGGGCACTGCAGCCAGATGTAGGGCGCGTTTTTGCCGCCGGTGTACCAAAGGCCGAGCTCGTCCAGCGCGTCCGTCAGAAGCCGTGCGTTGCTCTTGTAAACGGCAATCTGCGCCCGGGTCTGCGTCTGTCCCTCTTCGGAAAAGACGGCCGCGCCGCCGCGCTGCAGAATGTAGGAGATGCCGTTGGTTTTGGTGGTGCGGTTGCGCACCCACATGGCGTTGAGGGCTTGCCCGCAGCGCTCCAGCGTCTGCGGAATCACGGTGTAGCCGAGCCGCGTGCCGGTGAAGCCCGCCGTTTTGGAAAGCGAGCAGATCTCAATCGCGCAGGTGCGCGCGCCCGGCAGTTCAAAAATACTGTGGGGCAGATTGTCGTCTTCAATGAAGGCTTCATACGCCGCGTCAAAGAGAATCACCGCGCCGCAGTCGTTGGCAAAGTCCACCCACGTTTGCAGCTGCGCCCTGGAAAGCACAGCGCCGGTCGGGTTGTTCGGCGAACAGAGATAGATCACGTCCGCCTGTGCGGCGGCTTCCGGCCGCGGCAGAAAGCCGTTCTCTTTGCCCGTCGGGAGATGCACGATCTTGTGGCCGGCCATCACGTTGGCGTCCACATAGGCCGGATAGGCCGGCTCCGGAATCAGAACCGTGCTGCCGCGGTCAAACAGGTCGAGGATATCGCCGAGCTCGTCGCTGGCGCCGCTCGATACGAACACCTCGTCCGGGCGGAGCGCGACGCCCCGCTTCGCGTAGTGGGCGGCAATCGTTTCGCGCAGAAACGGCGCGCCGCATTCCGGCATGTAGCCGTGAAACGTGGCGGCGTCCGCCTGATCGTCCACCGCCCGGTGCAGCGCGTCAATGGCGGCTTTGCAAAGCGGCTGCGACACGTCGCCGATGCCCAGCCGAAGCAGATGCGTGTCGGGGTGCGCGTCGAGATATCCCTTTGTCTTTTGCGCAATGTGATAGAACAGATAAGAGTCCTTCAGTTCCTTGTAGTGTGCGTTCGGTTTCAGCATCCGATCGTCTCTCCTTCATAAACAAATGCCGCGGGTCCGGTCATGGTTGCTTCGCCGTCCGGCGAAACCGTGATTTCCAGCGCGCCGCCGTCCAGCCGCACCGTGATCGGCGTGTCCGGCATACAATAGCCCCGGCTGACGGCCGCCGCCGTGCTGGCGCACGCCCCGGTGCCGCAGGCCATGGTGACGCCGCTGCCGCGCTCCCACACGCGCATGCGCAGCTCACGCGCAGAAAGCACCTGCACGAATTCCACGTTGACGCCGCCCGGGAAGGCGGGGTGGTGCTCCAGCTGCGGGCCGAGAACCGTCACGGGGGCGGCTTCGGCGTCTGCGCAAAAGATCACCGCGTGCGGATTGCCGACGGAAACCGGGCTGTATTCAACCGCCTCGCCGTCAACCTCCAGCGTCTGCGGCGACGCGGTTTCGGCTTTGCCCATCGAGACCGTGACGCGGTCGACCTTGCCGTTTTGCAAGTGCAGCCGCAGCGTTTTGACGCCGGAAAGTGTTTCAACCGTCAGGCGCGTTTTGTCGGTGTAGCCCTTGTCATAGACGTATTTGCCCACGCAGCGGATGCCGTTGCCGCACATCATCGCCTCGCTGCCGTCCGCGTTGAAAATGCGCATGGAAAAGTCGGCGATCTTCGAAGGTCCGATATAGATCATGCCGTCCGAGCCCGCGCCGAAATGGCGGTCCGACAGCCTGACGGAAAGCGCGGCGATCTTTTCCGGCACCTCGCCGAAGACGTAGAGATAGTCGTTGCCGAGGCCGTGCATTTTGGTGAACTTCATGCCTGCTCTCTCCTTTTCAGCGCCGCTTCAATGA
>CACYCR010000027.1 GCA_902772935.1 Oscillospiraceae bacterium
ATGGTCAGGCAGCGTCACCGATTCAAAATTACAGTCCTGAAACGCCAGTTCTCCAAGGGTTTCAAGGTTTTTAGGCAGTGACGGGAGATTAACCTTGGAGCAGCTGTCGAAAGCAAAACTATAAATATGCGTAACACTGTCAGGCAGAACCAGATTTTCCAGCGACCGGCAGTTGTTAAAAGCAAATTCACCAATCACTGTCACGCCGTCCGGAATGTTGATCTGACGCAGACGCTGACAATCGCTGAACGCGGAATCGGAAAAGCCTGTTACTGTCGGGGGCAGTGTGACCGTTTCAAGGTTATAGCAGCTGTGGAACACACAGAAGCCGACACTTTGAATCTTGCAGTCCTGCATGTCAATGGACGGCAGCTTCTTGCAGTAATGGAACGCATGGTCGTAAATATTACGGACCGTACTCGGGATATTAATGGATACCAGCTTTTCACAGCCGCAGAACGCAGAATTGCCGATATACTCAACGCCTTCCGGCAGCACAACGCTTTCAAGCACGGTTGCATACTCAAATGCATGATATCCTACGTTCGTAACACCAGGTTGAATGATAACACGAACGATGTTATCACGCAGATCTGCCCACGGCGTATAAGCCACATGTGTCCAGTACTTCATTTTGCCTGAGCCGCTGATGTTCAGCGTGCCGTCGGTGTACAGCGTATAAACCACGTTGCTGCCGCTTTCGCCACAGTTTCCGCTGGCCAGAACGATTTCGCTCTCATCAGCCAAAAACTCTAACGGCGCGTTCAGCAGGCAGTCGTTCTTTTCCGCCACGGTTACGTTCTGATTCCAAGTTTCCTCGCTCATCATCACGTGCACTTTCGTCAGCGCTTCACAACCGAACATGCCGACTTCACCAAACGCCTGTCTGCCGATGGTTCTGACGCCGTACGGGATCGTGACCTCCTCCAGCGCCGTATCGTTCACAAACGTCTGCGGCTTGATTTCGGTGATGTATTTTGGCAGAACGACATTCTGCAGGGTGCGGCACTCGCCGAAGGCGCCCCAACCGATCTCCGTGATGCCGTCATGCAGTTCAATTGCCGACAGAGAATCACACGCCCAAAAGGCATCGTCTCCGATTTTTGTTATGTTTTCCGGAATCACCACAGACTCCAGTCCGCAGCCGGTAAATGTATCGGCTGGAATTTCTGTTAAGGAATCCGGCAGAAGAAACTGCTTCAGTGAATGGCAGCCATAGAAAACCGCATCGCCGAAAGACGTCACGCCGGCGGGGATATTGACCTGCTCCAGCGCAGTACAGTGGTCAAACGCCTGGGTTTCAATCGTTGTGACGCTGTCGGGCACCGTGATGCTCTGCAGCGCCGCGCAGTAATTGAACGCGGAGCAGTGAATGACAGTGACCGTGTCGGGAATGACGTATGCGGTTGCATCCGTGCCCGCCGGAAACTTGATCAGGCCGGTCATATCCTTGCTGTAGAGACAGCCGTATGCGTCCGCGGTAAGATAGGGGCTGTCCTCATCAACGACAAAGCGTTTCAGAGCGGGGCAGTAATAAAAGCTGTCGCCGATCGTCATCCGGAACGTCCCGGGAAGTGTGACGCTCTCAAGGTTCAGACAGTGATTGAACGCATAAAGGCCTGCGCCGGTGACGTTTTTCCCGATCGTGACCTGCAGAATATCCGTGCGTTCCTCGAATGCAGAGCTTTTGACTTTTCCGGTGCCGGTAATCTCCAGCAGACCGTCGCTGTACAGCTTGTACTGCACATCGCTGTTCTCATCGCCGCAGTCGCCGGAATCCACAACCGTGACGTCCGGCGCATCCCCGCCTTCCGCGGCGGCGCAGACGCCGAGCAAAAGCACCAGCGCGAGCGCGAGCAGCACAAAGAAAAGTTTTTTCAGTTTCATCGTTCTTGTCTCCTTCATATCAGATCGCGGTTTTCTCCGCGAGAATTATACCACAATTTGCCGTTCAGCGTCAAGCCGGAAAACGGCTGCAGACGGCGCGGTCAGACCGTGCCGTCTGGCTGGAACCTCAGGTTGAAGCGCAGGATGAACATCCCGTTTTCCACCCGGAAATCCAGATTGTCGCCGCCGTATTTCGCGGCGGCCTTTTTCATACTGCGGAAGCCGTAGCCGTGGCGCTTTGTGTCGCGCTTGCTCGTCTGCGGCAACCCGCCGTAGGTCCGCACCGTTTCGGCCACGGGGTTGGTGATCGTCACCAGCACCTCGCCGCCCACGATCTTTGAGGTGATCGTAATCTCGCGCGGGCCCTCCACCTTGCGGCAGGCCTCGATCGCGTTGTCGAGCGCGTTGGGGAAGATCACGTAGAGGTCGTCGGGGTCGATCCC
>CACYCR010000028.1 GCA_902772935.1 Oscillospiraceae bacterium
ATCTCAACGAGCTTTGCGGGCGGTTTTTCTGTTTATGGGATTGAAAAGAAGAGGGGAGTCAGGTATAATAGAAATATCACTATGACTGCACATTTCGTTTGCAAAGGACGTGTTAACATGAATATTGTCAGAACCGGCTCAAAGAAAGCACTCGCACTTTTTCTGATCATTATGCTTGTGTTTTCTGCGAGCTCGCCATCATTCGCGGCAAATGGCTTTGCCTATCAGCATGATCCCCGAGAAAATGCCGCGGCTATGCGGGACATTGTGGCGGATGAGACCGCGATTTACGGCTTTCGGCCGAGCGAAACGGGCAGTCTGAAAATGTATGCCGATGCTGACTGGTCTGATCCAGCCATTGTGGAAGCGGGACGTGCCGACCGCATTGCGTATCACGAAAGTCTGAAAACGATGTATGATATGCTTGGTCAAATGCAGTCAGAAGGCAGAACCACCGAGGAAATTGCCCGGGCTGTCAGTACTCGACGGAACGAAATCCGGCTGGAAGCATATGATGATGACCCGGAGGGCCTTGCAGCACTCAAGGCGCGCAATCTTGAAAAATACGGCCATGAGGAAGGCCCCTTGCCGGACGAGCTGTTCGCGCAGTACGGCTCCTGGGAGCGCGTGATAGAAAAAGCCTTTAGCACGAATGCGGGGATGGACGCTTGTCTGGGCCTGTATGATGACTATTATTATCTATATGTCGTGCAGGGCGACGTGCCAGCGGATGAACCGGCGGCCGATGACAGCGGCGATGACGGTAGACCCTATGTTTTGGACAACACCGGGTGGGTTCATATTCTCCACCTTGTGTTATCGTTCCTTTTGGATGTGCTGCGGGTTTTTATTGAATAAATGAATGAAGGTCAAGTACATTGAACTGATGCTTTATCGTACAAAATTCGGAAGAAGCATCGGTGAAAGCCTGCGGCGTTTGCGTTTTGGGCGGTCCGCTCAGTGCTTGAACTGATTTGTAAAGAAACGAATGATCCAGACAACAAAGTCCGACTCGGCGCTGCTTTGATACAGTTGACTGCAGCGCCGTGACAGATGAGTACCGGGAGGTTCTGCATGAAACAAACAGATATGCGCGCTGTGCATGGCGCAGACCGTCTGGGACGTGAGATTCCCGACACGAACGGACGAAGAAACAGGCTTGTCGGCCTTTTCTACTTCGTCTGCAATTCTTCCCATGCCGATCGCGGCCCCGTTGATGTGAGCCGGGTTCTTGCCGAAGACCCCACCGCAGCCACCGAGCTGGAGCATCCCGCGTGGACAGGGGTCGCGTACTGGGGAGAGCCGCTGTTCGGCTATTACATGACCGAGGATGAATGGGTGATTCGCAAACACATCGAGATGCTCGGCTTTGCGGACGTGGACTTTCTTGTCTTCGATACCACCAATCGTGTGATTTTTTACGATCAGGTCACGAAAATCATGTCCTTGCTGGAAGAATACCTGGATGCCGGATATCCTGTGCCGAAAGTAGTGTTCTATACAAACACCGAAGCCGGCGCGACGGTGAACGAGCTTTATGACAGAATCTACGCCAAAGGGCTTTATCGAAAGACCTGGTTCGAGCTGGACGGGAAACCGCTGATTATCGATAAGCCGGAGGAATGCCGTCCCGAGGTGCGGGACTTTTTCACCCACCGGATTTCGCAGTGGCCGTTTGACGAGCAGCACGCGGGCGGCTTTCCGTGGATGGAGTTTATCCGCCCCCAACGTGTTTTCCGCAAAAAAGACGGAACCCCCGAGATTGTCAACGTTTCCGTTGCCCAGCACCCGAACTGCGCCCACAGCGATTCGGCGTTCTTCGGTGAGGACGGCGCGTGGGGCCGCAGTTACCACAACGGCAGAATGGACATCCGCCAGAACGCCGTGGAGCACGGCTTCAACTTTGCCGAGCAGTGGGAATACGCGCTCAGGATCGACCCCGAGATCGTCTTTGTGACGGGATGGAACGAATGGACGGCGGGACAGTGGCGCTGGGACCGGCGCGAACCCTTCACCTATACCGTG
>CACYCR010000029.1 GCA_902772935.1 Oscillospiraceae bacterium
AAAACACCTTTTCATTCCCTGCAAAGCGCTGTCTGTTCCTTTTCGGTTGCAAAAAAACTTCGTTATGTTATGATGAAAGCGGCAAAAGTCCAAACTGTCTTAATAGAAAGAAAGGAAGATCTATATGAAGAAAACAAGAAAACCGATCGCGCTGCTTTTGAGCGTGCTGATGCTGCTGGCGCTGTTTGAGCTGCTCGGCGTCGTGTCGTTTGCGGCCGACGATGAAACACCCGAAGACGACATCGTAACAGTGGTTGAAACCGGCGACTGCGGCGCGGAAGGCAGCGACGTGCAGTATACGCTTTACAGCGACGGCACGATGATCGTGGAGGGCCGGGGCAAAATCCGTGACGAAGCCTTTGAAGGCGGTCGGCCTCCCCAATCTGTGTCAATCAACAAAGTCATTCTGCGGGAAGGTATCACCGAAGTCGGCTCAGATGCATTCTACCACAGCGGAGTTGCCACACTTGTGTTGCCGGACAGCCTGAAAACAATCGGTTTCCGTGCGTTCAGCACAAATTCGATTCACGCGATCCAATTCGGCAACGCAATTGAAACCATAGACTTCGGCGCATTTGGGCTTTGTTTTTCCAATCCCGACACACAGAAAACACTGATTTTTCCGGAAAGCTTAAAAATCCTCGAATGGGATGCGCTGGACTATTGCAATAATCTGCAAACGCTCGTTTTCGGCAGCCAGGTGGAAACCCTGGGTGAAAGCGTGCTGACCGCAGCATTCGATCTGGAAAACGTTGTGTTCCTGAATGGCAATACTGCGCTGGGATATGATTTTGACAGCACGCGCAACGAACTGACCTATTACAGTTATGCCGGCGGAACAGTGGAAGCTGCCGCAGAAATAAGAGGCGCGCGTTTTGTGGACCTTGCAACGGTGAAAGAAACCGACCATGACTGGGACGAAGGCACAGTTACAAAGCTGCCGACCTGCACCGAACCGGGTGAGATGACCTATCTTTGCAAGACCAACCCCAGCCACCGCAAAACCGAAACAATTCCGGCAACGGGGAACCACGTCTATAAGGAAACCATCAAACCGACGGCCTACTGCAAAGACGGCAGCAGAACCCTGACCTGTATTTACTGCGGCGACGTGAAAACCGAAACGCTCCCTGCCCCGTTTATGCACACCTATGATGACGGCGTAATCACAACCGAACCAACCTGCACCGAACCGGGCAGAAAAACGCAAACCTGCATTTACTGCGGAGACGAAAAAACCGAAATGATTCCGGCTATAGGACATTCATACGCCTGGACAATCACCAGAAATTCAACGGACACTGAAGCGGGAACCGCGCTTGCCGTTTGTGCCAATGATCCGACGCACACGAAGTCGTATATCTTCCCCGCGCACGGCCCGGCAAAAGAACATATAGGCAAATGCGGCAAAAACGATGATGAAGTCTATTCCATCTGGTACGAGAATGATACTTTTTTGGTCTTTGGCGAAGGGGAAATGACCGACGACGGCGGGCTTTCGTCACAGCCCTATACCAGTATCATCCTTGACGAAGGCATCACCAACCTTGGCAACAGCGCTTTTTCCAGCTGTTACATTCTGAAAAAAGCTGTTCTGGCGAGCACCGTAACTTCTCTGGGCACCTATGCATTTTATGGTGACAGATCTCTGGAACAAGTGGTGATACTGAACGGCAACGCGGCCATAGCCGACAACTGCTTTGACAATCTGGGCGGCGCGACGCCGACGATCTACAGCTACCCCGGCGGCAGCGTGGAAGCGTTTGCCAACGAAAAGGGGCTTCGCTTTGTGCCGCTGGATGAAGATGGCCACGCCTGGGACGCGGGCGAGATCACAATGCCCGCCACCTGCGGCACAGACGGCGTTCGCACCTTCACCTGCGCCGTTTGCGGCGATACCTATACCGAGACAATTCCTGCCACAGGCGAACACATCTACACCGGCATTGTGACGACCCCGGCGGGCTGCGAGACCGCGGGCGTTGAAACCTACACCTGCGCAGTTTGCGGCGATACCTATACCGCACCGCTGGCGGCCACCGGCCACAGCTGGGGTCCGTGGGTCACCGTTTCCGTACCGACCCATACAACACAAGGGCTTGCAGTGCGCACCTGTCAGAACGACCCCTCCCATACGGAAAGCCAGATTCTGGCGCCTGTTCCTCCGGCTGATCCCGATCCGCAGCCCGATCCGCAGCCGACTGTCATATCCACCTTCACCGCGGTATTTCATGACATTATACAAACGATCAGAAATCTACTGAGCAGTATCTTTGGCAATCTCTTCGGATAAAACAATCTTTCAAGCAGAATAGTTCTCATTCTCAATCGTTTCTTTGTCCCCGATATGAAATGCAAAAGCAGCAGGTTCATTGCCTGCTGCTTTTGCGTGAGTAAAGTGGTTCCTTTTATGGCAACGTCTTTCCGCGTGGAATCGGTTGGTCCCATGATCTGATTCCTGAAATCCAATTCCGATCACCGCATTGTTGAGAAACCTGTCATCTCGAAGAACAACTTTCAGTTCCTTTTGCTTGACATTTTTGCAGTTTTTGGTAAAATAGAAGAGATAAAATCTTTTTAGTTTCACTACACGGTTGTCACACCCGACAGCAGCAGTCCGTTTCGCCGGTTGTATGTGTCGAATTTAAAACCGGGTCCAATTACACATGAGGCAAAGACGTCCCGTTTTTCGGAATGTCTTTGTTTTTTTTGAATTACTCGGAAGGAGGAAGTTGCAATGGCTGCTTTTGAAAAAACAAGATCCGGCATCGAAATGATGGATGAGGCCCTGCAATACATCCGTCTGGGCGACAATGTCGTCTGGCAGGTGCCGTCGCTTGATGAATTCCGCTTTTTTGCGGAACGCTTCGCCGATCAGGCGATCCTTGACGGCAGGAACCTGATCTATATCCGCTTTGCACAGCACGCGCCAATCCTCACGCCGCGCGAAGGGCTGAAGATTGAGCACGTTGAACTGTCGCACCGGTTCGAGACCTTCACCGTAAACATCCACAACCTGATCGAGCGCGAGGGACGCGACGCCTTCTATGTTTTCGACTGCCTTTCCGAGCTGGAGCAGGCGTGGTCGACCGACCTGATGATGGGCAACTTCTTTCATCTGACCTGCC
>CACYCR010000030.1 GCA_902772935.1 Oscillospiraceae bacterium
ACTCACAGAGCTTGATCTGCCAAGGGGCTTGACCTCCCTATATATTAGATCTTTCGCCAGATGTACGGAATTAAGAGAACTGCATCTGCCTTATACCATAAAAAGCATACACCCCTCTGCGTTTGATTACTGCGGAAACCTAGAATCTGTTTCTGTGCATCCGAGTAACCAATGGTACTATTCTATAAACAACTGCATCATTGAAAAGGAATCAAAGATCCTGCTTATCGGCTGCAGAAACAGCGTGATCCCCGATGACGGCAGTGTCACTCAAATCGGCTCACAGAGAGATGGTTATGGCGAAGCTTTCAACGGCTGTTCGGGACTCGAAGAGATTATCATTCCAGAAGGAATTACAGGAGTTTTTGGTTTTAATGGCTGTACCGGTTTAACGGAAATTGAATTTCCGGACAGCGTAACGAGAATCCAAGGTTTTTCTGATTGCACGAGTTTAAAGAACATCACATGGCCGGATCAATTGAACGGTATTCTTGGATTCCGCAACTGTACAAGTATAGAAAGCCTTTGTTTTCCAAGCACAGTAGAAGTGTTGGGTAGAGATTATCATGAAGAGAAAACGGTATTTTCCGGCTGTACAAGTCTGACAACAGTTACTTTGCCTGACGCGCTGCGTGTGATTCATGGCTTTAAAAACTGTCCTGCTCTGACTTCTGTAACGATACCCTCAAATTGCTATAAAATCGGCTATCAATCGTTTTCCAAGTGTGACAATCTTAAAACAATGGTCATTCTTTCTAAAAGAGTCGAGATTGAATTGGCAAGAGATGGATTAAAAATAGACTGTATCGTTTATGGGTTTGAAGGTTCCACTGCAGAAGCGTTTGCACAAAAAAGCAATCTAACCTTCATCCCTCTCTGCCCCCTGACCAACGAACCGCACAACGCGCAGGCGGTCGACGTCACGGAACCCGACTGCCTGAATCCCGGCTTCACCGCCGGAACGGTCTGCGCCGACTGTGGCGAGTGGCTGTCCGGCCATGAGATCAATGCCGACGCCCTCGGCCATGACCCCGGTGACCCGGCGCCCGAAAACGTGGTGGCCGCGACCTGCACCGCCGAAGGGTCCTATGACAACGTGACCCGCTGCACGCGCTGCGGCGAGGTGCTGGCGTCCACAGCGGAAAAGATCGCCATGACGCCCCACACGGACAACGACCATAACGGCTACTGCGACGACTGCGGCGCCTATATCTGCGAACACCCGGAAACCACGCTGCAAAACGACCGCGCTCCCGCCTGTCTGGAAGCCGGCTATACCGGCGACACGGTCTGCACCTGGTGCGGCGCGACGGTCACCTATGGCGTCACGGTTCCGGCAACGGGGCACAGCCCGTCGATCAGCCGCCCGGCAAAGGATGCCACCTGTCTGGACACGGGCCTGACCGCGGAATATACCTGCACGGTTTGCCATGACGTGCTCACCCCGGCGCAGCCGACGCCCATTGCCGCCCACAAAGACCTCGACGGCGACGGATTGTGCGACCTTTGCCTTGCGCCGACCGACTGCACGCAGTACAGCCGCTGCGGCGACGCCCTGTTCTGGTACGTCGACAACGGGAACCTTGTGATCTCCGGCAGCGGCGCGTCGGGCGATCTTGCCGCCGCACCGTGGGAAAGCTGCACGGAGCAGATCGACTGTGTCTATCTCAGAGACGGCGTTACCGCCATGGACGGTGCGCGCTTTGCCGTCTGCCCCGGCCTTGCATGGGTCTTTGCCCCCGCCGGCGCAACGGTTTCAAGCTGCAACGCGCCTGTGCTGTACTATAGCAACGAAAACGGCGTTGTCACGGTATCCGGCCGCGACGGGGTTCCCGCAATGGATCTCCCCGCGCTTTTGAACGCCGCCAGCGTGCTTTGCACGGACAGAACCGTTTCAAACCTTTGCTTCGACCGCTTGTCGCTGCTTGCGACCGACGGCGGGGATGAGGTCGTGTACGACATCCTCAAGAACGGAAAGATCGTGGACGAGAACCACTTCCGTCTGCCGTCCGGCACGCTTTTGCAGGCGTTTTCCATGAAGCCGCTGAGCTATCCGAGCTTCAACAGCGCCTTTGCCGCGATCGCGGAGAATCCGGACCGGACGCAGATCCTCTCACTGTCCTGCACCGATCTGCTGCCGGATGCGCTGAAAGCCGACAGCCAAAGCTACACCGAGCAGTTCGTGCTGCACTTTGTGGACGAACCGCAAAAGCCGGACGAGCCCCAACACCCGGGCGAGCCGCAAAGCCCGAAACCGGAACAGTCTCCGTTCCAAAAAATCGCAGAACGTTTTCAGGCAACGCTGGCCGCGATTCTTTCGGTGTTCAAAAAGCTGTTTAAGCTGTTTAAGAGATAAAAACCGGCGGCACAAGCCGCGCCGCACAGAATAATTACCATCCGCGTTTCCCGGCAGCTTCTTGCTGTTTCGTGACGCGGATGTTTTTCCTTATTTTCAGGGGCTTTCAAGAGAAGACCTCTTCTTTTTTTCATTTCGTTCCCGATTTCGGCAGTTTCGTTCCGCGCATATTGTTTTTGCTTTCAAAATCTATAAAATGGTTGATAGTCAGGCAAAAGCACAAACGACAAACCAAAAACAAGGACGGGTGAAAACATGAAAAAAGAGAAGAAGAATGCCGCCATGCCGTTGGTCTGCTCCTGCGGCGCCGCCTTCGGCGAAGATCAGCTGTTTTGCACAAACTGCGGCGCAAGCAAAGAAGAAGTGCAAAAGAGCAAGTACAAAGAAATCTATGAGAAAGGGAAAGCGGCAACAACGCTGAAAGAGATGGAAACGCTGCGCGCAGCCTGCGAGACCCTTTCCGGTTATCGCAACGTCGATCAGTGGAAACAGTATTTTGACCAGAAAATTGATCTTTTGAAAAAGAAGAAGAAAAAGAAGACCGGCCGCATCGTCGGTATTTCGTCCGCCGCTGTGGTGCTCGCCGCGCTGGCAGTGCTGTTTGTGATCTTCGTGATGCCGTATCTGCCGCATTTCATGAAAGCGGAAAAGGCGGTGAAAAGCGGAGATTACGTGCTTGCCATTGAAGAATACAAGCAGGCGGAACGCTTCCTCGGCAGCGACAAAAAGCTGCCCGAAACCTATTACGCCTATGGCGCGGCACTGCAGGACGAAGGGAAATATCTGGAAGCGGCAAACGCGTTCAACGATTCTTCCGGTCACGCCGACGCGGAAACGCGCATGGATGCGTGCGGTAAGGCGTTGATTGAAAAGAAGCAATATGCCGACGCTTCCAAGGTCTTTTCGCTCCTTTCCACCAAAGACAGCAAGGCCTATGTCAATTACGCAGACGGCATGGAGCAGGTGCAAAAGAAAAACTATGCGAAAGCGCTCGAATGCTTTGAACAGGCCGGCAACGTGGAGGATACCGCCAAGCAGATTGCCCGGGCGCATTATGCGCTTGGCAAAGCGGCGCTTTCCGTCAACACCCAAAACGCCCGCAAGCATCTGCAGGCCGCCGGTGATTACGAAGACGCAAAGAAGTTGCTCAAGGTCTGCGATCTCATGGACGCCGAACAGGAGGCCGAAGCCGGCAACCTGAACAAGGCGCTTTCGATGTTCAAAAAGCTCCCGGCAAATCTGTCCTATAACAAGATCAACGCCGGCGAACGGGTGAAGCTGCTGGAAAGCAACCAGGCGTTTTTGAACATCAGCGGCAAATGGCGCGCATCGAAGAACTATATCGAATCGCGGAACGTCTATACGCGCACCGGAAGCTGGGACAGCTGGTATCTTGACGAAGTGGAAACGGAGCAGACCATTACCGTCAGATGCATGCTGAACAGCAACGGCACCTTCACAATCAAGGGCACTGTCACCTACTACTATTTCAACAACTATTCGAGCTTGTCCTCTCAATGCCAAGCCAAACTGGGGACGGACCGCTTTGAAGTGAAGAACCTGAAGTCGGTCCCCGCCACCATCAAGGTTGACAGCAGCACAATACTGACGCTCGCCAACGGTGTGTTCAGCGTGAAGTATTCCTATCGGGACGACTATTCCATGTATTTCTACAATGTCTATTCCAGCTCCGTGACCTACGGCACAAAGGTTGAAAAGTATTGAGCATGGAGGGGGCAGGAGAGCGTCATGAATTATGATCCCGGTTTTTCCGGCGCAAGATGCGCGCGCTGCGGCGCTGTGCTGGAAAGCACACAGGCTTTTTGTCCCGGCTGCGGCATGCCGAACCCAAACAGACGCCTTGTTTGCTCCGGGTGCGGCACCATGGTTGACGCAACGCATGATTTTTGTCCGGAGTGCGGACAAAAAGTGGGGATGACTGCAGACGCAGGCGTCAGCGCGGCGATCTCCGCATTCAACGCGTCGGTGACAGGCAAAAAGAAAAAGCGCCCGAAAATCATTGCGATCATTCTGGCGGCTGTGCTGCTTGTGGGCGGCATCGGCGCCGCCGTTACCGGCCGCGTGATCGCAGGACAAAAAAAGAAGCAGGCCATCGAAACATATCTTTCCACCGCATCGGATTTCTATCGGGACTGTTTGGAAGTCGGCGGGTATCTGGAAGAGATCGGCAACGAGATTCACTCAGCATGGTACAAATACGTATCTTCAAGCTACCCATACTATAACGGAAAACGGCTGTATGACCCGGACGATGCCATTGAAGCTGCCCATAATGCGCAGAAGACAACGGTTGCAGCGGTCAAGTTGTTATCGAACTCGATTCAGAGCAAATTCAACGAACTGCTGCAAGTCCCGGATGAAAAGAATCAGGCGCTTTTGTCAGTACGGGATGCGGTAAAACAAACCTATCGAACGTATCTGGAACTGTTTGAAACCGTCATATCTCCGAGCGGGAATTACAGCTCCTGGAAATCGGATTTTCAAAACAGCGACAGCCGCATGGCGAGTGCGCTGGAACAACTGTCAAATCTTTTATAAAGCAGGAGGTTTCTATGGAAAACTATGTTGGAAAAATCTGCCCCTATTGCAAAACGGAGATCCGTGCAGACGACGAGGTCCAGGTCTGCGCCAAATGCGGCATTGCGCACCACAAAAGCTGCTGGGATGAAAACCTGGGCTGCACAACGTTCGGCTGTGCCGGAAATCACGGGCAGGGGAAAGCGAATGTGCTGACATGCGAAAACTGCGGCACAGTGATGGAAAGCACGCAAAAGTTCTGTCCCAAGTGCGGCAGACCTCAGGTGCGCCGGCCCGAACCGCCTGCCGCGCAGGCGCAAAAGACCTGCCCGAGCTGCGGCACGCCCAACAGCGCCGCAAACAAATTCTGTATCCGCTGCAGCGCGCCCTTGACCGTCGCCGCCCCGACGGCGCCGGCAGCCCCCGCAGTCCCCGCAGCCCCCGCAGTCCCCGCAGCCCCCGCGGTTCCCGCAGCGTCCGCTGCAACCGCGGCGCCCGCTGTGTCCGCAGCGCCCGTTGCACCCGCAGCGCCCGCAGCATCCGCAGCACCCGCGGCGCCAGCCGCCGCTGCGTCCGTATATGCCGCGCAGCAAAGCGCTGCAGTCCACGCGGCATCCGTGCCGGCAAAACGCAAAACCAACAGACTGCCGAAACTGATCTCGTGCATCCTTGGAATCGTTTCGGGGCTGCTTTCCGTTGTGCTCGGCCTTATCACCTACGGCTTGAGCACGGGCTCCTATGAGTCCAGCTATTCCTACGGCGGCGACGCTTACACCGGCATTCAGAACGCAGCTGCGCAGGGCGCCAATAATATGATGTACGCATCAGAGATCATGCGCTTTGGGTTCGGTTCGCTTCTTTTGGTGCTCGGCTTGTTTATCATTGCGTTCTTTGTTTTCCATCTGTTCAGAGAAAACAAAGCAAAAACCGGGGCATAAGCTTGCCGGAAGCCACTCGTTCAAAAAGAAAAAAATGATTTGGAGGTCAAAACAATGGCAAGATTGGATGTAATTATTGTTGACGCAACAGGGAACAAGGAACAGAAGGTCGGACTTCCCGATGACGTTCGCTGCGGCGTAATCATGGTAAAGCTGGTTGAAAAAATCAACCTGCCCTCAGTCGGGCCGGACGGCAATCCCATCAGCTACAAGTTCATTCACAAGGTGACCGGAAAGCAGCTTCTGGAAACACAGACGCTTGCCGAAGCGGGCATCAAATCCGGCGACGTGCTTCGTTTGCAGCCCGAGATCACCGCAGGCGCAGCCGAACCGCACGCAGCGAACCGTAATCCCTGCGTTTGGAAAATGGTTCTTTCCCTCGGCCTTGTGGTGCTGCTCAGCCTTTCTCTGCTTGCCTGCGGCAAATCTGCCCAGGGTGAAAGCAGCACGGATCCGCAGGAAGCAATGCTGACGGAAGGCACGCAGGATACAAGCGAAGCGGAACAGGATTCGCAATCCACGACAGAAGCGCAGGAAGCCGATCCCTATGTGACGTCGATCGACCTCACAACTCAGGCCGGGAACATCAAGTATGTGAAGTTCGAACCGGCTGCAGAAGGTTTAATCACTCCGTACAGCGGCAGCGATCAATCCTTTGAATTCGCATATGTGTTTTCCTTTGCGTTCAAAAACTATGTTGCAAAGCCGTCGCAGTGTCAGGAAGCGTTTCAGATCCAGTTCTTCCAAAACGGCGTGGAATTGGAAGGAAACTACCCATATTCCAGCAAAGGCGGCAAACAGTATGAACTTGTCGGCGCATATTTTAACAGTGCCATGAAGGACGGCACGGTGACCTTCGGCAAGATCGTGGTTGGCACAGACGACAGCCCGATCACGATTATGGTCAGCGAAAAGGGCAACAGCGACAATTATCAGATGCAGGAGGTTTCGCTGACAGGCAACGTTGACAAGCAGGAAGCCGATGCTAAAACAGATACGCCGGCTGTGAGCGAAGCGGAAATCGACCAGGCGCTGCAAGGCGTTTGGGATCTGAGCGGCCAGGGCACGTTTTCCTTCCTGGACGGTGAATTCAGTCTCTTTGTCAATGCGAACAATCAGACGCTCAGCGGCACCTATTCCGTGAATATCGATGAATCCAAGGTGGATGCAACGGTTTCCGCATCCGACGGCAACGTTATTATTCATTTCCCGTTTACCTATAAAGACGGCGTTCTTACGCTGAAAAACAACCAGGGCGAAGATCTGGTCAAGCAATAACACCCCTGCGGCGTGCGGCATTCTGACACCGCACGCCGCCTTAAAAAAGGAGCATTCCAAACATGAACGAAAAGATCGACCTGACTGCCGAATCGTTTGAAGAAGACCGTTATGCGCGGCTGCGTCTGATTCCGTGGTGGGATCAGGACAGACTGAAACAGGCATCTGTTATGGTCGTGGGCGCCGGAGCGCTGGGAAACGAACTGATCAAAAACCTTGCACTGTTGGGCGTCGGAAAGATCTATATCTTCGATATGGATCGCATTGAAAACACAAATCTCACACGTGCGGTTCTCTTTCGCCGCGAAGACGTGGGCTGCTTCAAGGCGGAAATTGCCGCGGAAAGAGCCTGCCGGATGAATCCGGATATCTTTGCGAAGGGGTTTGTTGCAAACATCATTGACGACGTTGGCCTCGGCGTTTTTCGCCGGATGGATGTCGTGCTCGGCGGGCTGGATAACCGCGAGGCGCGGCTCGCCATCAACCAGGCCTGCTACAAGGTGAACAAGCCCTGGGTCGACGGGGCGATTGAAGTGCTGAACGGGTTTGCGCGCGTGTTCGTTCCCGGCCGGGGCGCCTGCTATGAATGCACCATGACCGAAACGGACTGGGCGCTGATCAACAAGCGTAAATCCTGCGCCATGCTGACACACGCGCAGATGAACGAGGGCAAGATTCCGACCACACCCACCTCCTCTTCCGTGATCGCCGGTGTGCAGGTGCAGGAAATGCTCAAGCTTCTGCACCAGGACAGAGGCCTGCCGACCCTGGCCGGCAAAGGCTTCGTCTTCAACGGTCTCACCCATGATTCCTACGTTGTGGAATATCAGGAAAAACCGGACTGCATGAGCCACGACACGTACGGGGAAATACAGGAAATGCCTTGGGAGGCAGACAAAACGACCCTTGGCAGTATGCTGCAAACAATCAGGTCCGATCTCGGAGAAACCGCGGTGCTGGAATTTGACAGAGAGATTGCCCTGACCGCGCGCTGCGGCTGCGGCAGCAGCAAACCGCTGTTTTGCCCCGTGCACAAGCTGCGCGGTGAAATGCTGCTTTGCGACAGCTGCGGCGGCACCATGCAGTTTTCGACTGCACATACGCTGAACGGCAGCGAGAGCTTTCTGGATCAAACGCCCGCCGCGCTTGGCATACCGCCGCTGCATATCGTTTGCGGCAGAGCCGGCACAACCATGAAATACTATGAATTGACCGGCGACTATGTGCGCGTGTTTGGCGAATAAGCTTTGCGGCGCCGTGCGGTTTTCCGGACTATGCTTTTGAAGGAGAAACAGGAAATGGAGAATTCGAAACTCAAGAAAACGACGGCGGCGCTTCTTGCGCTGGTATTGATTCTTTTGCTCGCCGCGTGCGGCGGCAGCGGCGAAAAAACCGGCAAACGTGCCGAAAAACAGGCAAAAGCTTTGTTTGCGTCTCTTGGTTCCAACTACGAAATCGAACTGCCGGTCTTTGCAATGACGGAGTGGAGCGGGTCTTACGGCGCAACAGCCACGTACTCCGATTTTTCTGTTGATGAGCAGGGGCGCATTGTGAAATACGTGTTGCAGATCAACAACGAATCCTATGACTCGAACTGGCACTACGATTCCGAAGGCCGGGTCTCAAACGACGAGGTGGAATACGTCTATGACGACAACGACAACCTCATCAAAAGGGGAAATCAGGAATTCCGTTATGATGAACACGGACTGGTTGTAGAGGAAAAGCTTGCAGGCGAAACAGAAGACATTTACCGCTACAAGTTTGACGATGCAGGCCGGGTGCGCTATGCGGAGGATGTGACCGCTGACAGAACCTATAAGATTACCTATGAGTATACGTATGACGAACTGGGCCTGCCGGTTTCTTATGTTGAAAGCCATTACGGTTCGGCTGTGTACGAAGATATTGACACGCTGAGCGAAACGTTCCATGTCACCTGCGAGATCAATCCGCTGGGCTTTTTGATCAAAGAAGAACAGCGGCAGACCTATGACAGCGCAGATAGGCGGGATCGTGATTACGATACCTATACGACCTGCGATATGGTGGGAACTTATCATGTGCTGTCCGGCGACGACAGTCGGCTGCAGCCCGGGGAATCCTTTGTCGGGTTTGAAGAGTATGCTGCTTTTCCCAAGCCGGACTCCGTCAACAGTGACATCACATTTCTTGAAAAGGTCGGGAATGACTACAGGTTCCGTTTGGGCAGCGCTTCGCTCGACCCGATCGAGACATATCAAACACTGATCAACGTGTTTACCGCGCTGATGCCGTCGCGGTCCTTCTGCCCGGAATCCAACAATCTCTTCTTCTCCTATGCGGGCGTTTTGAAGCTGCTGGGCTATCAGACGACCATAAGCAACGACGGACGGATCGACGTGACCGACGCTGAAGGGATGTCCGTCGCCGCGATCACAAAAACCGCAGAAGACGATATGTACGTGATGCACGTCACGCTTGCCGAAGCCGGCGCATGACAGTTTCTTGTAAGGAACAGGTGATTAAATATGAAAAAATGGATTGCAGCCCTTTTTCTGATCGTGCTGACAACCTCGCTGCTTTGCGCGTGCACATCCGGCGCGGTGAAAAAAACCGAGGAAGCCATTGACGCGATCGGCGCGGTCAATCTGGACAGTGAGGATGCCATTCGGACCGCCAAAGAATTATATGATGCGCTGGATGAAGAGAAGAAGGCGCAGGTTTTGAACCACGACACATTGGAAAAGGCGGAGGAAACGCTTCAGACTTTGAAGATTGAAAACGTGGAACGCCTGATTAATCAAATCGACGCAGACGACACGCTCCGAAAAGAAACCATTGATGCGGCGCGCGCAGCGTTCGACGCGCTGGATGAGCAACTGCAGAAGCAGGTGAAAAACAGCGACCGGCTGCTGCAGGCAGAAGAAAAATATGAGGTTCTGACGCACATCTCCGACTATCTGATTCCGAATTACAAAAGAATCGGAACCACAAGGGTATCGCTTTTCCGTGAAACGGCGGCGGGCTGGTTCGGCAAAGACAATACGGCAGCGGCAACGGCATTCATGTGTTTCCTGCTGGAAGGCGACAGCGAAGGGTCGATCGAAATTGGATCGATCCATTATGACGCCTTTATCTGCATTTGCCGCGCAGAGGATCGCGTTGACATTTATTCAAAATACGGAGATGATTCCATTCTCGGTATTCAGTATTGGCCCGCAAAGGACAAAGCGGTTGTCGGCACGATCAAAACGGAGCTTTCAACGAAGGATTATGCGGATATTCTCGTTATGGGCGGCATTGTGGACGCCGCGAAGAACATTCCGCTCGACAGTTGCATGAAGGTATTAAACGCTATGAGAGGCTGAAAAGCCGGGAGGAAGTTGAAATGACAGCAAGAATGCGCAGACTGATGTCTGACTATGAGCAGGTGATGAAAGACTTTGCCGGCCACCAATTTATCAAGGTCACACCGGTCGGTACCGAGCCGCCGGAGCAATATCATGTCACCTATTTTGTGAACGGGATCTATCTGCTTCCGGACGGCAGAATTGAAACGCTTGGCCGGCACGAGGTGGAGATCACGCTGCACGCGGATTATCCGAGATATAAACCGATCTGCAGGATCCTGACGCCGATCTGGCACCCGAACTTCCGCGACGGCCAGATTTGCATAGGAGACATCTGGGGCGCGGGCGAATCCCTGACCGATATTATCATCAATATCGGAGATATGATCCAGTATAAATCCTGGAACGCCTCCAGCCCGCTTTCTGCAGACGCGGCAAAATGGGCCATTGAAAACCGGCACCTGTTCCCGGTCGGAACCATCAATCTTTACAACACGGATTATGCGTCTGCTGCACAGCAGGTTGACATCACTTTGCCGGACGAAGCAGACGCCCTGCCGCCTGCGCCGGACGAACCCCCCGCGGCGGTACCGGCTGCAGCAGCGCCGCAGCCCACCCCGCT